>CAMNFV010000091.1 GCA_946537515.1 uncultured Ruminococcus sp. | reverse complement strand
CAGAAACCGTACTGCGTGACGCGCATCAGTCTCTGATCGCAACGCGCATGACGACGGATGAAATGCTCCCGATCCTGCCGGAGCTCGATCAGATCGGCTTCCGCTCGATTGAGTGCTGGGGCGGCGCAACCTTCGATTCCTGCCTGCGCTTCCTGAATGAGGATCCGTGGGAGAGACTGCGCATCCTCAAGAAGAATATGCCGAAGACTCCGCTTCAGATGCTGTTCCGCGGCCAGAATATGCTGGGCTACCGCCACTATGCAGATGATGTCGTTGAGTATTTCGTGCAGAAGTCCATTGCAAACGGTATTGATGTCATCCGTATCTTCGATGCGCTGAATGATATCCGCAACCTCGAAACCGCAATCAATGCGGCGAAAAAAGAGGGCGCACATACACAGGTCGCAATGAGCTTCACGACCGGCGAGGTCTTTACCGATGAATACTACGTCAATTATGCAAAGCAGATCGAGAATGCCGGTGCGGATTCTATCTGCATCAAGGATATGGCGGCGCTTCTGACACCTTACCGTGCAGAGACACTCGTCAAGGCACTCAAGAAGGCGACGAATCTGCCGATTCAGCTGCATACGCACTATACTTCCGGTCTCGCTTCGATGTGCCTGATGAAGGCAGCAGAGGCAGGCGTCGATGCCATCGACACCGCAATGAGCCCGCTCGCACTCGGTACCTCTCATGCACCGACCGAATCTATGGTCGCTGCTTTTGCAGGTACTGAATATGATACCGGCCTTGACCTTGTCAAGCTGAGCGCGCTGCGTCCGTTCTTCATGGAACTGCGCGAAAAGTATATCAAATCCGGTCTGCTCGATCCGAAGATGCTGGCAACTGATGCGAAGACGCTGATTTATCAGGTTCCGGGCGGTATGCTCTCGAACCTGCTCTCGCAGCTGAAGCAAGCCGGCAAGGAAGATCAGCTGACGGCTGTTCTGGAAGAAGTTCCGCGCGTCCGTAAGGATGCAGGCTTCCCGCCGCTCGTTACCCCGACCTCGCAGATTGTTGGTACACAGGCTGTGTTCAATATCATCAGCGGCGAGCGCTATAAGATGGTAACCAAGGAATTCAGAGCAATGGTTCGCGGCGAGTACGGTAAAACACCGCTCCCGATTGATCCGGAATTCCAGAAGATGATCCTCAAGGATGCCGAGCCGATCACCTGCCGTCCGGCAGATCTGCTCGAGCCGGAGCTCGATAAGCTCCGTGAGGAATGCGCTGAGTGGATCACGCAGGAAGAGGATGTCCTCTCCTATGCACAGTTCGGTCAGGTCGCAGTCAAGTTCTTTGAAAAGCGCCGCGATAAGATGTTCGGTCTCGACGGCGTACACGGGGATGCGGAAAAGCAGATTCACCCCGTCTGAATCCCTGCAATGAAAATGCTTCGGGTGACCGCCGGCTGAGATCGGCGGTCATTTCCCCATTTTATTGCGGGGGAGAAAGGAGCAGTTTCTCTTGCCGATTTGTATATCTCCGGAGCTGCCTGCCTATCAGGCGCTCCTCAATGAACATATCTTTGTCATGGACAGTGACCGCGCGGCGCATCAGGATATCCGGCCGCTGCGGATCCTGGTTCTCAATATCATGCCGAAAAAGCTCGAAACCGAGCTGCAGCTCCTGCGCCTGCTGAGCAATACGCCGATTCAGGTGGATATCTCGCTGCTGCGCATGGAATCGCATGTCTCAAAGAATACCTCGCAGAGCCATATGGATGCATTCTATACGACGCTGACCGAGATCCGCGACAAATTCTATGACGGCATGATTATCACCGGCGCACCGGTCGAGCAGCTTCCCTTTGAAGAGGTCGATTACTGGCAGGAAATCTGCGAGCTGATGGAATGGTCGAAGACACATGTTTTCAGCACGCTGCATATCTGCTGGGGCGCGCAGGCGGGCCTTTATTATCACTTCGGCGTACCGAAATATGCGCTTCCGAAGAAGATGTTCGGTATCTTCCCGCATCGTGCAGAGGTCAAAAAGTCGCTGCTGCTGCGCGGATTTGATGATGTATTCGATGTGCCGCATTCCCGGCATACCGAAGTCCGCAGAGAAGATATCGAAAAGGTGAAGGAGCTCGTCATCCTGACAAGCTCGGAGCTCTCCGGCGTTCACATTGTCGCGAACCGCAACGGCAGACAGTATTTTATCACCGGCCATTCCGAATATGACCGCAATACGCTGGCCGCCGAGTATTTCCGCGATAAGGAAAAGGGGCTGGAGATCGAGCTTCCGTTCAATTATTTCCCGCATAACGATCCGGCAGAGATGCCGCGCTTTTCGTGGCGCTGCCATGCAAATCTGATGTTTTCCAACTGGCTCAATTACTGTGTGTACCAGCGGACGCCGTATGATCTGGCAGAATTGCCGCTGCGCAACTGGAATTGGGAAATGGATGTCTGACGGCAAATGCCGGAAGGAGGATTATTATGGAACAGAATTTCAACGGCTATGAAGGCGTCAATGTTACGCTGCCGCCGCAGAAGCAGCGCAAATCCGGCCTCGCGATCGCATCGCTGATTCTCGGTATTGTGAGTCTGGTCGGACTCTGTTGCTGCGGCATCAATATCATCACCGCACCGCTCGCAATTATCTTCGGTATCGTCGTCCTCGCAAAGCGTCAGGAAGGCACAGGCCTTGCAATCTTCGGCATTGTAACGGCGGTTCTGAGCCTGCTGGTCATCGTCGGCGTATTCTTCTCGATTCGTGAGCTGCTGCCCTATTCGGAGCAGATCGCAACGGATTACATGCAGCTGATTGAGGACCAGGATGAAGTCTTCCCGGCTTATGAGGCAGACGGCACACTGCCGGATTATCTGAAAAAGTATACAGAGCCGCCTTATTCCGATTACTTCGCAAAGCACGATATCACATTCAATGATATCATGGATGCGCTGCTGGAGCAGTATAAGACAGGCGCCCTGAAGAATGGCTATGTTTCTGTCGGAACATCTTCCGGCGGATCTGATGCAGGCGGGCAGGTTCAGGTCGATCCTGATTCGGCAATTTTGCTCCCTGCATAACAAATCTCATAAATGAAACAGCGCACGGTCTTTTCGGACTGTGCGCTGCTTTTTTTGTGTGATATTTGTCAGGATTCCGGTGCGACCAGCCAGCAGTCCGGCAATTTGCGCGGGCCGTTCATCGTGGGGCTGGCTGTTACCATTTCGTTGTTGCAGATCATATGCGAGCAGCCTCCGCCGGTGAGATTTGCCGCTGTGACAGCGCCGTTTTCCAGCATGATGTCAATAATCTCCTGATTGGTTGCGCCGAGGGAATCCGCCTGTCTGCCTTCGATGACGAGCAGCAGAACCGTTCCGTCAGCGGTCTGCCCGATTGCAGTACGCGGCATACGGTAGTCGTTGGATTCTGTTTCATTGAGGACAGACTTTCCGTCAGCGATCAGGATCGGACTGTAACTGACCGCATCGCGGATTCCGAGATCGACTGCCTGCTTGCCTGTCATGCTGCCTGCATGAAGGACATTGTCTTTGTCAAAACCGATGAGATCATAGGTTTCATTCAGATCGCCCCAGAGCAGCTTTCCCTGCGAGATCACGATGCCAAGCGGTGTACCGCCGTTTCCGATGCCGTCGGGGTCCTCAAAGCCGCCTGCATTGATCGCAGCGTATGCACCGTATTCGGCAGCCATTTCTTTGACCTGTTTGCCTTCGTCTGTCTCGCCGAAGGAGCCGGATACACCGAGATAAACTCTGGAAGGATCCTTGATTTTGAGCAGCTTGCCGTGGAAGCTGCTGCCGGAAACATCTGTCAGCTCTTTATTCTGCTGTGCGGAAGCGGTGCTGTTTGCATTGTCCGACGGAGAGAGTGAATACGCAGATGCTTTCCATTCCTCGCCGTCTTTGACGAATGTCCAACGGATATTGCCGGAATTGTCCTGGGCAGATCCATCTTCGTGTATCAGCTGGTAATCAAAATGCACATCACAGATGCCGGTATTTTCATCGCCCATACTGAGATTGGTGACGGACATTTCTCTGTCGAGCCGTTTTGTATATGCGTTGTTCCAGATGACATCGCCTATAATATTGTGCATATCTTCGTAGGCGCTGCCGTCCTTGAGCAGATATTGGTCAAGGATGCTGAGGTTTTCCGCCGCGGCTTCATTCTTATTTGTGATGTAGTCGATAAAGGCGTTTGTTGCATCCAGCGCGCGGCTTTTAATCGCTTCATCTTCATCCGATGCGTTGTCTGCATCGTCGGAAGCGTTCGGGATTTGCAGTTCTCTGATGATAGATTGTGTTTCCGAATCAATAAACAGGATGCGCTTTGCAGCAGTTTCCATCAGGACGATCTCATAATGACCGCCGTTGTCTGTCCAGCCCAGCAGACCGGCTTCGTTCTTTTGTTCTGACTGCATGATTACGACCGGATAGGGCGAAGCAGCGTTCAGGTCGATCATCATCAGGCTGTTGCTGTCGTGTGGGACATAGTAGTTCTCAGCCATATCCATATAATAAAGCTGATCGTTCAGGACGAAGCTGCTGCTGAATCTGCCGAGACCTTCGAGGAGGATGCTCTGCTTGCCGTCCTCCATACCGCAGAGTGCGCCGTTTGCATTGAGATAGAGCGTCTTGCCGCCGGAAATGCAGCAGAAACCTGCACAGTCTGTCGGTGTCTGATAGTCAGCGGTCTGACCGGGGGCGGGGAGCTCGCGGATTGTCACAGACTGACCGGGATGCTGCACATCGCCCGCGCCGCTGCACCAGTAATACATATGCTCGTTTTCCACATCTGTGAAGCAGCCGCCGAATTCCTCGATCGGATCCTTTTCCTCGATGATGTCAAGCAGACTGCCGTCTTTGTCCAGCCAGAGGAAGACCTTGTATGTTCCGTTATCTTCCGGATTCTCTGTCCGGAGGAACATGAAATATTTGTCGGAAACATGGAAGATGCTGACAGGGTTGATAAAATCATTGTCAGAGTGCGTTTCCGGATTCAGCATACTGCGGATCTCTTCAGTCGAAGGATACATTTTTCCGCCGGTCACGGGAACGAGATTGGTTGTCAGGATATTTTCGCCGTCGGTGAGGAATCTCTGATCCGGCAGACCGGCGCCGTTTACGCGGTCGGGGAGCGGTTCTCCGCTGCCGCCGTCCGGTGCAAACCGATACCATTGATTGCCGAAGAGAACATAATAATAGTTATCATCGCGGAAGAAGAACATGCTGTAGCCGGTGTTATTCATGCACGCCGGACGAATCGCGCCGGTTCCGCCGAATAGATTGGTACCGTCGGTTTCCTGCGGAGATTGATCGGACACCGGCAGATAGAAGTACAGCATTTTGCCGGTTTTGCGGTCAAAGAGCAGCTCGCGATCGAGGTCGGCATTTGCATCCACGCGGAGATAGATATAGTTTTCATCGGCGCAGTACGGCATCTTGAACTGCATCTCGCCGCGGAAGCGCTCCGGAATCTCCGCCGTGCCGAAATCATAGAGCGTTTCAGGCGCTGTCCATTCCGGATCGGTGCAGACAAGCTGTGTGTCCGCATTGACAACGGTAAAGAGCTTGTCGCCGTCGGTTATAAATCCGTCAAAATCCGGATCGGCATTGATTTCAGTATATTCTCCTGTCGCGAGGTCGATTTTGCAGTAGGAATTGAGATTTCCGTTCTCCGGATTGTCTGTTTTTGCAGCGAGCAGATAGAGCTGATCGTTCCGGACGGTCCAGGAAGCGTAAATCATTTCGTGATTGTCTGTGAAAACGGTTTCTGCTTCTCCGGTGCTGAATGTGTATCGTACAATGTCGCCGGAATCGGCCGAACGATACAGGAGGCTGTCGTCAGATTCCTGATAGAAGTCAAGCGGGACAGGGTCACCCGGCAGCATGTCAGTTTTTTGGTTTGCTGCGTTGAAGCGGCAGCTGTGAGCATTTACGGTATCCCCGGGAATATCCAGATAACGAATGACATACGTATCATTGTTCAGCCTGTCGATGCTGCTGAATTCGACTTTCGTTCCGTCTGCATATTCAGGAATGATGAAAAACGGTGTATCCTCGCGTTTTCCGTGATCGTCCATGCGGTAAAGCGCATTGCCGTCCGCAAAATAGAACTGTTCGCCGTCAGCGAATACATGCGAGAGATATTCTTTTTGCTTCTCGCTGACTTCACGCATCTCTGTCAGACTCTCTGAACTGCGCGGCGCGACATAAAATCCGCGGCTGAAATAGAAATTCGTATCGTCATACATGGTTTCCATATCACGCATGACATGGATCTCGCCCTCACCGCCGAGGAAATTGCGGTCGGTGATTTCTTTGATCTCGCTGTTTTCAAATCCGGAATTTGCGGTTTCCGGACGGTTCTGCCTTGCCTGCATTGCGATAAAAATACCGCCGCCGACGAATACGGCGCAGGCTGCTGCGGCGATTACGCCTGTCATGATGCGCTGACCGAAAGAATGATTGCTCATTGTGATATCCTTTCCGGAGCGCTGCGATTTCTGCTGTGTCGGTTGGGGTGTGACTGTTTCTGCTGCGGATCTCGCTTGCGGCTCCACGCGGGATTCCTGATGCAGCTCATGTTTTGGCTTTGCTTCGGAGATATAATCCTGCGAGATATGCTCCATGGCATCCAGCAGTTGTTCCGGCTTCATAAGAATCCCTCCTTTTCAAGATAATTCCGGAGTTTGAGGCGTGTCCGCATCAGCGTGACCGTGACATTTGATTTTGAGATGCCGAGATCCTCCGCAATGTCCTCAACGGAGCAGAGATACCAGTACCGCTGTACAAAAATGATGCGGTGCTGCTCCTTGAGCGTCCCGAGGAATTTGTCGATCACGCCGCCGAGTGCCCGGCTGTCGAGTTCCTGCTCCACGGTGTCAGGTCCCGTGCAGTCGCGGAGCTCATCGAGCGCGAGCGGTGTTTCGCTGCCGCCGCGTTTCTGCGCATTTTCTTTGCGGTAGCGGTTGCGTGCGATATTGCGTGTGATCGTTGCGATGTAGGCATAGAAATTGTCAGGCTTCGCCGGCGGAATCTTCTCCCAGAGGCGCAGCAGTACGTCATTGACGCATTCTTCCGCATCCGGATCGCTGCCGAGGATATTATTTGCAATGGTGTAGCAGTAGCCGCCGAATTTGCGATAGGTTTCATTCGATGCACGTTCATCGCGTGCAAAGTAAAGCGCGAGCAAATCTGCGTCGTTCATACTTTGCACCTCCTTTCCGGTTTGATTGTTTTGTGAAGCGCTTCAGAAAGACAGACAAAAAACAGAGCGCCCGGATTACATTCCTGCAAAAAAAATTTCTCATACAGATTATTGTGCAGTTCTTCGGTACCATAAATCATTGAAAAGTGCAGCCCGATGCGGTATGATAATCATGGAAACCGGATTCACCGGACTGTACAGGCGGGCAGTTCTTCCCCCAGAGAGCTGCTCAGCCGGCAGCCCAGTCTGAATCACGATCCGCAGCACAGACGGAACCGGATGCAACCGGTCAATGGGAAATAGAAAATGCATAGATGCCTGGTGCATCGGGCAGCATGATTTTGGGAGGAAAAACAGATGAAAGCTATAAAGGGAATCGGTATTGCAGCAGCCGCAATGCTGTGCATCAGCAGCGCGGCAGCAGCGATGCCGCAGGTCTCCGCAGCAGAAGCGGAATCAGTCACAGCCGCAGCCGCACCGATCAGCGGAACGGTCAGCCACAATTTCACAACGCAGGGGATCAGCAGCGACTATTTCACGATTACCGGCAATCTTTCGACCGGTAAGGGAACATCGAATTATAACGGCATGACGCTGACGCAGTGCCTCAAAATGGAGAGCGCGACAAGCGTGACCTTTACGACCGCAGGCAGCGCGGAACTGACGCTCGCCATTCAGGACGGCACAACGATCTACGTTGACAGCCAGAAATATGATATCACCGGCAAGACTTCGCTGACGGTTTCGCTCGGCGCCGGCAATCATGAGATCAAAAAGGGCAGCGGCAGCTCCAATCTCTTTTATATAGAAGTCAAGGGCGACGGGAGTACGCCTGTCGTCACATCCGCACCGGAGCAGGGAACAACCGCGCAGAATCCGACAACGACACAGAACGGCGGTACGGGCGCCGTTTCCGGCAATCTAAAGGTCGTGAAGTCGGGCGGCTGGAATGAAATGCTCTATGCAGTCCTCTCCGGTGTGCAGGATGCAGATGTCACCGCAGTATCTTACAGCGGCAAGGCGAGCGGCACACTCTCCGGCGATGATCTGACTTATCTGGTGCGCGATACGCAGCAGGGTGTCCGTGTGGATATCCCCGGCCTGCCGGCAGGCAGCTATACGCTGCATATCGAAACGAAAAAGGGTGCTGTCGATATCAAGGAGATCAATGTCGGCGCGCAGGATCGTTCCGGCTTTGCACATTTTAATTATAATGCGGGCGTCGGTGCATATTCCGATGCCGGTACGCTGAAAGCAAATGCGATCGTCCTCTATGTCACGGATGCCAACAAGGATACCGTTACGGTCAAATCCAAGGACGGCACAACGGTCTCCGGCATCGGCAATATCCTGAATTCATCCGGTAAGGAAGCAAGCGGCGGCAAGACATCCAAGGGCGGTACCGCCAATTCCAATAAGGGCATCATCGAGAAGCTCGCAAAGGACGGTACACCGCTCGTGATCCGTATCATCGGCAATGTCAAGGCTCCGGCCGGGCTGACCGCTTATGATTCCGATAATTACGGCGGCTCCGTCGGCGATAACGGCTTCATGGCCAGAATGCAGTCCGGCAAGGATATCACAATCGAGGGCATCGGCAATGATGCCTGCATCAACGGCTGGGGCTTGCATTTTATCTGCGAGAGCGGCAATCCGAATCTCGGCAAGAGCTTTGAGGTCCGGAATATTGCCTTCCGTAACGTTCCGGAAGACTGCATCGGCATGGAGGGCGTTCAGACCGGCGATGCGCTGACCGCTTCCGTTGAGCGCTGCTGGATCCATAACAACGAATTCTATGCGCCGTCGATCTCCAATCCTGCGGAATCAGATAAGGCCGGCGGTGACGGTGCCTGCGATTTCAAGCGCGGCATGTACTTCACCAACAGCTATAACTACTACGAGGGCTATCACAAGACAAATCTTGTCGGCGCATCGGATTCCAATCTGCAATTCCACATCACCTTCCACCACAATTACTGGAAGAACTGCGAATCCCGCGGACCGCTGGCACGTCAGGCGAATATCCACATGTACAACAATGTCTTTGAAGGACAGAAGAGCTATTGCCAGAATCCGCGCGCAAATGCCTATATCTTCTCGGAATACAATCTCTTTGAGAACTGCAAGAATCCGCAGCAGGTCAAGCTCGGCGCGATCAAGAGCTTCCAGGATACGCTTTCGGGCTGCAAGGGCGATATGCAGGCAGTTACCGTAAGCAGCAAGAGCCAGAAGGTCTCCAGTGCTAATAAATACGGCGATTTTGATACAAACGGTTCGGTATCCTATATCCCGTCGAACAGCTATCTGCTCCAGACCGATACCGGAAAGCTCAAGAGCGATTTTGCATCGAACGGCGGTACGCTGAAGGATCAGAGCCTCTCCGGAAGCGTATCGGCAGCAGAACAGACCGCCGGAACGACAACGACAACCACAGAAACAACAACCGTCACGACGACGGAAGAGACTACAACGATCTCTGAGACGACCGTGACCGAACCGACCACCGCCGAAACGACAACGTCTGAATCGACCACTACCGAAACAACGACCGTTTCCACGGTGAGCGAAACTTCTGCACCGGAAACCGGTGCAAGGCTGCTCGGCGATGTGAACTGCTCCGGTAAAGTGGATGTTTCCGATGCGGTTCTGCTCGCAAGAGTGATCGCAGAGGATCCGGAAGCAATCGTCAGCAGAGAAGGCCTCCGGAATGCGGATACCAACCGCAACGGCAATCCGGAGTCGGATGATGTCATCCTGATCCTGAAATATATCGCGCATCTGATTGATGCGTTCTGAGTGCATTCAACCCTCTGAAACAATACACCCTTCCACAGCAGCAGCGCCCGAATGTCAGGTGATACGGGCGCTGTTTGCATGGGGGGAATACCAGTAACAACTTGAAAAAGCGGCAGCAGACTGTAAGGATCTGCTGCCGTTTTCTGTTAGTGTTCGAGATAATCGCGAACCTTTTTGCTGCGGCTCGGATGACGCAGCTTGCGGAGCGCCTTCGCTTCGATCTGACGGATACGTTCCCGCGTGACATTGAACGCCTTGCCGACATCCTCAAGCGTTTTCGGCGGCTCATTGTCGAGGCCGTAGCGCATCCGGAGCACGTCTGCTTCTCTGGGCGTCAGCGTGGAGAGTACCTCATTGAGCTGCTCCTTGAGCATCGTATTGTTTGCGGCATCATTCGGGGACTGCGCGTGATTATCGGGGATGAAGTCGCCGAGGTGGCTGTCCTCCTCCTCGCCGATCGGAGTCTCCAGCGAAACCGGCTCCTGCGCGATCCGCATGACCTCGCGAACCTTGTCCAGCGGCATATCGAGATAATCCGCGATCTCCTCCTCTGAAGGGTCCTTGCCGTTTAAGTGCAGAAGCTGGCTGGAAGCCTTCTTGACGCGGGTGATTGTCTCAACCATATGTACCGGAATGCGGATTGTGCGCGCCTGATCCGCGATCGCACGGGTGATGGACTGACGAATCCACCATGTCGCATAGGTTGAGAACTTGAAGCCCTTGGTATAATCAAACTTATCGACGGCTTTCAGCAGGCCCATATTGCCCTCCTGAATGAGGTCAAGGAACTGCATCCCTCTGCCGACATATTTCTTCGCAATGCTGACGACCAGACGGAGATTTGCCTCCGAAAGGCGGTTTTTCGCCGCAGTATCATTCGGATTCTCCGCGAGGCGGCGTGCAAGGTCGGTTTCCTCCTCCGGTGTCAGAAGCGGAACCCGGCCGATCTCCTTGAGATAGATCTTGACCGGATCATCCGGAGAGGAGCCGCCGTCCAGCGAGAGTGCTTCCTCCTCATCCAGCCGTGTTTCGATATCATCATCCAGCAGATCTTCATCTGCAAAATCAAGATTCAGCGCATTACATTGATCATAGAAGAGGCTGATCTCCTCGTCGGTGAACTCCATTTCGGAAAATGCCGCATCCAGCTCATTCTGGGGGAGCTTTCCGGCCATTTTGATTCGTTCGAGGAGCTGCTCGACCTTCTGCTGCTGCTCAGGTGTAGCCATTTTATTCTTTTCCTCCCAAATACATTCTCTGATTGTCAACGACCGTTCGCGGCTCAGTCGATATAGCCCTGCAGCTTCTTGCTGCGGCTGTAATGCTTGAGCTTGCGCAGCGCCTTTGCTTCGATCTGACGGATACGCTCACGGGTGACGCCGAGCGCCTTGCCGACATCCTCCAGCGTCTGCTGTCTGCCGTTTTCGAG
>CAMNFV010000090.1 GCA_946537515.1 uncultured Ruminococcus sp. | reverse complement strand
TGACTGACAAGTCCGCAGGCATCGACTTCACGGTGAAGAACGGCAAGGCAGACCGCGAGATCGTCTTTGATTTCGCGCCGCAGCCGGGTTACAGCAATTCCTTCAAGGTCAGCTGCCTGAACGGCGTGACCGGTGAGCCGCTTGAAGGCGTTGAAGTTTCTCTGATCGAAGCGCCGGATACTTACGCAAAGAAGATCGCGACCTGGATTTCCGATGAAACCGGAACCCATACCTTCACCGATCTTTACCATACCGGCTATAATTCGGATAACCGCGCATACAAAATCAGTATCGACAGTCTGCCGGCCGGCTATGAGGGTGACCGAGAGGTCTATTCCTGCACAAGCTGCCTGGCGAACGATACAGACGAACGCACTTTCTATTTTTATGAGACTGAAGGTGCAAAGCAGCTTTCTGCCGATGTTGTCAAATTGGGCGACGGCACGCTGCTGAATGACGGTGCAAGCTTTGATATCTATCGGTTCAATTCCGATAATGTCGGTGATATTACCAAGGTCAGCAGCAATATCAAGGCGGGCGAAAAGTTTGCAATCCAGGACGGCGATTATGTTGCGATCCTGAATTCCAAAGTAACCGGATATGCCGGCATTGACCTGTTCTCCGAAGAAGGCAAGGCACTCGCAGCGGATCTCAATGAAGATGATTTCTACGGAAATACATGCGCAGTCCGGTTCAGCGTCAAAGACGGCGCTGCGAATAAAGCGCTGAAGTTCTATGTCATTCCGGCAGAAAACTGATCGTTTGCGATCCGTAACATGAAACCTGATCATGAGCATCGTTCTTTCGGGAACGATGCTCATTTTATATGCGGATCAGTTCATGAGGCGGGCGCGTTTCTGTGCGCTGAATAGTACAGGCAGCCCTGCCGGGAAACGGCGGGACTGCCTGTCACAGATATTGCCGGACCCTGCGCAGATGCGCAGGCGGCGTATATTTTATTTGATGCAGATGCGGTTTCTGCCTTCCGTCTTTGCGGTATACAGCGCCTGATCGGCACGTTCAAACCAGGTGTCGAGCACATCCTCACGCTTCAGAGAAGAGGCGCCGACGCTGCAAGTGATCGAGCCGACAGTTTCAAACTCTGTTTCTTCGATACGCTTGCGGAGCAGCTCTGCGGTGTCCGCGAGTGCATCTCCTTCCAGATCATAAACGACCGCAGCAAATTCCTCACCGCCCCAGCGTCCGAATGCAGCCTGCTGATCGCGGAGCGCATCCTGAATGACCTCTGCAAAGCGGATCAGCGTGGTATCACCGACAGCATGGCCGAAGCGGTCATTGACAGATTTGAAATAGTCGATATCGAGAATCAGCAGAGAGACAGGTTTCTTGTCTGTCCGGAGCGTTTCGATCGCATTGCAGAGCTCGGTCTCCAGCCGTCCGTGATTGAAGATTTTGGTCATCGGGTCGCGGGAAGCGAGCTCTTCATAGTGCTTGAGTGTTGCCTGCATACTGACCGTTGTATCGTGAATATTCTGCACCATATAGACAAAGCGGTAATCATTTTCATTCGTGGTAGCCATGCGGCTGAAAATGAGCTTGACCCAGATGAATACACCGTCCAGATTCCGCATCTGGATATCGAAGGATTCGATATGTCCGGGCTCAAAATGCGAGCGCAGATATTCCGGATCCGAGCGCTTCAGGAACTTGGGCTGATCCTTTTCGAGGAACATATTGGCAATCATCAGGCGCCAGTCCGAATAGCTGATTTCGGGATTCATCGTATCTTCGGAGACTTCTGTCAGCGAGATGCTGCTTGTCGTATCATGCGTCAGGTCAAAGCACATGGAATAGAGGTAGATATTCTGGATCGTGTTGACCTTTTTCAGCGTTTCCGTGTCGTCCTCACAGGCGCTTTCATCGAGTTCATCGAGGATGATCAGGTTATAATCTGTCCCTTCGATCGGCTGGATCATCATCTGCACGATATGCGGGACTTCATTGACCAGCAGCTTCAGGCGCTTGCTGTTCTTTCCGGTGAATTTCCCGAAAATCGGGATAAACACCTGATAATCCTCGGTGATGCCCTTGTCAGAATTGTTAAAATGGAACCAGAGCTTTTGAATCAGCGCCTTGTAGGTTCCGCTTTCTTCGAGGATCTCCGCAAAGATGCCGCGTCTGACCAGCGCCTTGTAGGTATCGGTGTCCTGGTCTGCAATGATCAGCGCACCGACGGATTGCCCGAAGTAATCCAATGCCTTTCCGAACGTGATTTGATCCATAATTTGCATATTACACCATCCTTTATTTTCTGTTTTACTATGAACGTCATCAGCCTGAGCGGACTCGTCCAATCCAAGCTGTTTCTTATATTATAGCATATTGTACAGAAAAATTCAAGAACAAATTGTAAATAAATGAAAAATGTATCATAATATCCGAAATATTGTGCAACATGCGCTGTGCTCCGGCAGGGGCTTGCCGTTTTGCGGAAAACGTGATATAATAAATCTGTATGTGCCTGCATGAAAGGATGAATCAGATGCAGTTTGAAGAGCAGCTCCGGCGTGCGGAGCAGAGATATGACGAGCTGACTGAGCGGCTTCAGGACGGCAGTATCGCGGCCGATCCGGCAAAGCTTGCGTCGCTCATGAAGGAATATAAGCAATTAACACCGGTTGTCGAGGCCTACCGCAGCTATGCCGGATGCCGGGATGCGATCAGAGAGCTGGATGCGCTGCTTGCCGATCCGGAAACAGATGCAGAATTCCGCGCAATGGCGCAGGAGGAGCGCCTGAAGGAATCTGCCAGACTTGCAGACCTGACGGCAGAGCTGGAACGTCTGCTGATGCCGGAGCATGAGGCAGACAGCCGCAATGTGATCGTGGAGATCCGGAGCGGTGCCGGCGGCGAGGAAGCAGCACTCTTTGCGCATTCGCTGCACCGGATGTATTCGATGTATGCGGAGCGGAAGGGCTGGCAGCAGACGATCATGAATCTCAATCAGACCGAGCTCGGCGGGACGAAGGAAGTGACATTTTCGCTTTCGGGCGATCATGTCTATGCGAAGATGAAATTTGAGAGCGGGGTTCACCGTGTCCAGCGCGTGCCGGAGACCGAATCGCAGGGCAGGGTACACACCTCGACCGTGACGGTTGCCGTCCTGCAGGAAGTTGAAGATGTTGAATTAGAGCTGAATCCGAATGATCTGCGCATTGATGTATTCCGTTCGAGCGGCGCGGGCGGTCAGCATATCAACAAGACTTCATCCGCGATCCGCGTGACGCATATCCCGACCGGCATGGTCGTCGAATGTCAGGATGAGCGCTCGCAGTATAAGAATAAGGACAGAGCGCTTGCCGTGCTGCGTGCGCGGCTCTATGCAAAAGCGCAGGCGGAGCAGGATGCACAGGTCGCAGCGGAGCGCCGCGGACAGGTCGGCTCCGGTGACCGTTCGGAGAAGATCCGCACCTATAATTTCCCGCAGTCGCGTCTGACCGATCACCGCATCGGCTTTTCGCTCTACCGCCTCGATGATGTCATGAACGGCGATCTGGACGCGGTCTTTGATGCGCTGACACAGGCGGAGCAGGCCGAGAAGCTCTCCGGCGGCGCAGAATAAAAGTGCGCACAGAAAAAATATCAGAATACAGAGGTGAAAGCATATGCTGTCAAAGCCGGAAAACGGATGGACTGTTTTTTCGCTGGGGGATTTTCAGGCAGAGGTCAGCTATCTGGTCGATATTCCGTTCGACTGGCTGATTTCCTGTAAAAATGCACTGAAGCACAATATTCCCGCTTCGTTTTTTCTGGAGCTGGAGGGAGAAACCTGCCTCGTGACTTCATACGGATATGATACGCATATTATCATCAATCGCCGTGATGACGGATATCAGCTCAAAACCGTTCACAATGTCAATTTCATGGATGTATCCGATATGCTGCTGAAAGACATCAGGCTGTATTTTGACGACTGGGTGACATGGTACGATTTTGAACAGACAGAAGCCGATTTTGCACGCAGACGGGTTGCATTGAAAGCATTGATCGAGGAAACGGAAACGTACCTCGCTGCCTGCGCGAAACGGTACAATAAGCAATTCTGAGAACAGTTTTCATGACAGAATACGTGATATGGTGAAGTATGAAGAATACGGCAGCAACAATGAGCGAATCGTGATGCTGCTGCACGGCGGCGGCCTGGCACCGTGGAATTACCGCAAGGCGGCTGAACTGCTGCAAAACGACTTCCGTGTCATTTTGCCGGTTCTGGACGGTCACGCAGGCAGCGACTGCCATTTTACAACGATAGAAAGCAACGCCGCGGAGATGATTGCATTTATCCGTGAAAATCTTGGCGGAACGGTCGAGCTGCTCGGCGGGCTGTCGCTCGGCGGTCAGATTGTGCTGGAAATGCTCTCGCAGCAGGGGGATATCTGCCGACATGCGCTGATTGAAAGTGCAATGGTCATCCCTGCAAGGCTGACACATGCACTTGCCGGACCCGCATTCGGATGCAGCTATCCGCTGATCCGGCAGAAATGGTTTGCGAAATTACAGTTCCGACAGCTGCGGATGGATGCAGATTATTTTGCGGATTATTACCGCGATACCTGCGCGGTTGAAAAGGCGGATATGATCGCGTTTATGAAAGCGAATACATCGTATCAGCTGAAAAAATCCGCCGGAAGCTGTTCGGCGGATGTACATATATATTATGGCGAAAAGGAAGTTTCCGGCATCCGGCGTTCTGCGGAATGCATCCACAGCGCGATGCCGGAGAGTATTTTGACGGAACTGCCCGGCATGTATCACGGAGATTTTTCGATCAATCATCCGGCGCAATATGTCAGGGCGATTCGTGAAATTTGCGGGAATGGCTCGCGAAAGGACTGATACCACTTGAAAACCAAGCTGTTACAGGAAAATGAAATCGAAGAAGCCGCTGCGCTGATCCGGCAGGGCGAGCCTGTCGGGATGCCGACGGAAACGGTCTACGGGCTTGCCTGTGATGCGGGAAATCCCGATGCCGTGCGCAAGGTCTTTGCGGCAAAGGGCAGACCGGCGGATAATCCGCTGATCGTACATATTGCGGATATCGCAGACTGGGCGCCGCTGGTCAGAGAGATCCCGCCGCTGGCGAAGAAACTCGCAGAGAAATTCTGGCCGGGGCCGCTGACGATCATCCTGCCGCGCACGGAACGGATCCCTGCGGTGACGGCAGGCGGCCTTGATTCGGTCGGCGTGCGTTTTCCGGCGCATCCGGTGGCGCAGGCATTTATCAAAGCTGCGGGCGTACCGATCGCGGCGCCCTCGGGCAACCGTTCCGGCAGTCCGAGCCCGACGACTTCCGCGCACATGATGCAGGATATGGACGGGCGGATTCCGGCGATTGTAGAAGGCGGAAGCTGTCTCTGCGGCGTGGAATCGACTGTCATCGTGCTGGATGATGCAGAGACTGTCCGCGTGCTGCGCCCCGGATTTGTCACGCCGGAGCAGCTTCAGACGGTCGCAAAGCGAGTGATTGTCGATGATGCCGTGCTCGCGCAGATTTCCCCGGATACAGTCGTGCGTTCGCCGGGCATGAAATACAAGCATTACGCCCCGAATGCGCAGGTGACGCTGGTGCAGGGCGACAGGACGGCATTTTTGCAGTACATGCAGCCGCGGGTTGCAGCGGGTGTCTGTGCGCTGGTGTTCGATGCCGATGCGGAAGCATGTGCAGCACAGGGTATCCCCTATAAAACCTACGGCGATACCGATGAAGCGCGTGCTGCGGCATTTTTTGCAGCGCTGCGTGAGGCGGATGAAAACCATATTACGCATCTTTATGTACGTGCCCCGCGGACGGACGGTGTCGGGCTTGCGGTGTATAACCGCCTGATCCGTGCAGCCGGGTACGATGTTGAACAGGCATAAAAAACAGCGAAATCCGGCCCCTCTCTGCCGGATTCCGCTGCTTGGCGAAGTCTGAATGATGTATGGAGTCCAGCGGATACCGGGTCCCGTATGCCCGGTGTCCGCTGCTTTACGGGTTAAGGAATCGCTGATGAAAGTGTCTCCGGCGGATTGATAATGAGGGCACTACAGTGTTGCTTCGCAAACTGTAGTGTTGCTTCGCAAACTGTCCTCAAACTCCCGCTAAAGTGCTGATAAGAAAGATACGTATTTGCATCACTTTTCTAAAAATCGGGATTCCAAAGGGACAAGTCCCTTTGGCGGGGTATGGGGCAGAGCCCCATTTTTAATCCATCGGAGATACCGATTGATTCAGCGTTTCTTTTGAGGCTTTGCTGCGGTGCTCTGTCAGGGAAGCACGCAGCCCGGTTTTATTTTACGGTCACGAGACCGCTGAGCGCAGTATACTGATAAGCGCCGTTCATGATCATTTCGTTTTCGTTGGAGTAGCAGCAGTCGGTCGATACGAACATGGTCCAGGACGGATCAATTTCGATCGCATAATGTGTGCCGGATACTGCGTCCTCCGGGATCTGGTAGGTGAATTCACCGATCACAAAGCCGTTTTTGAGCGAGATGTCGTCAGCCTGCGCGGCAACGAGAATGCCCTGATCCTCTGCGGCATTCGGATTGGCAGTGAATTCATCCTGTGGATTCCAGCCTTCCTGCTTGTCGATATCCGAATAGATTTTGGTCAGCTTGAGCGGCAGCTCGTGCTTGACGGTGAGCTGGAAGCCTGCGAGCTTCGGCAGTCCTGCGACATAGATCGGGACGGTGACAGTCTCACCGGCCTGACCGGATGCGCAGCCTGCTTCGATATAGAGCCCGCGCAGTGCGTAGATGCGGCCGCTCTTGAGGACGACCGGGTTGCCGTTTTCATCGAGTGTCATCTCACCGGTTTCGGGGTCGGTAACATATTGCGGTGTGAAGCCGGTGCCGTCCTCATAGGAAACAGTACGGAAATCCGCCCAGAGCGGCTGACCGCCGACGAGCGTCTGGCAATAGTAGCTGAGAATGCTGGCTGCATCTTCAACGCTGATTTTGCCGTCCATATTGATGTCGCCTGCTTCATTGTCATTGTTGACATCATCGCTGCTGAGACCGGAGAGCGCGTCAACATAGATGCCGAGCGTCACCTGCGCGTCCTGCGCATCGACGACGAGATCATTGTTCAGGTCGCCCATGATGCGGACGGCGGATGCTGCGGATGCTGATGCAGAAAACATGCTGCACATGCTCAGCGCGATTGCGGATGCACAGATTGTGCCGAGGATTCTGGTTGTTTTCTTCATAGTGATCGCTCCTTTTCATTATTGGTCATTGGGGGATTATGACCGGATGCTTACTGGACTGTCACAACGCCGCTGAGCGAGGTGTACTGATATGCGCCGTTTTCAATGTGCTTGCCGTCTGCTGCAAGATAGGTGCAGTCTTTGGAAACGAACTTTGTCCAGCTGGGGTCGATTTCGATTGCATAATGTGTGCCGGATGCGGCATCTTTCGGAATCTGATAGGTGAATTCACCGATCACGAAGCCGTCTGCGAGGGAGATGTTGTTTGCCTGTGCAGCGACGAGAATGCCCTGATTATCGGCTGCGGACGGATTGGTTGCGCATTCGTATTTTCCATCCCAGCCCGGCTGCTCGCTGATTTTCGAGGTGATATCGGTCAGCTTGAGCGGCAGTTCATGTGTGACGGTGAGCTGGAAGCCTGCGAGCTCCGGCACGCCTGCGACATAGATCGGAACGGTGACGGTTTCGCCCGCCTTGCCGGCGGCGCAGCCGATTTCGACGTACATCCCGCGCAGCGCAAAG
Organism: uncultured Ruminococcus sp.; assembly: GCA_946537515.1. Taxonomy (GTDB): domain Bacteria; phylum Bacillota; class Clostridia; order Oscillospirales; family Ruminococcaceae; genus Firm-04. Next base: position 3,804 of record CAMNFV010000090.1, on the reverse strand, counting down.
ATGCGGTTGCTCATTTCGAGGACGGGCTTGCCGTTTTCATCGAGAACCGGTTCGCCGGTTTCCGGGTCGATTTTCTCATGTGTCAGAAAGCCGTTTCCGTTTTGATAGGATACGGTGCGGAAATCCGCCCAGAGCGGCTGACCGCCGACGAGTGTCTGGCAGTAGTAGCTGAGAATGCTTGTTGCATCTTCGACGCTGATTTTGCCGTCCATATTGATGTCGCCGGTTTCATTTTTATCGGTGGCATCGTCGCTTCCGAGGCCGGTGAGGGCATCCACATAGATGCCGAGCGTTGTCTGCGCGTCCTGTACATCGACGATCATATCATTGTTCAGGTCGCCCATGATGCGGACGGCGGATGCTGCGGATGCTGATGCAGAAAACATGCTGCACATGCTCAGCGCGATTGCGGATGCACAGACTGTGCTGAGAATTCTTGTTGTCTTTTTCATAGTGATCTCTCCTTTTTGAAACATGCAGTATAGGGAAGACGGGAAACGGAGGCTGCGCGGCTGATACTGTTCCGCGCCGCTGTAATGGGAACAATCGGGCAGAGAAAATGTCCCGTGAAAATTCGCAAATCAGCAGAATGCACAAACCGGCGATTGACTTTCTGTGCATAATGCTGAAATTTGGTCGGATGCGGGACATTTCCGCGCCGGGCTTGTTACCTATTATAAGGGAAGACAACGAAACGGAAGGAAGTGGACGAATGCAGGATGAAGCATTCACAATGCTCTATCAGAAATACGCAAACTTTGTATACAGCATTGCACTTTCATATTTGAAGAATCCGGCGGAAGCGGAGGACGTGACGGCAGATGTCTTTGTACAGATGCTGGAATCGGATATCAGTTTCCCGGATGAGATCCGGGCGCGGGCATGGCTTGCAACGGTTGTCCGGAATCGCTGCAAGAATCTGCTGCGGCACTGGTCCCGGAAAAAACGCGAGGCCGAAGAGGTAATGGAGCAGATTCCGGTGAAGGACCAGTCCGGCGAGCTGCGGAATGTCATGGAGTCACTCATGAATCTGCCGGAAAAATACCGTCTGCCGCTGATGCTGTTTGCGGTGGAGGGATATTCTGTCCGGGAGACAGGGGAGATCCTGCATTTGAATGAAAGTACTGTCCGCACCCGGATTGCAAGGGCGCGGGAAATGATTCGGAAGGAAACGGGGGTGGAAAACGCATGAAGCACGAGGAGCATGATGATATGCAGATTTATCAGCAGCTGCGCGGCGCATTTACGATGTCGCCGGAGCAGAAGCTGCGCGTCGAAGCGGCGATCCGGCAGAGAGCTTCTGTGCAGAATGCCGCATCTGCCGAACCCGCTGCAATCACGGAAACCAAAACATCCGGCAGCAGGAAGCAGCCGGGCGGCGGTTGGATTGCGGCGAGAGTGCTTCCGCTGGCAGCCTGTGTGATGCTGGCCGTCGGCGTCGGATTTTTCCTGCACCGAACAATGAAGCCGCCTGTCGATCCGCTGACGCAGCAGAGCAGCTTTGCGCTGGAAGAGCAGCTTATCCCGCCTGCATCCGAAACGACAACGGAATCCGCGGCGACATCTGCAAGTACGACAACTGCAAAGCAGTCCGCAGCGATAACATCGCAGACAACGACCGCAGCACCCGAATCCGAAACAGAAACGGAAGCGACCGCCGGAACGGAAACCGAAACGCAGAATGCGGCACCGGAGGCACCCGTTTCAGCCGTACCGGACGTGACAACTGCGGAGACAACAACGAGCGAATCAGCAGAAACCACAGTAACTGTACCGGATGAAACCGCGAACTGGCCGGAGAATGCGGCAGTCGTGATGCCGGATGTATACGCAAAGCCCGGCGAGACCGTTGAAATATATGCACAGCTGAAAGCGCCGCTGCAATTTACCGGTATGCAGGTGCATCTTGCAGTCGAAAATCCGGATGACGCGCCGGTGCTTATATTGAAGTCTCATGATTCAGACCTGGAAAATACGACCTGGCACGTGCAGTCCGATGTCCGGCTCATTACCATGATTTATGCAACAGCCGGAGGGATACCGTTCCCTGCCGGAACACAGATCATGAAAATGAAGTTTGAAATCCCCGCAGATGCACAGCCCGGTACGGTTTACCGCTTTTTGCAGTCAACCGAACCTGACTGCGCGACGATGATTGTGGATGACGAAGGCAAACATCTGGATGCGGAGTGGTATTTCGGCAGCATTACCGTCATATAAATACAGAAATTAAAAAATAGCCCTTGACTTTCCGGTGAAAGTATAGTATACTATTGTTGTGTATTATGCATTGCACCGGAAGTCGGGGCGCTTTTCTGTTTCAGGCCCTGTTTTCCGATGGTGTTTTGCGGCAGATGCCGCTGTTGATCTTTTTTTGATTGCCTGTACTGCCGGATTTTGCAGCAGACAGGTTTATGATAAGGGCGACGGAGTACAGACAGATACAACTGATATGCGCCCTGTATTATGATAAATAAAACTGAAATCTCCAACGGCGTGTTTCCTGCCGCAGAATCAAATGATATATACAAATTATCAATTTGAGAATGTTAGGAGGAAAGCACAGTATGACACTTAGTACCCTCATGCTGGTTGCGGGCATGAACCCCGGACTCGCTGTTCTGCTGATTATCGTTGCGCTCATTGCCGGTGCAGCGGCAGGCTTTTTCATCGGCTCCTCCCGTGCAAAGCAGGATGTGAATGCCCAGATCGAAAAGGCAGAGTCCCGCGGTATTGCAAAGGGTGTTGAACAGCGTAAGCGGGAAGCCGAGGCTGCGATCGGAAGTGCGGAGATGGAAGCGGAGCGCATCCGCAGCTCTGCGACCAAGGAAGCCGAGGACCGCAAGAAAGCTGCGCTTGTAGAGGCGAAGGATGAGATTTTCAAGCTGCGCACCGATGCAGAAAAGGAAATCAAGGACCGCAGAGCCGATATGAGCCGCCAGGAACGCAGAATCCAGCAAAAGGAAGAGAATCTCGACAAGAAAACAGAGCACTTTGAGCGCAAGGAAGAACAGCTCCAGAATAAGATCCATCAGGCTGAGGAGCGCCTTGCGGAAGCAGAGCAGATCAAGAAGGCCGGTACTGAGGAGATTGAACGCCTCAAGCGCAGCGAGATTGATATGCTCGAACGCATTTCCGAGTTCACCAAGGAGCAGGCAAAGGATTATCTGCTCGAACAGCTCGATCAGAACCTCGTGCATGAAAAGGCCGTGAAGATCGCTGCTTACGATCAGCAGATCAAGACGACCTGCGAGGATATCGCAAGAAGCCATATCTCAATGGCAATCGCAAAATGTGCCGCGGAGCAGGTCTCCGAGGTTGCAGTCTCCGTTGTTCCGCTGCCGAATGACGAGATGAAGGGCAGAATCATCGGACGCGAGGGCAGAAATATCCGTTCGATCGAATCCCTGACCGGTGTCGATCTCATCATCGACGATACACCGGAGGCAATTACACTTTCCTGCTTCGATCCGGTTCGCCGTGAAGTTGCAAGAATCGCACTCGAAAAGCTCATCGTGGACGGCAGAATCCACCCGGCGAGCATCGAGGAAAAGGTTGACAAGGCGCGCAGAGAGGTCGAAAAGCGCATCAAGCAGGAGGGCGAACGCGCCGTCCTGGAGACCAATGTGCACGGCCTCAATCCGGAGCTGATCCGTCTGCTCGGCAGACTGACCTTCCGTACCAGTTACCGCCAGAACGTGCTGAATCACAGCATCGAGGTCGCAACGCTCTCCGGCATCCTTGCTTCGGAGCTCGGTGTCGATGCCAATATGGCAAGACGCGCCGGCCTGCTGCATGATATCG
>CAMNFV010000089.1 GCA_946537515.1 uncultured Ruminococcus sp. | reverse complement strand
CACGCCGATTGAACTGACCGGGAGACTGTTACGCAAACAAAGCTCAAGAAAGGCGAGCAAAATGGCTGCGGGCACTGCCCGCAGCCCGCCTGCATGAATCCGGCAAATTCCGCGCAGATTCGTGGGCTTTTTTGCGGGAGTTTCCGAAAATCAGGCGACGGCAGGGGCACAGACTTGACTTTTTCATCTATTTGGCGTATACTATATTCTGTATGGATATACCCTGAATTTTTAATGGCGGATCTCAGCGAGGGATCTGCGGAAAGAGAGGAGTAATCATTTGAACAGAAATACAGACCGTTCCGGAAAGGGCGGTTTCTCCCGGGGAAAGGCTCAGCGCAGCGGGATCCCGCTTGCAGCGATCGGCAGAAAGATCAGTCCGCTGGAGCTTGTCAGCGAAAAGCTGGAGAAGCAGGAGCGCAAAAAAGCCGAGAAGATGCTGAAAAATACGGCTGCTGTCTCCAAGAAGGCAGCGCAGGAAGCCGGCGGGAAAAATAACGGTGCGCCGCGGCAGGCGAATGTCCAGCGCGCACCGCAGAAAGAGAAGCAGCAGCGCGCAAAAACCCCTGTGAAGATCATTCCGCTGGGCGGCCTCGGTGAGATCGGCAAGAATATGACCGTGATCGAATGCGCCAATGATATGTTCATCATTGACTGCGGTCTTGCCTTCCCCGATGCTGAAATGCTCGGCGTTGATCTCGTCATTCCGGATTTCACTTACGTAGAGCGCAATGCGGATAAACTGCGCGGCATTGTCCTGACGCACGGACATGAGGACCATATCGGCGGACTCGCGTATCTGCTGAAAAAAGTCAATACACCTGTCTACGGCACGCGCCTGACGCTTGCGCTGGTCGAGGCAAAGCTCAAGGAGCATCAGCTCAGCGGCAAGGTTGAGCTCAATATCGTTGCACCGCGGAAAACGATCCGCATGGGCTGCATGGCGGTCGAACTGATCCATGTCAACCACTCGATCCCGGATGCGGTCGGTCTTGCGATCCATACGCCGGCCGGCGTGCTTGTGCATACGGGCGATTTCAAGGTCGATTATTCCCCGATCGACGGCGGCATCATTGACCTCGGACGTTTCGGTGAACTCGGAAGCCGCGGCGTGCTCGCGCTGATGGCCGATTCCACTAATGCAGAGCGCCCGGGCTATACACCGACGGAGCGAAAGGTCGGTGTTTCCTTCGATAAGCTCTTTGCAGAGGCAGAGGGCAAGCGCATTATCATTGCGACATTTTCCTCGAATATCCACAGAGTCCAGCAGATCATCAACTGCGCCGAAAGCTGCGGCAGAAAGGTCGCTGTATTCGGCAGAAGCATGGTCAATGTCATCTCGATTGCGCGGGAACTGGGCTATCTGGATGTCAAGGATAATACGATTATTGATATCGACCTGATGAACCGTTACTCCGCGGAGCAGATCGTCCTGATTACCACGGGCAGCCAGGGCGAACCGATGTCTGCGCTGACGCGCATGGCAATGGGCGATCACAAAAAGGTCAATATCACCCCGCAGGATTTTATTATCATCTCCGCAACGCCGATCCCCGGCAACGAGAAGTATGTCACGCGCGTTGTCAATGAGCTGATGAAATCCGGCGCGCATGTTGTCTATGAGAGAATGTATGAAGTGCATGTCTCCGGCCATGCCTGCCAGGAGGAGCTGAAGCTCATGCTCTCGCTGACAAAGCCGAAGTTCTTTATTCCGGTTCACGGTGAATATAAGCATCTCAAAAAGCACGCAGAGCTCGCAATGGAGCTCGGTATGGACAGAGATCATATCATTGTCGGCCAGATCGGTGATGTCATCGAATCCAACGGCATTGATATGAAGATCGTCGGGACGGCGCCTGCGGGCAGAGTGCTCGTGGACGGTCTCGGTGTCGGCGATGTCGGTGCGATCGTGCTGCGTGACAGAAAGCATCTGGCACAGGACGGCCTGATTATCATTGTCATCGGCATTGACCGTGCGGAGAATGAGGTCGTTTCCGGTCCGGAGCTGATCTCGCGCGGATTTGTCTATGTCCGCGAGGCAGAGGAGCTCATGGATGAAGCGCGGCTCCTGCTCTCGGATACGCTTGAGCACTGCACGCCGGGTGAACTGCGCGACTGGACTGCACTCAAGGGAAAGCTGCGTGATGTGCTTTCCGATCATATCTTCCAGAAGACCAAGCGCTCGCCGATGATCCTGCCGATCATTATGGAGGTCTGAGCAGCAGGAATGTCAGAATTTACGGAAAGGCGGTGATATCATGCAGAAAAAGCAGCCGTGGAGACTGATTTTTGCCTCCGGTCTGCTCGCCCTCTCATGTGTGATTGCGCTGATTATGGCACATGCGGAGTATCAGAATGCGCTGTTCTGGGTGACGCTGCTGCTGTTTCTTGCTGCCGCAGGCTGGCTCGGCTACGAGATCTTTCTGCTGCGGAAAAATACGCTGCGTTATATCGCCCATATGAATACAACGCTGGCACGCACCATGCAGTCCGCGCCGGCGCATATGCCGGTGCCGCTTGTGATCATTGATCACCGGCATGAGATTATCTGGTTTAATGACGCATTTTCAGAGCAGTTTGCTGGCGGCAGGGATATCTTCGGCTTGCAGCTTCAGGCGGTTCTGCCGTTCCGCACGGATGCGATCGAGGACGGCGAATCCATGGAACTCGGGATGTTTGACCGGCAGTTCCGGATTTCCCGCACCGATTATACGCGCAAGGACGGCGCAACAACGCTGTTCAGTTTTGAGGATATCACGAATTACGTGACGCTGCGCAGGGTATATCTGGATACGCGCCCCTGCGTTCTGCTCATCAATATTGATAACTATGAGGACCTGTTCAGCGGGACGCGGCAGAGCGAACGTGCTGTTGTTCTGGCTGCGCTGGAAGCGCTGTTCGATAAAATGCTTGACGGCACAGAGAGCATCTTCCTTCATCTCGATGAGGATCGCTTTATCGTGCTGACCGAGGCGCGGCATTGTCTCGAAATGGAACGCGCACATTTCCCGCTGCTGGATGCGGTCAGAAAGATCACTGTCCGCGGCAGAAACTCCATGACGCTTTCGATCGGTGTCGGCCGGAGCGGCGATACGCTCCAGGAGAATGAACGCTTTGCGCAGCAGTCGCTCGATATGGCACTCGGCAGAGGCGGCGACCAGGCAGCGGTCAAGACCGATAACGGCTTCTCCTTCTACGGCGGTGTCTCGCAGGGCATCGAACATAAGAGCAAGGCGAAAAACCGCGCAATCGCGAAGGATCTGCTGCGCCTGATGACGCACAGCTCGCATGTCTATATCATGGGACACCGTGCGAGCGATCTGGACGCAGTCGGTGCAGCGGTCGGCGTGGCTTTCATTGCAGAGCAGACCGGCATCCCGTATAATATCGTTGTCCGGACGGAATCCACGCTCGCGAAACTGCTGACAGACCGCATTGCGCAGGAAATGCCCGGCTGCATGATCGCACCGGAGACTGCGCGGCAGTATTTCCGCGATACCGACCTGCTCGTCATCGTTGATACCTTCAGCAAGGATATCGTCGAGGATGTGGATCTGTACCGCATGGCACGGCATGTGGTCGTCATCGACCACCACCGTCAGATGGTCAATTATCTCGATAATACAACACTCAAGCTGCATGATCCGCACGCTTCCTCAGCGGCAGAGCTCGTCACCGGCATGATCCAGTATTTTGACTGGCGTGAGGAAATGCCGCAGTTCTGCGCGGAAGCGCTGCTCTCAGGCATCATGCTCGATACGAAGAATTTTGTCATGCAGACCGGCGTACATACCTTTGAGGTCGCGGCATTTCTGCGGGAACGCGGCGCCGATCCGATTGCGGTCAAGACGCTGTTTGCGGAATCGCTTGACGCCTGCCAGCAGCGCTCGCGGCTCGTTTCAGAAGCGAAGATGCACGGCAAATACGCGATTTCCGTCGCAGCGGATGAGATCCCGGATATCCGCGTGATCGCGTCGCAGGCAGCCGATGAACTGCTCGGCGTCGAGGGCGTTGAGGCATCGTTTGTCCTGTTCCAGAGCGGCACGCAGGCCTGTGTCTCGGCACGTTCGCTCGGAAAGGTCAATGTCCAGGTCATCATGGAGCAGCTCGGCGGCGGCGGACATCAGATCATGGCAGCCGCACAGCGCACGGATTGTACGCTCGCACAGCTCGGCGAAATGCTCGTTGAGGTACTGAACCGGGCAGATGCAAAACCGAATACAGAAGAATCAGAATCTGAATTGAAAGGATGATTATACAATGAAGGTCATTTTATTGCAGGATGTCAAGGGCACCGGCAAAAAGGGCGAGATCAAGAATGTCTCGGACGGCTATGCACGGAATTTTCTGCTCGGCAAGGGCCTTGCAGTCGAAGCAACAAACGAGAATCTGAATAAGCTGGCAGGCCAGAAGGCCTCTGAACAGCACAAGATCGACGTTGCTGTGCAGGAAGCAAAGGAACAGGCTGCAAAGCTTGAAGGCAAAAAGGTTACCGTCCGGGCAAAGGGCGGTCAGGGCGGCAAGCTCTTCGGCGCTGTGACGCTCGGCAATGTGGCGGATGCGCTCAAGGAGCAGTTTGGCTTTGAGGTCGATAAGCGCAAGCTCTCCGTCAGCAGCGAGATGAAGAATACCGGTGATTACAACGCAGAGGCAAAGCTTTATTCCGGTATTTCCGCGAAGTTTACCGTTTGCGTGGTGACAGAAGATGGCTGATCCCGGCGGATACTCGGGATTTTCAGATGTCTCATTCTCCGAGCAGTCGCTGCCGCACAGCGATGAGGCGGAGCAGGCGGTTCTCGGTGCGATCCTGATCAATCCGGAGATGATCTCCGTTGCGCTGGATATTATCAAGCCGGAGCATTTTCATCTGGAGCAGCATAAGCAGCTGTTCCATGTCATGCTCTCGATCTTCCAGAGCGGCGGTCCGGATCAGCAGCTTGACCCGGTTGTCGTCGTACACGAGGCCGTCCGCGAGGGCATCTTTGAGAATGAAAATGAAGGCAGAACGTATCTGCGCGACCTCATGGAAGGCGTGCCGTCTTCGGAGAATATTGTCAGCTATTGCAAGATCGTTGCAGAACGATACTGTGCGCGGCAGCTGGCAACCGTCGCGAGAGAACTTCTGCGTGAGATCGCTGTCGGTTCGGAATCGGCGCAGACTTTGCTCGATTCTGCCGAACAGCGGATCTATGATATCCGGCAGGGCAGAGATGTCCACGGCCTGACGCCGATCCGCGATGTCGTTGTCTCCACATTCGATTATCTCCGGAAAATCACAGGCCCGGAGCGGGAACAGTATATCGGTGCAAAAACCGGCTTTCCGGAGCTCGATGCCGTCACGGGCGGTATGAACAATTCCGACCTTGTAATTCTTGCGGCTCGTCCGGGTATGGGTAAAACCTCGTTTGCGCTGAATCTTGCTACGAATGTCGCAAGACGCACGGGCAGAGAGGTCGCGATCTATTCCCTCGAAATGGGCAAGGAGCAGCTCGCTTCCCGTATGATTTCCACAGAGGCACTTGTCAATGCGCATAAACTGCGTACCGGCCGGATGGAGCCTGCGGAATGGAACCGCATTGCGAGCAGCGCCGATGTGCTGAGCCGCCTGAATATCCATATTTCAGAAGCGACCGGCATTACGGTCCCGGCGATGAAAGCACAGCTCCGCAGAGTGAAGAATCTCGGCATGGTCGTCATCGACTACCTTCAGCTCATGGATGCACCGCTCAAATCGGATAACCGTGTGCTCGTCATTTCGGATATCACGCGTAACTTAAAGCTGATGGCGAAAGAGCTCAATGTGCCCGTATTGCTGCTCTCGCAGCTGAACCGAGGCGTTGAGAGCCGAACCGATAAGCGCCCGATGATGTCTGACCTGCGTGAATCGGGCTCGATCGAGCAGGACGCCGATATTATCATGTTCCTCTATAATGATTTCTACTATCAGAAAGAAAAAACCGATGCTGCGGTCGAGGTGGAATGCATTGTCGCGAAGAACCGTCACGGCAGCACCGGCACGATCAATATGATCTGGGATCCGCAGTTCACGCGCTTCTCACCCAAGGAGCAGGGCGAGGCTCCGCCGGAATGAACCGGCAGGATCCGCTGCTGCTCGCAGTCCTGAACGGCGCGGGCAGACCGTCGCCCGGCATCTGTACCGTCGCATTTTCGGGCGGTGCGGATAGTACGGCGCTGCTGCTGTGCTTATTTCAGCTGCGGGAAGCGCTTTCGATTGATCTGCGTGCGGTGCATGTGCATCATGGCATCCGCGGCGAAGAGGCAGATCGGGATGCTGCATTTTGCAAGCAGATATGTGAAAAATACGGTATCCCGCTTCAGACGGTCTATGTTGATGTTCCGGCGTATGCAAAGGAAAACAGGCTCTCCGTTGAGACTGCGGCGCGTAAGCTGCGATATCAGGCGCTTGAAAGCGCTGCGCCCGAAGGAGAGATCGCGACGGCACATCATGCCGGCGATCATGCGGAGACGGTGCTCTTTCATCTGCTGCGCGGCAGCGGGATGAAGGGGCTGCGCGGGATTCTGCCGCGTTCCGGCCGGATCATCCGGCCGCTGCTGACCGCTGAAAAGCCGGAGATCCTGGCGTTCCTGGAACGATGCGGGGAGACCTTTGTTGAGGACAGCACCAATTTTACCGATGAGAGCAGCCGGAACCGCCTGCGTGCAGATCTGATTCCGCTGCTGATGCGTGAAAATCCGGCAGTCCTCAGACATATCGCAAGAACTGCCGAGATTCTGACAGAGGATGAGGCGTATCTTTCCGATCAGGCGGAAACGGCTTACCGCGCATGCTTTGACTTTCAGGGCGGCGGCCTGCACGGGCTGATGCAATATGCAAAACCGATCCGGATGCGTGTGTATATGCTGCGCCTTGAGCGGATGCAGAAGCCTGTGCATATTGATCCGTCCTATGACATGCTGACTGCGATCGACAGCGCCGTCATGCAGGGCAGCGGAACCGTAAATCTTTCGCGTGATGTTTATGCGCGGGTATATCGGGGCATTCTGTATATGCAGACGCATGTCCGGCTGGATGCGCCCGTTCTCATGCAGATCGGCGAAAACCGGATTTTCCCGGAAAAGCTTTGTTTTGTGAGCTGTTGCACGGCTGATCCATTATCACGGAATCTTCACACGGCACTCACAAAAAAGACTTTGGATTTTGATAAAATAAAAGGGCAGCCGTATTTTCGGATGTGTGCGCCGCAGGATTATCTGGTTCTGCCGGGGCGCGGATTCCGGACGCTGCTCAAAAAGCAAATTCAGGCGCTCGTGCCGGCGCCGGAGCGCGAAACGCTCCACATTCTCTATGACGATCTGGGCTGCATCTGGTGCGAACGGATCGGCACAGCGGCACGCGTCAAACCGGATGCAGAAAGCCGCCGCATCCTGACGGCAGAGATCAGGGCGGCTGAGAACTGACAACAATAAAGGAGTGAATCTTAACTTGGGCAAAAATCGTGGCTTGCTGACTTATGTGATTATTGCGCTGGTGTTCATTGTTGCGATTTGGGTGCTTTTGCCGAATCTGACAAGCAATCAGCACACGACAAAGTATTCGGATATCCTCGCGTATTTCGATGACTACAAGGTGACGGAATACACATTGGATCTGGGGACCGGAGAGCTGAAATACACGCTTGAAGGTGAGGAAAAAACACATACCTACGAGGTTCCGAATGTCAAGCTTTTCCTTGACGATATCGACGGATACCGCGAGGCTTATAATGAGAAACATAAGGGCGCGGAACTGACGCAGGATTATTTCAAGATTACCGATAATTCCTGGATGCTGACCGTTGTCCCGACGGCGCTGCTGATGATCATGGCGATCGTGCTGTTCGTTGTGATGTTCCGGCAGGCAAACGGCGGCGGAAAGATCAATTCCTTCGGCAGAGCGAATATCAAGGCCGCAAGCGGTTCTGCCAAGAAAGCGACCTTTGCGGATGTGGCCGGCGCCGATGAAGAAAAGGCTGAAATGGCGGAAATCGTGGACTTCCTCAAGAATCCGAAGAAGTATGACGATATCGGCGCAAGAATCCCGCGCGGCGTGCTGCTGCTCGGCCCTCCCGGAACCGGTAAAACGCTGCTTGCAAGAGCGGTTGCCGGTGAAGCAGGCGTGCCGTTCTTCCCGATCTCCGGTTCGGACTTCGTTGAGATGTTCGTCGGTGTCGGTGCAAGCCGTGTGCGCGATCTGTTTGAACAGGCGAAAAAGCACGCACCTTCAATCGTTTTCATTGATGAGATCGACGCGGTCGGCAGACACAGAGGCTCCGGCCTCGGCGGCGGTCACGATGAACGTGAGCAGACGCTGAACCAGCTGCTCGTTGAAATGGACGGCTTTACCGATAAGGAAAGCGTTATCGTCATTGCAGCGACCAACCGCCGCGATATCCTTGATCCGGCGCTGCTGCGTCCGGGCAGATTCGACCGTCAGATCACGGTCAATTATCCCGATGTCAAGGGCAGAGAGGATATCCTCAAGGTCCACAAGGGCAAGAAGCCGATCGGCCCCGATGTCGATTTCCACGAGCTTGCGAAGGATACGCAGGGCTTCACCGGTGCAGACCTCGAAAACCTGCTGAATGAAGCAGCGATCCTCGCGGCAAGAGCAAACCGCAAGGCGATCACCGCGGCCGATATTGACGAGGCTACGATGAAGGTCATCTCCGGACCGGAGAAGAAGTCGCATATCCCGACCAAGCGCGATAAGCGGATTACCGCGTTCCATGAGGCAGGTCACGCCGTAACGGCCTATCACCTCAAGACGCAGGATCGCGTGCAGCAGGTCAGCGTCGTGCCGCGCGGCATGGCTGCCGGTATGACCTGGACACGTCCGGATACCGAGGATAACCACATGACACGCACCAAGCTGCTTGAAACCATTGTCATGATGATGGGCGGCAGAGCCGGCGAAAAGACTGCGCTGGAAGATATCTGCACAGGTGCTTCCAATGATATCGAGCGCGCAACCAAGCTCGCAAAGAACATGGTTACCCGCTGGGGTCTCTCTGAGGAGCTCGGCCCGGTTGCATACGGCTCTGAGAATGATGAGGTGTTCATCGGCAGAGATTACGGTCATGTCCGCGATTACTCCGAGGAAGTCGCAGCCCGGATCGACACCGAGGTTCGCCGCATCGTTGAGGAAGGCTATGAGCGTGCGCTGGTGATCCTGAGCGAAAACCGCGAGCAGCTCGATGCGCTTGCAAACTTCCTGCTGGAATATGAAAAGGTCAATGAGCAGGAATTCCTGGCAATCATGCGCGGTGAGCTGACAGTCGAGAGCCGCAAAGCGGAAGAGGCTGCCAAGAAACCGCTTATGGAAGAGAATCCGCTGATTGATACGCCTGCTGAAACAGAGCCGTCGAAGGATGCCGAGTCCGCAGAGGATGACGGCATGTTCAGCGATTTTGAATCCGACAAAGAATAAAATGAAATCCGCGAGGCTGACCTTCGGCTTCGCGGATTCTTTTTGCCTTGAAAAAGCCGCTTCATGCAGCATTTACGCTGCATGAAGCGGCTTGATTATATCCTGAATTATGCTTCTGTAATCGCGCCGTAGCAATGCGGACGGCGGTCACGGAAGAGTCCCCAGTCGAGCTTGGCCTGCGCAATTTCATCGAGATCATAGGTGTGCAGGACGATTGCTTCTGCATCCCGCGGTGCCTGTGCTGCGATTGCGCCGGTCTCCGTCGTCAGGAACGAGGAGCCGTAGAAGCACAGCGCGGATTCCTGCATTCCGTTCTCGGGGCAGGGGGTAACGCGCTCTAGACCGATGCGGTTTGCAGCGATAACCGGCGTGATATTGGCGGCAGCATGTCCCTGCATGGTCGTCTGCCAATGCGGTTCGCTGTCGGTTTCAAGGATCGGCTCGGAGCCGATTGCCGTCGGGAAGAACAGCAGCTCTGCGCCGTTCAGGACGAGCGAGCGCGCGGTCTCCGGGAACCATTGATCCCAGCAGATGCCGACGCCGATTGTCGCATAGCGCGTTTTCCAGGTCAGGAAGCCGGTATTGCCGGGCGTGAAATAGAATTTCTCCTGATAGTAGTGGTCATCCGGAATATGCGTTTTGCGGTAGACGCCGAGCAGCGTGCCGTCTGCATCAATGATCGCTTCGGAGTTGAAGAGGCGGTTGCCCGCCCGCTCATAGAAGCTGACAGGCAGCACCACGGCGAGCTCCTTTGCAAGCTCCATGCAGCGGCGCACCGCGGGATTCTCCTCGGTTTTCTGCGCAAATGCGTAATATTCATAGCGGCGTTCCTGACAGAAATACTGCCGCTCAAAGAGTTCCGGCAGCAGAATGATCTGCGCGCCGTCCGCGGCAGCTTTGCGGATTGCCTTTTCTGCCTTTGCAAGGCTCTCGGCCGGATCGCTGCTGCATTGCATCTGCACGGCAGCGGCGGTAACAAGTCTGCTCATTTCATATTCTCCTTTGTGAAACAGTATCTCAGACGGCGATCTGAAAGAGCTGCTCGGTCGTTCCGTAGATCGTTTCATAATCGCCGATCTTCTCAAATCCGTATTTTTCATACAAGCCCTGTTCGCCGCTCACGATATATACGGAAGGATAACCGATTTCCTTCGCATAACCGAGCGCAGCCCGGATCATCTGACCGGAGAGCCGGTTTCCGCGGTATCGTTGATCGACAAACACAAACCCGATGAACGGCGAAAACGTGGCATCGTCCGGTAATTCGTCCTTTTCGGTGAGCGTGCAGAAGCCCGCGATCTGTTCATGATCCGCTGCGATAATGACGCGCTCCCAATCGCGGAAATCGTATTTTCGCATTCTCTCTGCCAGAAACCGTCCTGCTTTCCACGAACAATTCTGCGCAAATTCTGCGGTCTTTTCCCAGAGCGGGTGTTCCTGACTGATCAGCAGAATATTCATATGACACGCCCCCGGAACGCACGGCGCTGATAAAACGTAACAGTAAATCCGAGCTCGCCCTCGATCTCATATCCCGTTTCAAAGATGAAATCGCGGTCGGGAAAGAGCTGTTTTAAGCGCTGTCCCCAGTAATATTGCAGCGCATCGGTGAAGGCGGTCAGCAGCGTCTCGTCATCCATATAGCAAGGATCGGCATTGAGGAAATAATCCCCGACCGACCACGCATTCACCCAGCGTTCCATTGCGGAATGATCGCCGTGATACCGCGCTACCATTTCGCGATAGGATGCTTCATCGAAATCGGGCGGCATGATCGCCGTCAGAAAGACACAATCCCCGATCAGCGTAAAATCGGGTGCAAAAAAGTGCGCAGCGGCGAGCATCCCGTCGATCGCGCACTTTTCTGTTGCATAAGAAAAGAAAGGAACCGCGCCGCCGGTGAATTGCTGACTGAAAGCGACGCATTGTTCGGGCGAAAACAGCCCGTGAAATGTTTTCATATACGGATTCCTCTTGCATCAGCTCATATCACAGCCGAAAAATGGGATTCCTAATGGACAATGTCCCTTTGGCGCAGTTTGGCCGCGAAGGCCATTATAAATCATCGCGAAGCGATACCTTATTTCGTTGCCTTGATG
>CAMNFV010000088.1 GCA_946537515.1 uncultured Ruminococcus sp. | reverse complement strand
TTTAGATCAATGGATGCAGGCACGGCCTGCCGGGCGCTGCCAGCCCGTTACTCAGTGACGAGTTCGCGGACTGAGACTTTTCTCACACGGCGCGAGGTCAGATACGTGCAGACAAAGAATGCCGCGCTGACCGCCGCCGACGGCAGCAGCAGAGTCTTCCATGTGAAATCTGCACCAAACCGCGAAATGCCGATCATCTGCATCAGAAGCGAGAGCAGCCTGCCTGTGCCCAGCAGCGCAGCCAGGCATCCGACCGCCGAACCGACAACCGCAATCAGCAGAAACCGCAGCGCGAATTGCAGCCGCAGCGACGGGACAGAGAATCCCAATGCACGGAAAATACCGAGATCCGTCCGCTCTCTGAGAAATACTCTCCGGCAGATCATCGTTACGACAACCGCCGCAAATACCAGCGAAACTCCGTAAACCGCAAAGATAATGATCTGCATGACGAGGTTTACCATGTCAATGATATCCGCCATATAGGCGCCCGGTTCAAATTCTCTTGCCGAGAGATATTCTGACATCTCTTCATTCAGCGCATTCGTCAGCGCCGTTTTCTGCGAGAGATCAGAGAGCCGCACATACCCGTAATCCAGCGCATCAATCCCGAGGCGGGAGCCGCCGTCTGCGGTCATCTCCAGTACGCCGGAAGAGCTGATCGACATCACGCTCTGAATCAGTCCGGTGATGATGAAATCCGCCTGTTTTTCACCGAACTGCACCGTCACAGAATCGCCGATCTGTTTCTGTACCTTTTTCGCAAACAGTTCTGTCACCGTGATCTCATTGTCATATTCCGGCAGTCTGCCCTCAAGCGGGGATGTAAACAGAGATTCGCTGCTGTATATCTGAAGCAGGATCTTTTCATCCTCTGCATAGGTATATCTGCCCGTATAAAGCAGAATATCCGCATCGGGATCATAGCGCCTGCAAAGCTTTTCCAGCTCCGGCATATGCTCCTTTGTCAGCGCGCCGCTGAGCAGATTCATCTCAATATCACCGGTCGGCGCCATGAAGAGATCGGCATTGATGCCGCCGGTAAAGATCATGATCGTACAGAGGAAGAACACCAGCAGTGCAACGATCATCATGCTGCCGAAATAGCTCTTGAAGCGCGATGTAAACTGCCGCAGCGCAACAAAGAAATGCAGTCCGCGCTTCCGGATCGGCATTTGCAGCAGATTGTCAAAATAGATCTCGCTGTGTCCGCCGGAGATCGCTCGCACCGGCGAAATCCGCCCGACCTTTGCCGTCGCGGAAATGACATAGACCATGCACACCAGCAGAATCAGAAACGCGGCAAGTGCGCATCTGCCGAGTGCAAGACGGTTGCTCGTCAGAATCTTGGAAAGGCTCTTGAACAGCATCCCCATTGCGCTTGTGACGGGAATCGCCGCCAGCAGACCGAGCATCGAGCCAAGCAGCACCGCGAGCGAATATTGCAGCGCCCAGACAGCACGGAGATGCCCTTTATCAAAGCCGACGGCTTTCAGCACGCCGAGATTGACATATTCCGTTTCGACCGCCGTGCCGATGCTGCTGCCGATCACGATCATCACAATCATGACCAGCAGAACCGTAAAAACCGCGACAATGCGCGTACCGGTTGAGGCGAATATCATGACAGTCTCCCGCAGTTCTTCCTTCGTATTGACGGCAAGCGCATTCTGAAACAGATTGCATTCCTTTTTCAGCGTTTTCTCCAGCGCACGCAGATCCGTCCCATCTTTGACATTGACATGGAACTTGGTGCCGCTGAAGATCATACGGTTTAAATCATACAATCCGTCACATTTTTCATGAAGACGGTCATAATCTTCCTGACAGAGCAGCGCGGTGCCGACGGTATTGTCCACAACATCCTGATAATACCCGCGGACGGTGAACGTTTCATCGTATCCGTTATGCGTTTTGATCTGAATTTTTTTGCCGACCGCAAAGCCCTTGAGCCGGCGGCTGCAAAGCTTATAGGAGAGATAGACTTCGCCCTGTCTGGGCGGCCGATAATCCGCAAGGCCGTTCCGTGCTTCATTGAAAAGCTGATCTGTATCGCGTCCGCAGCGCAGGACGGTCAGATCAAGTGATTCTTCACCGTCTGCAAGGACCGGCGCATCAACCCGGATAAAATGTTCCTCATGCGTACCGGTGATCTCCGGATGCGAATGCAGCACATCCATGATCTCCTGCGAGGGCGATGCTTCAAGCTGAAAGACCCAGTCGCCGATCTGCTGCGCCGAGAAGCTTTCATCGACTACCTTTTCCAGATTGCGGTTATTGCTCAGCGTCACGGCATAGGAGAGCGTCACGATTGCCATGAGAATGACAATGCCTGTAAATGCGCCCTTTTTATGGCGCAGATTTGCAGACAGCAGTTTGAATATACTCCGCATTGCGCACCTCACCATTCCATAGCCGCCAGCCATGCGGAGACCTGTGTTTCGCGCTGTTTCTCTGCATCTGCGGTATAGGGCGGGAGCGTAAGCTCGCTGACGACCTTGCCGTCCGAGATATAGATGATTCTGGATGCACGCAGCGCCGCACGCGCATCATGCGTCACCATGAGGATGCTCTGTCCTTCCGCATTGAGCGCGGTCATCAGGTCGAGAACCTCTGTTGTATTGCGCTTATTGAGTGCGCCGGTCGGCTCATCCGCAAAGAGCAGCACCGGCTCATGGACGATCGCTCTTGCAACGGCACAGCGCTGCTGCTCACCGCCTGAGCATTGCGCCGGGAGATGATCCCTGATATGCGAAAGCCCCATTTGTTCGAGCAGTTCATCGGCGCGCCTGTCGGTTTCAGACGCGCTGCGTTTCCGGTTGAGATAGCCCGGGACCGTAATATTCTCACGCAGCGTCAGGTTGCTGACGAGATGCATCTGCTGGAAGATAAAGCCGAAGTCGCTTCTCCGGAGCGCTGTCAGCTCTTTCTCGCGCATTTTGACGAGATCATTGCCCTGATACATGACGGTTCCGGCGGTTGCGCGGTCCATGCCGCTGAGCGCATAGAGCAAAGTTGATTTGCCCGAGCCTGATGCACCCATAATCACCGTAAAATCACCGGCATAGATATCGAGATCCATACCGCTGAGAATATGAACCTGCCCGCCGTTATGCGCAAAGCTCTTGCAGAGTCCCTTTGCGGAAAGTAAAATCTGTTTGTCCTGCATGGTAGGATCCTCCTGTTATGTTGTCAGCCGGTAAACCAGCCAGATCACCAGATAGTGAAGCGGATAGAAGCCGTAGAAAAACCACTTGGCAAACTGCGGATGCTTTCCCTTTTTGCCGTTATAAAGCGTTGTCATGCAGCAGTATGCGAGCAGCATCACCGCAAGATCAAGCGCCTTATCAAGCCAGAAACCGGCGTTGAATTCTGCGCCGATGAAGCCCGTCAGCAGCCAGATCAGCGTCAGGGAGAGATACGCCGTGAACCTTGCCTTCGGTTTTTCGCGGAAGCAATGCAGGAACAGAATGAACAGTACACCGAAAAGCATCCAGTCGGAAACAATCAGCAGCGTGAGCCCGCAGCACAGCGTCACCAGCAGTACGCGCTGCCAGAGCTTCAATCTGCTCTCCCAGGCCATAATGCTGAGCAGGCCGAAGAACAGCGTAAAGATGACATTGGTCGTCCACCAGCCGTATACGGGCTGAAAGACCAGCCAGTCAAAGGGCTGCGTGATCAGCGCGAAGATTCCGAGCCGGAGCGCATATTTTTTGCGGTCGCGGGTGTACTTATAGCCGTCCGCGATGAAGAAAAACATCACCGGCGGGCAGAAGATCGACAGATGCGAGACAATCCGCATCCAGAGCGGCATCACGTTATACGGCACGCCGATATCCGGCTGCTTCATCAGGATCAGCCACGCAAAGAGATGTCCCCAGAACATCAGAAAGATCGCGAGATACTTGCAGGCATCGCGGTTCAGAATCTGATATTTGTGCGGTTCGTTCATACCATTTTCCTCCTTTGCTTTGATACTGCAAGCATACCATATCTGCGATTAAGAAATCTTTAAGAACCGGCAGCGGGCAGCGAAACGATCATTTCCAGGCCGTCACCGGTATTCTCTGCTGTGACGCTGCCGCCGGACTGCTCCGCAATGAATTTCACGATATAGAGCCCCAGTCCCGCGCCCGGCTCCTTCTCCGTATTGCTGCCGCGATAGAAACGCTCAAAGATGAACGGCATATCTGCATCCGGAATGCCCCCGCCGTGATCGCGGACATGGAGCAGGAAGAAATCGCCCTTGCGCGTGATCCGGATATCAATATCAGATTTCGCGTATTTGCGCGCATTGTGAATGAGATTTTCGATCAACTGTGCAATGCGCATCGGATCGGCATTCACCGCTGCGGCAAAGAGCGGCTTCGTGAAATGCACATCCGAAAGCCCTGCGGAAAGTGAAGTAATTGTATCCGCAGTCAGCGCGGCCAGATCAATCTGCTTCGGCTGCATCCGCAGGCTGCCGAGATCAGAGAGCGCATGGAGCAGCATGTCATCGGTCAGCTTCGTGATCTCATCGCATTTCTGCATCATCATGCCGAGGTATTCGCCCTGCTGCTCCGGCGTCTGCGCCATACCCATATCGAGCGCTTCCGCATAGGCACGCACCGATGCGACCGGCGTTTTGATGTCATGCGAGAGCGAGGCGATCACGGTTTTATTATTCTCGATTGCAGCCTTTTCGCGTTCGCGTGCATTGCTGATCTCGCAGCGCATCCGGTCAAAGCCCCAGGTGAATTTCCCGAAATAATTGGAGCGTTCATAGTCCAGCGGCAGATCAAAATTGCCCGCGGCGATCTCATCCGCAAAATGCGAAAGCTTCTCAAACGGCCGCAGTACCGCAATACAGCAATAGCCCGTCACGCCCCCGAGAAACAGCAGACAGATGCCGCACATCAGCGGGATTCTGCGATCCTGCTGCACATTTGGCGACTGCGCAAGGATCTGCTCCCGGAGCGCCTCTGCCCTTTCCGCCGCCGCAGCGGAATCACCCTGAAGTGCGAGCTGCTTGATCTTATTGAGCATCACAAGTGCTTCGCCGCGCCCGGGATCCTGTGCGGGCGGGCGCATCAGAAACGCCGCAGCGATCAGCAGCAGCGCGGCAGTCAGCGCAAGAAATATCAGTTTTTTCATGTGTCCGCCTCCAGTATATAGCCGAGCCGCCAGACCGTCTTGAGATAACGCGGATTGGCCGGATCGTCCTCGAGCTTTTCCCGCAGCCAGCGGATATGCACCGCAAGTGTTGAGGGCTCAACCTCCGAGAAGGCGCCCCAGACCTCCGAGAGCAGTTTTTCCTTTGCGATTGCGGTGTTCCGGTGCTGACAGAGATAGAGCAGCAGATCGAATTCGCGCTGCGCCAGATTGACAGGCTTTCCATTTTTCGTCACGCTGCGCGATGCCGGCCTGACGGTCACATCCCCGAAGCAGATCGTATCCTGCGTTTCATTGTAGCCGTAGGTGCGCCGCATCAGCGCGTGAACGCGGGCGAGCAGTTCCTTCAGCGAATAGGGCTTCGGGAGATAATCGTCGCCGCCGATCTCCAGCCCGCGGATGCGGTCATCCTCTGCGGTGCGCGCACTCGCAAAAATCACCGGCACATTGGATGCCTCCCGCAGCGTTCTGCATACTTCAAAGCCGGTCGCATCCGGCAGATTGATATCGAGCAGCAGCAGATGAAACCGCTGCTTCGCGAGCAGATCATACGCCGCCTCCGCTGTTTCCGCATAGGTTACGGCATAGCCGCAGCCTTCCAGCATCTGCCGGATAATCGCAGACAGCGCAGTATCGTCATCGACCAGCAAAATCTGTTTCTGATTCAAAATCCCAGCTCCTTTTTGTGATTTGATCCTTGCCGTTATTATAGCAGAACCGCGCCCGGAAGTCAAATGCAGCAGAAAAAAGCCGCTCCGATCAGCACAAACGGCCTGATCGAAGCGGCTAATATTGATTGATTCAGTAACTGCGCGGGATTTCACCGAAGCGAAACTGTGTTGTTATCCCTCGATTGCAATGATCTTCTTTTCCGGAACCTGCGGAACCGGCTCTTTCTTCGGGATTTCGAGATTCAGGACGCCGTCGGTAAACTTCGCCTTGATATCTGTCTCGGTGATATCCTCACCGACATAGAAGCTGCGGCTGAAGGAACCGGTATAGCGCTCTCTGCGGATATAGTTTCCGTCAGAATCCTGCTCATCGTTATTCTGTGCAGTCGTTGCGCTGATGGTCAGATAGCCGTCCTTGAGCTCTGCGTGGATATCTTCTTTTTTGACGCCCGGCAGGTCGATCAGGAGCTGATAGCCGTCCTTGGTCTCCTTGACGTCGGTTTTCATCGCGTTCACGGATGCATTGTCAAATCCGAACGGATTGCCAAAGAAGCCGTCAACGAAATTATCTCTGAAAATGCTTGGGAATAACATAGGTCAGTCCTCCTTTTACTCATCTTTGCGAATTGGTTTATGAGCAACGAGACTTCGTGCAGGCTCCCGGGCGCCCGCCCTTGTTCCTTTGTTCTGACTGTATTATAGCACTTAGAATTAGCACTGTCAAGGTGAGAGTGCTAATTTTCTGAAAGCTTTCACATTTCGTCACAAAACTGACATATTTATGCGGATTCCGTATATCCGGCACGTCGTCCCGCTGCCAGTATGCCCCGCAGCTGACGGTTCTATGCGGCAAAAAAGAACCGTGAAACCGGTGGAATTCCGGCTTCACGGTCCTGAAAAAATTATCGGATAATATGTCTGCCCCAGCGGAGCCAGAGTTTTCCGAACGGCTTTGCTTCGCGGTACATCGCAGAAGCAAGCTGATTTGCTGTTTTGCAGATGACCTTTGCATCAGCCTTCGCGATGCCGTTCCGGCTGAATACGGCTGCCTGCTGAATTGCGATTGCGTGGCGGATTTTGCCTTTCGGCAGCAGCTTGCAATGCGC
Source organism: uncultured Ruminococcus sp. (assembly GCA_946537515.1). Taxonomy (GTDB): domain Bacteria; phylum Bacillota; class Clostridia; order Oscillospirales; family Ruminococcaceae; genus Firm-04. The sequence continues at coordinate 4,710 of CAMNFV010000088.1, read as the reverse complement.
TTCTGCTTCCGCGGCAAATTCATCGTGCGAGAGTTTTTTCTGCTCAATTCCCTGCATCCGCAGCAGCTGCATGATAAACGTATATGCTGCATGTGCCGCCGCATTCGGATCATCGCTTTCCATTGCGCGCTGCCGTTTTCCGGTGATCCAGCGGTGGATGCCGTAATACAGCAGAAGCAGCGCAGCGACCGCCAGGACGATCAGCACGATCCGGATGATCTTTGCCAGCTGCTCCGGCGTCAGACCGCCGCCTTCGCCGCCCCCGACCGGTGCTGTGGAGACCGGCAGGGTGGTGGTTTCAGCAGAAGCATCGGTTCCCTCAGAGAGCGCCGTGGTTTCTGTCTCGGTTGTCGTGGTGACGGGGATCAGCGTTGTCTCTGTCGATTCCGGCTCTGCGGAGCGGTGCCAGGTATCGAGGACGGTCTCGGTGAATTCATAGGGAATCCAGCCATAGCCCTTGACATAGATCTCCGCCCAGGCATGTGCCTGATAATCGGGCAGGTCGATCGAATAATCGCCGTCGGATTTGCCGTTTGCGAAGTCATTGAGCGTCAGCACATAGCCCTGACAGTAGCGCGCCGGGATGCCGCACATCCGGCAGAGCAGCACCGCCGCAGAGGCGTAATGTGCGCAGTAGCCCTTGTGGCTTTCATTGAGGAAGTAATCGACAAAATCGCGGTCAGGCGGCTGCATACCGGGCTGCATGGTGTATTCTGCACGCGCCCAGATATAATCGCGGATCTGATCCAGCCGGTCAACCAGCGGGAGCGTATCATCGGGCATATCCGGCATGACCTGCTCCTGCAGCGCCGCGACCGAATCATTCTCCGGAAGCTGCAAATACTGCTCCCCGACAAAATCCTCATATTCCGAAACCAGTTCATTAGAGGAAGGTGCCTCATACGCGCTGAAACGGTTCCAGTCGATCTTTGCGTTATTCATGATCCAGAAGCCGTAATCCTGCGTGCTGTTGAGCTCGGTCTCGATATCATAGCGATATTTCGTGCCGATATCATAGATGCTCTGATAGGGCAGATAGTTGACCCGCTCATCCTGCAGCGCCTCGATATCGCAATGCACAACGGGGAATTTGCCCTCAGAGGTGCGCAGCTCATCGACATGATCGGAATGGAAAATGGTCTGCGGCATCCGGTTATCTTTCGTCAGACGCCGGAAGAGTTTATGATGTGCGCGGTAGGAGCCTGTCGGGATTGCCCAGCCGTGGCCGGTATACTCCGAGCGGACAATGCCGCGCAGATAGTAATCATCGGGGACGGCCGCAGCACCGATATCCAGATGCAGAACCGGTCTGCCGTCAAAATGAAGATCGCTCTTGCTCAGCAGATCGACCTCATCCGTGATGACATTGATGCCCATTGAGCCCGGGATGTTTTGCAGCAGCCCGGTGAAATCATCAATGGTGATATTCTGATAGAAGTGGCGCAGGTCCTCACGTTTCCGATCAAGATCCTGCGTGCGGGAATAGCTGGTGGATGCGTGGATCGAGGTCGCGGTCAGCACGAGCGCCATCAGCAGCATCAGCGCGGCACCGGGTTCATGCGTTGCAAACCGCTGTTCGCATTCCGCATCGAAGGCCTGCTGCAATACGGCGGATGTTCCCTGCTTTTCGCTGAATGCGGCAGAGGGTGCATGGCGCGAGACTGCCAGCGTTCCGAGCCAGAATACGGCAAGCAGGAAGACGCAGATGCTGTAAGTCTCAATGCCGAAATACAGGCCGCATTCCAGGAACGGGAATGTCACGAGGAACCGGATCCAGAAGCCGCTCCGGCTGGACTGCGGATGTGACAGCAGCACATCGGAATATTCCAGCAGTGCGACCAGCGCAATGATGATCAGGATGAACACAAGTTGGGCACATTGCCCGTCTGTCCATTCTTTCGCATGGGTATCATTCGGCGGGAATGCGATGCGCCAGAGAATGCGCTTTCGCATGATGTGGTAAATTGTTCCCGCACCGACAACCGCCTGCTCGCGGAATTTCATCAGCAGCAGCGGGATCGAGGCAAATGCCGTCAGGATCGAGGCAAAGCCGACCTTCGGAGAGATCATCCGGAGTCCGCGCATGATCAGCGTCAGGACAATGGTGAACATAAACAGCGGCTTGAGCTGAATCGGGAACTTGAAGAATCCCTGCAAAACACCGATCGTGCCGATGCTGCCGCAGAGCGTAATCAGGATGCGGATGAGCATTTCCGGGAAGCGCCGCTTCCGCCGGACGGTCATGGACAGGCCGTCATGCACAAGGAGCTGATCCTTCGGCGGCTTGATGCGCGGCACACGCGGAACCGTATGTTTCTTTTTCTTCATGGCTCTGCACCCCCTTCCACGAGCTCTTCGAGATCGAAGTCCGGCTCGTCCTCCTCGCGCACCGGCTCATAGACCGGATGCACCGGCTCCTGCATCAGGACCGGGATGACGCGGAGCTCGCTTCCGGCATGTTCTGTCGGATCGGGATCCTGCGCGGAGATCACGGCAAAGACCGTCAGCCGCTCTGTATTCGGCAGCGAGAGCAGCAGCTCCGTCAGGGCATCATCGAGCTTCGGGGTGAAGATCAGGATACGTTCATAGGGATGCGATTCCGAGAGATAATCCCGGACGGCTTCCAGAAACGCGGGATATTCCTCCGGTGTAACCGGCATCTGCTTGACCATATGCCGCAGCCATTGCGCCGCATCGGCAAGCGAAGTAAACATCTCGGAAGCATGAATGCCGTGTGCGGGGTGATAGGAAGTCATCGCGAAGGCATTGTTCTGCTCGGAGAGCTGTGCAGCCGCCGCAGACACCGCAGAGCACATCGCATCGACGCGCAGCGCGGAATCGGAAAGCCGGCTGATATGGCGGTAATCCGTCAGCAGCAGACATCCCGCAGAAAGCGGCAGACTGTATTCCTTGACCATGAGGGTATCGAGCTTGGAACTGAGCTTCCAGTGGATGCGCGAGACCAGATCGCCCTCGCGGTAAGTATGCAGATCGAAGATCTCCGAGGGATCATCGCCTGCTTTCGTTTTGGAGTATTCGTTCGTATCCGCATCGGGCTGCGGAACGGGCGGCCATTCCTCGGGCAGCAGCGCCGACGGAACGGGCATAATGACGATTGTATCATGCAGCGAAAGTTTGATCGTGCGGTGAAAGAGCCTCAGCGGATCGTAGATCACCAGCTGCTTGACCTTGATCTGCATCATGCCGCAGGTAACTGCATGAAATGCGAGCCGGAGCCGCTGTGTATTATGCGCGAGCACCGGCAGATTCAGCGTCAGCTCGGTCGGTTTATTGTTGAGGCTGTTGCGGAATTCGAGCGTCAGCTGCGCATGTGCGGTCGAAAGGAAGCTGCTGTTTCTGACCTGCACGGTCCATTGATAGATCTGTCCCTTCAGGATCGGCTCCTTGCTGTGAAAGAGCGCGATTTTCGTCGCATGGCGCAGACGGAGCAGCATCAGCCAGAGCAGGACCGGAAAGGCCAGCCCGAAGATCAGCAGCTCAAAGGACAGATTGCCGCGGTACAGCACAAAAAACAGCACCAGCACCACGATCAGCGCTGCATAGAGCAGCTTGCCGCGAATCATTCCTGATACCTTCTCAGGCGGGGAACCGCGACATTGCCGAGGATTTCATCCAATACCTGCTCCGCGGTGATATTTTCGGTTCTGGCGCGTGCGCTGAGCAGAATACGGTGCGAGAATGTATCGGAAGCGATGACGCGGATGTCATCGGGCGTGACATAATCTCTGCCGCGGACGAGCGCCGTTGCACGGGCAGCCGCACAGAGCGCGAGCGAGCCGCGGGGGCTGACGCCGAGCTTGACCATCGGATGATTGCGCGTTGCGGCGGAAATCTCAGCGATATAGCGCAAGATTGCCGAATCGACATAGACCTGTGCAGCGGATTCCTGCATGATTTCGAGCTCATGGCGCGCGAGCACCGGCTCCAGCTTATCAAGCGGATTCTCCGAGGAACGCGCCTGCATGATCTGGACTTCGCTCTCCAGATCGGGATAGCCCATATGCAGGCAGAGCATGAAGCGGTCGAGCTGAGATTCCGGCAGCATCTGCGTACCGACAGAGCCGGTCGGATTCTGTGTTGCGAGGACACAGTAGGGCTCCGGCAGGCGATAGGTCGTGCCGTCAACGGTCACGGCTGTTTCCTCCATGAGCTGCAAAAGTGCAGACTGTGTTTTCGGGGATGTACGGTTAATCTCATCGGCAAGCAGCAGATTGCAGAATGCCGCGCCCTTCTGGAATTCCATTTTGCCGGAATCCTTGCGATAGACCGAGAAGCCGGTGACATCGCTCGGCAGGACATCCGGCGTAAACTGGATGCGGTGATAATCGAGATCGAGTGTTTTGGCGAATGCGAGGGCGAGGGTTGTCTTACCGACGCCGGGCATATCCTCCAGCAGGACATGTCCCTTTGCAAGCATTGCAAGAAAGACTTTGAGAATGATCATATCTTTTCCGACAACGACGCTCTGCACCGAATGCAAAATCTCATGTGCAAGGGCAGAGGCTTCCTTTGCGGTAAATGTGGTTCGCTGTTCCATGTCTGAAACTCCTTTTCTGTTCCGGCAGCATGGGCACTTGCCGCCGTATGACTTCTGTTCGGGCACTATTTTTTATTATATCACATTTTATACTGATTTGCAACCGTTTTCCGCTTCCAAAAAGATTATAATTCCATTAAGGGCGGGGTCGG
>CAMNFV010000087.1 GCA_946537515.1 uncultured Ruminococcus sp. | reverse complement strand
AAGCACGCGCTCATTATGCAGATTCATTTCACATTCCCGAGAATCGTGCGCTTGAGCAGCGAGAGATCTGCGGCATTGAGCACACGGTTGTCATCAAGATCGGCTCGCACAGCCTGCTCCGCGGTCAGCTCCTGCTCAGAAATCAGATGCTTCGTCAGCAGAACAGCATCCGCAGTCTGCACCGCACCGTTTCCGTCAAGATCGCCCCGCAGCAAATCCGCTCCGGGTACAGTCGTTTCCGGCGGCGCAGTTGTTTCCGTATTATCGCTCAGCACCCTGCCGTCGAGATAGGCTTCCAGCTTTTCATACCAGAATTCGCCCATTTTCTGATAGCCCGCTTCACTCGGATGCACCCCGTCATAGAGATCGGCTTTTGTCAGCAGCTTCCCGACTTCCGCAAGCACAACCGGCTCGCCCGCATCCTGCATCTCCTTCGCAACCGCACGAATCTGCGTATTGCACAGTTCGACAGCCGCATCCATTTTCTCCGTATCAAAATAGTATTCGCTGATATAGAGCGTATTGGTCGCATCCATAACCGGAAGCGTTGCAAGATAGAGCACGCCGTTTTCCGGCAGCTTCTCCGTAATGCACAGAGCAAGCGGTTTCAGGCGCTCACCGAGATGCTCCAGATCATAGAGACTGAGAATGTCATTTGTCCCGATCTGCAGCATGACAACATCCGGCTGATAGGTATCCATCAGACTCCCTGCAAAGCCGGAGATGCCGGTACGCTGTCCGGAGATCGAATCCGCCTGGGCAATATCATTGATACTGAAGCCCGAATAGCCCGCGTGCTGCGGATCATAGCCGGAGCCGCCCCAGTTCGGGCCGACAAAATCGACCTCCGGCGCTCTGCCTTGCCCGGTCAGAAGCGAGCAGAGCGTATTGCGGTAACCGCCCGGAAGCCAGAATCCGTCTGTGATCGAATCTCCGAAACACATCACTTTGATTTTGCTTTCTTTCTCTTCGGCATTTACAGCCGGTGCAGCGGCGCCGAGCATCAGCATAACTGCGCCTGCCGCCGCTGCGATTTTAAACTTTCCTTCATACATAACAAAACTCCTACTGAAGCCGGAGTCCGGCATATAAGCGAAGCGGGAGCCGGCCTGACCGCCGATCTCCCCCTTTCCGCTATTCCCCTAAGCAGCAGCTTTATTTTTTATCTACATTTATTATACCAGAACCAGACAAATTACGCAATGTTATTTTATATCTCTTGATTGTGCAATTATTACCTGTTTTTTAACTTTTATATACTATATGTAATTCTTTCATACAATTCCACGTTCCGCAATCAGTCAGGATCCGCCGGAAGACTGCAAAATCCCTGCAAATTTCCGATTGACTTCTGCAAATCTTTATGATATAATAAGAGCGATTTGATTTCAAATAAACGCCGCGGAACATTGCCGCGGTACATCGGAGGTAATGTATGCTGAAAAAGAAAGCTCTGATTCTGCCGGCGCTCTGTGCAGCCGTTCTGCCGGTCTTTACGCTGCCCGCAGACGCAAAGCTCGAAGCAGATCCGCAGTTCGGCGATGTGGTCGTTCTGCATTCTAATCCGTATCCTGCCGGCAGCGGCGGCGATCCGCTCTGCACCTTCATCAACGGGCTCCGCAGCGAAAAGGGCTCTGTCTCCCTGAAAATCAATGATAAGCTGAACGAGCAGGCACAGAAGCGCGCCGAGCAGCTTTCTGACGGCAGCGGCCGCGCAGATTCCGGGACGCTGAATGCAGCCGATGCAAGCGAGACTGTCATCCGCGGCAGCGCAGATATCAATACGATGATCAGTTCGCTCCTGCTCAGCGAAAAGCAGACAAAGAATCTGCTCTATACCGGTTATTCGCAGTTCGGCTATGCAGCAAATGAAGATCAGACCGTCTGGGTTCTGCTCCTGACATCATAATTGCACAGATTCGTATATTTCATCATGCTAAGCCAGAATCCGATTGTGCATTTTGACGTATTTTCTGAAAATGCTTGACATTCTGCGTATTTTGCGTTATAATATCAAAGTCGCTTGCAAATTGCAAGATATGGCTGCGTAGCTCAGCTGGCTAGAGCAATCGGTTCATACCCGATCGGTCACTGGTTCAAATCCTGTCGCAGCCACCAAACGGCCCGTTGGTCAAGCGGCTAAGACGACGCCCTTTCACGGCGTAATCATGGGTTCGATTCCCGTACGGGTCACCACAGTTAAAACCCGGAAGCAGCGAATTATCGCCGTTTCCGGGTTTTTTCTATATCATCAGAATAACCGGACTCTTCCGCTGAACAGGCAAACTGACTGAAAAGGAACTGAAAATCATGAGTACTGAAAAATCATCTGTCAGAAGTGCATATTGGGATAATATCAAGGGACTGCTTATCATCCTTGTTGTATTTGCACATATCCTCTATGGGCTGCAAACACAGGCAGAAAGCATCAACACAACCGTTGATCTGATCTATACATTCCATATGCCCGCATTTGTATTTGTCTCCGGATTCTTCGGGAAGAGTGAGCGTTCCCACAGCTTTGCCGGCATCATCCGGCTCATCTTCCTGTATTTCATTTTCAATAGTCTTATCGGATTTCTCTATGGGTTCTCTTCGCTGCTCGTTCCGATGTATTCCTACTGGTATCTGCTTGCGCTGATCGCATGGCGGCTGACTGCACATCATCTTGCAAAGCTGCCGCGCATCAATCAGATTCTCACGCTCACTGCACTTCTGATCGGCTTCTTTCCGTCCGTTGACAATACGCTTGCAGCGTCCAGAATCATCGCGTTCTATCCGTTCTATATGAGCGGCTACATGCTGACCGCTGATAAAAGCGATACGCTGCGCCGCAAGCCGTATGCAAAACGGCTGTCTTCCGGCCTGATCGCGCTGCTCGGGACCGCCGGGCTGGCTGTCTTTTCCTGCCTGCTGTTCCGCCTTACCGATGATGCCCTGCTGATGAGCGGCTATGCAGACCCATCTGATTTATTCGGCCGGATTCTGCTGTTCCTGACTGCATTCCTTTCAATTCGTGCACTGCGCTTCCTGTCGCCGGACCGTACAATTCCCCTGCTGACGATGTTCGGGCGGAATTCTCTCTGGATCTTCCTGCTGCACCGTCCGGTCACGCTGCTGATCAGCAGATTCCTGACAGAAACCAATGCGCTCTTCGTCTTGCTGATTGCGGTTGCTGCCGCATTCCTGATCTGCCTTGCATTCGGCAATGACAAGATTGTCAAGCCGCTCAACCGCTTCGCAGAGGACGGCGCCGCAATCTTTACATCGCCTGAGAATAAAAAGATCAATGCAGCAAAAATTGCGGCTCTTACTGTTGCATTGGGATTTCTGATTTCGATTGCAGTCGGGGCATATTCCGGCCTTGATCCGGCGGAAGGCAGCGATGATACAGCGAGTTCGGAAATTTCAGATGACATCATCTGGCCGGTTATGTCCGCGGAGCAAAAACAGGCGTTCGACGATGCGTTTCGCATCACATTTGCCGGTGATCTGATTCTGCTGGAGGATCAGGTCAAGCGTGCATATAACGGAAAGGATTACGACTTCAGCGAGGTATTCGACTACGCAGAACCTTACATTGCCTCTGCGGACTTTTCGATCGGTGTATTTGAGGGACCTGCTGCCGGTCCGGAAGCCGGCTATACTTCCAGCAATTTTGACGACGGCAAATCTCTGTATCTGAATTTCCCGGATTCTTTTGCATCAGCGATCAAAAATGCCGGTTTTGACCTTGTCACCACGGCTAATAATCATCTGCTGGATAAAGGCAGAGCCGGTGCGCTGCGCACACTCGATGTCCTGGATGCGGCAGGGCTCGACCACACCGGTTCCTACCGCTCCGCTGAAGAAAAAGCGCAGAACCGCGTCAAGCTTGTCGAATGCCAGGGCATCCGAATGGCGGTTCTCTCCTATACCTATGGCAGCAATTATACTGACAACGCGCTTTTGACGAACGGTTCGCTTTCCTTCCTGACATCCGTCATCTCCGGCACAAACGGCAGCCAGTTTGAGCAGCTCAAGCAGTCTGTCGAAGAGGATTTCAAAGCAGCAAAGGCCTTATCTCCCGATCTGATCGTCGTACTGCCGCATATCGGCACACAGTTCTCCAATGAGCCGGACAGCGAGCAGACAGTCTGGTTCAATATCTTCAAGGAAAACGGTGCGGATATTATTCTCGGCGATCATCCGCATGTTGTTGAACCGGCGCTGATTGAGCCGTATCAGGATCGCAATGTCTTTATCGGGTACTGCCCGGGCAATTTCGCAAATATCTATCGCGAAAACCAGGGTGATACCAGTATGCTGACTGATGTCTATATCGACCGCAGCACAAAGAAAGTCATCGGCGGCAGCGTCGTTCCGCTCTATACACATGCAAGAGCAGACGGAAATTACCGTGCCGTTCCGATCTATGAAATCATGAACAATAAAAAGCTGAGATCACAGCTGACAACAGATGATCTTGAGAACGCCGCAGATGCAAATGCGATCGTTTCAGAAGTCGTATTCGGGCACAGTATGGACATCACATCCGTGACAGAACGCTATTACTTCAATGAAAACGGATTTCTCCGCACAAAAGCAGAAGCGCTTCCCGTCACCGATGAAATGAAATCCGGCACGCTCTATACGGCAATGGAACAGGCCGATACAGTCTGCTTCATCGGTGACAGCGTGACGGAAGGCACCAAAAACGGCGGCTGTCCGTGGTATGAACCGCTTGCGGCATGTTTCCCCGAGACCACCATTTTGCAGGAAGCAAAGGGCGGCTGTACAGTCTCCTATATGACGCAGCGTGCAGATGAAATCCCCGCGGCTGATCTGTATGTCATTGCACTCGGCACAAATGATGTCCGGTACCGGGATAAAAGCATCTGCGCAATGACAACGGAACAGTTTGTCAGCGAAACAGACACACTGCGCACAAAGCTATCCGCGAAAGCGCCTGATGCAGCATTCATCTTCATCGCGCCGTGGTATTCAACAGACGGCGATCCGTTCTGCCGCCTGTCCTATTCAGAGAAAACGGAGCTGAATGAAGCTTACAGCGCTGCGCTTGACATCTATTGCAAAGAGCACCGGTTCGGTTTCATCAATGCAAATCCCTATATCCGCGATACTCTGACCGTAACACCGGACAGAACCTATCTGCTCGATCACATTCATCCGAATGCTACCACCGGTGTCCGGATGTATTCCGAAGCTGTTTTGACATCCGGCTGATAACAATAAACCGCCGCAGAAATCATGTATCTGCGGCGGTTTTCTTATACAAATTTCTCGATTGTCAGAACGAGGTTTCCCTTCTTGGTCTTGCCGCTGATGCCGGCATAGCGGAATTTCCCGCAGCCGCGGACGGAGACCTTCTCCCCTGCTTTGAGCATATGGCTGTTATTTTCGAGGAGCGCGCCGTCGAGAAAGACCTTGCCGCTCCGGAACAGCACATTGCAGTCGCCGCGTGAGATATGATAAACCTTTGCAATGACGCCGTCTATGCGCTCGGATGCCGCCTGAATGCTGATCTGTTCGGTTTTGGTTCCGGTTCCTTCCGGGAGCGTTTCGGTCAGGCTGCATCTGACGCTCGTATGCCGGATCCGCTCGATATTCCGGCAGATATAATCCGCCATGGGTTCATGGCAGAATACATATGCAGATTTCTCCTGCACAAGGATATCACCGATCTCGCCGCGCTCAATGCCGAGATGCATCAGCGCGCCGAGGAAATCCCGGTGCGTCAGGTGATCTGCGAATTTCTCCTGTAACGGCGCAATGCAGATGCAGACAATCGGGAACGGCTCCTCATAGCCGAGCTGCTCCGGATCCCCGAACCGCAGCATCACCCGCTCTGCATTCTCATAACCGCCAAAGACCGCCGTCCCGCAATGCGGCAGCTGACTGCGCACGCTGCAAAAGACCGCGTATTCGGCTTCGGTGAGAAAATCGGTAAAGGTAAAGCGGCAGGTGCGGTCGGACTGCTCTGCAAGATCCGTCAGACGCCTGCGAAAAAAATCGTCCATTTCTGTCTCCTTTTTGATTGCTCCGCCGTCCGGACAGATTCAGATATCCAGACCGTAAGAGCGGAGAGTCTCCGTATTTCTGCTTTTCCGCTGCTGCATCTCCGCCATCACCTTTTCACGGTTTTCCGGCTCATCCAGCATACGGGAAAGCAATGCCATATTCTTTTCATATCGAATACTGATTCGCGAACACACGTCCTGATACTGTTCTTCTGTACGATCGTTCACATGATGCTCCAGTTCGTATAAAGCACGCTTGAGCCCAAGCGCTTTTTCCCGTTCTGCAAAGGAATACGGATCATCTAAAGTCAGCATCAATCCGCCGTCGCTGCATGGATATCCGCCCTCCGGATCTTTTCCGCCGGGAAGCGAAGGATAGACATATCCGCCCATTGAAAGCAGATACGCTGTCATATCATCCTTTGTGCGGATTGCATCCAGAACCGGCAGCACCCATTTCTGCGTGTCCGCCAAAGCCTCTCTCATCGCCCGGAGCATGTCTTCCGTATCTTTCTGCCGGAATCCATACCAGAAAAGCTTCGATCTCAGATCATAATCAGTATTATAACCGTTCGTGTATTTATAAAATTCAAAAATCGGATGCAGCCACACGCTGTCATAGCGCTGCTTGCTGTTGAAAAGGATCTCTTTGCGGTATACTGTTGCCGCACCGCTGACAACGCAGAGCCCCGTACCGTGGCTGTGCAGCCCGATCACATGGATGATCTCATCATTGACAGCCCGCATAAAATACGGCATTTTCGTTTTCGCTTTAATAAAGCCGAGCGGCTCCAGCGCTTCCCCGAAAATCTGTTTGAATGCCGCATTGACGGTGATTATTTTCGCAGCGGGTTCCGCTTCCTTTTTGAAATACAGCCAGACCGCCTGCGCGTCCGCATCTTCCGCATCAAACAGGATTTGTTCGCCATTCATGCCGAATACCGGCGCAAGCTCTGTCAGCGCATCCTCAACAAAGATATAATCGCCGTTCTGCACCGCTTCCAGTTCATCAAAGGTATGCCCGTCATGCAGATACGGCTTCCATTTTTCCGGATCCGGCGCAGGCATTTCGATTTCCGGCCGCCCGACTGCCGCGCTGTTTACGATCGCGCCGCTGCCGTCATAGAGCTCCAGCATCGCAAAATCGCTGTCCGAGACCATGATATACAGGCAGCTTGTCCCGAGTATCTCAGCGAGTCTGCTGACCCCAAAACGCACCAGGATATCGTTCTGATTCCAGTTTTCCGCGCTGACCGCCGTCCACTCGCTGTTCTCTGAAAATGAAAGACAATACGCAAGCGCATAGTCATCCGCATCGCCCGGAACATATCCTGCATTCTGCATCCGCTCTGTAAAAAACGCTAAAAATTCATCCCGGTCCAGATGCTGCGGATTCCGGATCTGCGCATTTGAGAATGAATTTCCCATTTGATATGATCTCCTCTGATTATGAAAGAAGGCGTCCGTTTCCGGGCGCCTTTGGTGTTTATGATCTTCTGCTTCTGGAGCCGCCTCTGCGCTCGCTGCCGCGTTTGAGGTCACAGATTTTCTCCTCGCTCGCCTGCTTGAAGTGCAGCAGCTTATCCTCAAAGCTCATTTCGGACTGCGGAATCACAGGCTTCGGCTCATAGACACGCGGCCGCGGCGCATCCTTGCGCTTCGGGCGCGGTGCCTGCTGCTTCGGACTCTCCTCTGCGGATTGTTTCTCCGCTGCCTGCCGCATGGAAAAGCTGATCTTCCCCTGCGGATTGACACCGATCATCTTGACCTTTACGGTATCGGATTCGTGCAGAAACTCATGGATATCCCGCACAAATGTATCCGCGATCTCAGAGATATGCACCATACCGGTGACCTTCTCCGAATCTGCCGGATGCACCTCAACAAATGCGCCGTATTGTGTGATACCGGTCACGGTGCCTTCATAAACCTGTCCGATTTCAAGCTGCATATAAACCCTTTCTGCCGTGCGCGTTCAGTTTCTGGATGTGTCATAATACCGGCGTTCATTCGGATAGGCATAGTTGAGATCCTCAATCGCAGCCTTTTCCATATAACCTTCCAGGTCATCGGTATCGACAAATTTTTCCAGTTCCAGATATTCATCACGCGCCTGTTCGATCGCAGCTTCCAGCTCTGCCTGCTCCTGCCGCTTCTGATTGAGTGTTGCCTGTGTGGATACAAACGAGATCACACATGCAATCAGCAGGATCAGCGCAACCAGCCGGAACACGATCCATTCAAACACGGCACGCCGCCGCTTTTTCGCGTTCTCCCGGCGTGAACCAATATTACGCTCCATTTGTCTCTTCTCCGTTCTTTATTTTTCTGTTTCCGATACGGATACAGTTTTATTATACTGCAAAGCGGCGAATCCGTCAAGGGTTTTCCGAAAATTTTTCCGGTTTCCCGCAGATTCGCCGGAAGAGCCGGAGAAGCAGCCGCCAAATCGTTTCGCGGAACTGCCGCAGCTGCCGGAATATCCATGCGGTGATCCGACCGATTGTCAGGAGATACATGCAGAATCCGGCCAGCATCCCCAGCAGCTGCGGCCAGCGCGGCACACCCCCGCAGAAGGACCATGCATCGACCTGAAATACAAAGCAGAATAAAAACGAAAACAGTGCATCTTCGATAAAAACCGCCGCATTTCCATGCGGGAGCAGCGCCCGCAGCAGCCGGAGCAGATCAAAGAATACGCCGCAGCAGAGCCCGAGCATCCCCGCAAACAGCAGGCGCTGCAATTCCGTCTGCACCGTGATTTGTGTTTCCATCAGCGCAGCAGCCTCCCGAAGAAGCCCTGCGGCGCATTGCGGTCCCGGTCGCTGTAACGGAGCGCAATCAGCTCCCCCGTCACCGTCACCGCACCGGTCTCAAGGCTCATCTGTTCCAGATGCAGCCCGCGCCCGAGGATCACAAGCTCCCCGAGCCGCGTATAGAGCAGCACCGTCCTGTCATCGAAGCTGTCCACCGCTGTCACACCGGAAAGCATCAGCTTTTCGCGGTTTTCTATGACTGCGCTGTGCAGCTCCTGTGCGTCCTGCTCTGCCATTTGCATCTCCCCCTCAAAGTCTCTGATGCATTTTATGCCGCTTTTCCGCATGATAGAACCGAATCTGAATAAAACAACGCATTTCCGCACATACTCACAGCAAATCATACAAAGGAGATGCGGAACATGGCATATCAGAAGGTTGTGATTGCGGGGCTGGATACCGCAAAGCTGACGGTTCTCACCGAAGCGGAAAAAATGGCGCTGCTGCGGGAGATGCAGGAGACCGGCAGCACAGAGGCGCGGGAGAAGCTGATTCTCGGGAATCTGCGGCTTGTGCTGAGTGTGATCCAGCGGTTTACCGGGCGCGGCGAGGACGCGGACGATCTGTTTCAGATCGGTGTCATCGGGCTGATGAAGGCGATCAACAATTTCGATCTGACAAAGGATGTGCGCTTCTCGACCTACTGTGTCCCGATGATCGCGGGCGAACTCCGGCGGCATCTGCGCGATTACCATGCGGTGCGCGTGAGCCGTTCCCTGCGGGATCTTGCATATAAAGCGATGCAGGCGCGGGAACAGCTGACGAATGAACTCGGCGCAGAGCCGTCCATGCAGCAGATCGCCGATGCCCTCGGCGCGGAGCGCGGCGATGTCGTCACGGCAATGGAGAGCATCAGCGATCCGGTCTCGCTCTATGAACCGATCTATTCCGATTCCGGCGATCCGCTCTGCCTGATCGACCAGATCGGCGATCCGGACAGCACCGCGTCCTCATGGATGTCGGAGCTTGCGCTGCGGGATGCACTCGCCTCGCTCAGCGACAGAGAAAAAAATATCCTCCGCCGGCGTTTCTGGCAAGGGAAAACGCAGGTGGAGGTTGCACAGGAAATCGGTATTTCGCAGGCGCAGGTATCACGGCTTGAGAAGGCTGCGATCAAGCGCATCAAGGAACAGTTATAAGCTCAGTTTATGCAGCAAACCATGAGGCAGGCGAGGAGCGCTGCCGTTTCCGCATCATCGCCGGTGTACGCAAGCGGGATCAGCTCACCGCCCTGTTTTTTGCAGGGGATCATCCGGACATTCTCCGCCTCGGCATAGACCGAGCATTTCACCTTGAGCCCGTTTGTCACGCCGTCGTGCACGGACATGAAGCGCTTGCCGTCTGCATCGGGCTGGCTGCCGCGGATGCCGAAGCTGTGGAGTCCTTCCGGCTCGCGGTCCACCTCCTGCCCGTCCACGACCAGATAGGATTTGCTCTTGTTGAAAGCCTCGATCGTATGGCCGTTGTATTCCGCGGTAAAGCACTTGGTTTTCTTGTCATATTCGGTTTCGAGCGGCTTGCCGATGAGGCAGGAGCAGCCGGTTCCGCCCTCGATCATGACATAAATATACAGATCATCCGTGCCGGGCATCGGAGCAGTCAGCGCGCTGCCGAAGCGAAGTCCGGATTTGGTCTGCACGAGCACTTCATTGTCAACGATCAGCTTTTCGCGCTCTGTCTGATTCTCAACAATAATCACATGATCATTCCATTTTCCGACATAATATACAGACATGTTTGTTACCTCTTTTCTGTTACTGATTGATCGTGCTGTTCACGGCGGCTTCCGCATCCGCCGCTGCATATTCTTCCATGACTTCCTCGCCGGAGAGCAGGATATATTCGCCGCTCTGTTTCTTGCAGGGATAAAGGATCACATTTTCCGCCTCGGCATAGAGCGAGACCTTCGCCTTGAGCAGACCGGTATTGCCGTCGATGACCGCCATAAAGTGCTTGCCTTCCGCATCACGCGGGCTGCCGAGGATACAGAACGTGCGCAGACCTTCATCCTCGCGGTCAACCTCTTCGCCGTCAAGGAACATCCTTGCTTTCAGCTTATTGACCGCCTCAACGGTGTGGCCGTTATACTCCGCACGGTAGATTTTCGTTTTCTTGTCATATTCTGCTTCAAGCGGTTTGCCGACGATGCAGGAGCAGTCATTGCCTTCGAGCATCGCGTAGATCTGCATACCGTCCATGCCGGGCATCGGCGCGGTCATGATTACCGCAAGATGAACGCCTTTCTTGTTTTCAACCAGAACCTCGTTATCCACGATCATTTTCTCTGCCATTTCATTCTCAATAATAAAATGATGACCGTGCCAGTTTCCCATGTAGTAGTTTGCCACTGTGATACCTTCTTTCGTCAGAAATAATAAAGCTGCAAAGCGGCATCGGGACAGCCGCCTTACAGCTAATATGATATCACAGGAATTCCTTTTTGTCAAGTCAAATTGCCTGAATAATCATACAAAAATCCACGGATTATCTTAAATTCTATTAAGGCTGTGCTGTGAATCTTCAGCCGTTCCGGGGATTCCATATATTCTCATCTTCTGACAATCAGGTCGCCCGGTGCGCATTCGATATCTTTCCCGCTGAATTGCAGCACACACTGCGTCCCGCCGATTCCCTGCACCGTGTTGCTTCCGAAGCGGGCACCGATGCTTCCGATTTTCAATACATTCTCCAGTTCCAGATCAAATGCATTGCCGCCATGCTTCAACTGTACCTGATCCGAAGGATCAAAATATCCGTAGATCACACTGCCGGTCGCGTAATAGATCGGGGGCTTCAAAAATCCGCCCTTTTCCGACTGCACCTGTTCCACCGCAAATACGGCATTCGCATTCTGATAATTTGCACGCAGTTTCTCCGTATATGCTGTCACATTCTGCATTTTCTGTTCCGCTTCCGCGAGGTTCAGCTTCATCATCG
>CAMNFV010000086.1 GCA_946537515.1 uncultured Ruminococcus sp. | reverse complement strand
ATCCGGAAGCTGACAAAATACAGCAGAAAATCGACAAAGGGCTTGATGATCGTCGGCTTGATCGGCAGCACCTTGGAAAGTAAAAATACTGAGCCGATCGAAGTCAGCAGCTGACCTGCCCAGAGAATGTAATACCGCGCCATTGTAAGTGCGAGCGGCGCATCGCTCTTGAATACAGCCTTGCGGTTCATCGTGAAATTAAACAGCGAACTGATAATACGCGCAAGTGCGCTGGAGCAGAACTGTCTTGCACCCTCGGCAAACAACTTGAACAGCAAATTATATCCGAGGATATTGAGCACCTGGTCGATCACAAAGGACAGCACCGAACTGATAAAGAACTTAATGATGATGCCGTAAACACGGAGCGAATCCTTGATCGGATGAAAATGCGTGGTTTCGTTATCATTGATATAGACCGTTTCAATAGTCTGCTCAACGATCGGAATATCGGCCTGCTTGCATTCAAGCAGCATGTTTGTCTCATACTCAAAGCGTTCGCCGGAAATCTCCAGCATCTTCGGGATAATCCCACGCGGGAATACACGAAGTCCGGTCTGTGTATCGCTGACCTTGAGTCCGCAGAAAAGCCGGAATACGGAAGAAGTCAGCTTATTGCCGAAACGGCTCTTCGGCGGCACATGCGGCAGATTGAAATCGCGGACGCCGAGCACCAGCGAATCTTTCTCCTGCTTGAACATCACATCGACACAGGCCGCGATGTCCTTCGGGAGATGCTGATCGTCGCCGTCGATCGTAACCGCTCCGACCGAATCCTTGCGGTTCTCCATGAACCATGCAAACGCAGTTTTGAGCGCTCTGCCCTTGCCTTTGTTGACACCGTGATGCAGCACCTCGCAGCCGAGCGCTGCGCCCTCTTCAAAGAAATGCTGATTCTTCTCCGACGAGCCGTCATCAACGAGCAGGATATCCGTGAATCCTTTTTCCTGCACGCCCCGGATTACATTTAACAGCTTTTTATCCGGGTCGAGAGAAGGAATAATGACCAAAACCTTCTGATAATCTGACATTTGGGAATCGTCCTCCGTTTTTGAATTCCGCTTACTATCGCATCTTATATTATAGCATGAATTCCGGCGGAATGCAATACCCAATCCTGAAGATTTTTTAAAATCTCCGCGGTTTACTGCCCTTCATCAAAATATCCGACATATGAAATATGATGCCGGCTCTTCGGGAAAACCTCTGCATGATAATCGACAAAATAATCATCGGTCATCGCGGCGATAAAATCCATTGTCAGATCATCCGGATCACTCTCTTCATAAGGCATTTCAGCGGGATACCAGCGCTGCTTTTCGAGCACCGTTGCGATATGATGCCGGTAAAGACAGGAATTTTTATTATGCGTTACGGCATCCTGATAAATCTGTTCATACATCTCCTGCATCATCGGCACGACGCTTTCCCGTACCTGCTTCTGGACGAATTCCTTGCGGTAAATGCAGGCGTAGTTCTCATCCTTGAGCTGCTTCATCGCCTCAAAATGCACATCATCGAGCATGAGGAACGGTTTGCCGTAGCTGTGCTCGATCAGGTTGACTTCGAGATTGTTGATCACCTCTGCATTGGTCCGTCCGATCGCAGATTCCGAAAAATCGGATTCCGATGCGATCAGATGCGCGCGCACGGCGTCCTGACGGTCCTTACCGAGATATGCAATCATATCGCAGATGCGGACAAGGCAGCCTTCCAATGTCGAGGGAATCAGTTTGCGGTCGCCGTCTTCATCGAGGATGCATTCCTGCATTCTGCGGTCGAATTCCGCAAAATCTTTCAGCGGCCGCGGACGGTATTCCGCAATCGGCAGCTCGCCGTTATGGCAGACAATGCCGTCCAGCGTTTGCAGAGAAATGTTATACGGGATCATCGTATCCAGGACGCGGACGCTGTGCAGATTATGCCGGAAGCAGCGGCCGGTCCTGCCGTGATAGAGCTCATGCAGCGCATGTTCACCGGCATGACCGAACGGTGTATGCCCCATATCATGCCCGATCGCGATTGCTTCGATCAGATCGAGATTCAGGCCGAGCACCGTTCCGATATTCCGTGCGATCCGCGATACCAGCTGCACATGCAGCGAACGGCGGCAGAGATCGTCATTGCGGAAAAACGAGAAAACCTGCGTTTTATCCGCATAGCGATTATAGAAAGCGCTGTTGAGGATCTTGTCCGCATCCTTGGAAAACGGCTGCCGGTAGATCTTCGGCACATCACTCGGACGGTCAAGCCTGCGGATCACATCTGCATTTTTGCAGGCGTAGGGAGATACCCAGCCCTGCGCCTGCCGCGCTATGATTTCCTGCTCCAGTTCCGGAGAAAGCGATTCATAATGACGCATATCCTTATCCTTTCCGGTCGATCAGCGCAATTTGTGAAATCGGGAGCTGTTCAGTCAGACACTTGAGCATCCGCTCGCTGACATCAGTCCCCTGCTGCATTTTCGGTTTGAGATATTTCCGGCTGCCGGTCAGCCAGAAGCAAAGCGGCGTTTCGCCGGGAAACCGCCGGCAGATCTCCAGAACCGCTTTCATCTTTTCCGGTTCATTGTCGCTGACCTTGCAGCACAGCTGCCTGGCAGCGGCATAATCCGAAAAATTCTGCTCGGTCATGATGCCGTCGCAGAAAAGCCTGATTTCGCCGTCCTTTTTGGAGAGCTTCCCCTTGACAAGCACCAGCGTATCCGGCTGCAAAAGCTTCTGCACCTGCGGATACAGCGACTGGAATACGAGACATTCCAGCGTCCCGGTGAAATCCTCGACCGTCAGATAGCACATCCGGTCGCCCTTTTTCGTAACATGCGCACGTGCTTCAGAGACCATGCACAGCAGCATCACCGGCGCATGATCCTTCATGCGGATCACATCGGCAATTTCCGGTAAACGCAGCAGCTGACAATGTGCACGCCAGCGCGAGAGCGGATGTCCGGATAAGAACAGTCCGGTCACTTCCTTTTCCATTTGCAGCAAAACCTGCTCGGAATATTCCGGGACATCCGGCGGCTGCATCTGCGGCACGCCCGCGTCTTCCGGCGCATCCCCGAACAATGAAAGCTGCCCGCTGATGACATGGCGGCTCTGATTGCTGACCGACGCGATCAGCTGCTCATAGGTTTCCAGCATCTGCCGGCGATTCCAGCCGAGCCCGTCAAAGGCGCCGCAGCGAATCAGACTCTCAACAGCACGTTTATTCAGCTCCTGTCCGGCATTGCGCTCGCAGAATTCCTGGAAGCTGCGGTATTTTCCATGCGCACGGCGTTCTGTAACATACGCACGGATTACATTGGCACCGAGTCCGCGGACTGCCGCAAGCCCGAACCGGATTCCGTTTCCGGATACGGTAAACCCTGCATCGGAACTGTTGATATCCGGCTTTAAAACCGCGATGCCGTGTGCTTCGGAGAGCGCAATATATTCCAGCAGCTTCGGCGTATATGAGATCACAGAAGTCATCAGCGCAGAGAAGTATTCCGCCGGATAACGGCACTTCAGATACGCAGTTTCATAGGCGACGCGGGCATAGGCAGCCGCATGGGATTTATTGAACGCATAGCTCGCAAATGCTGCCATGCGGTCAAAGATCGCGTTTGCAGTTTCCTCGGGAACACCGTTTGCAACCGCGCCGCAGCAGGTCTCATTGCCGTGAATGAAAATTTCCCGCTCCTGCTCCATGACCTTGTGCTTCTTCTTTGCCATTGCGCGCCGCACGAGATCCGCTCTGCCATAGGAATATCCTGCAAGTGCGCGGCAGATCTCCATGACCTGCTCCTGATACACAATGCATCCGAATGTCTCGCGCAGAATCGGCTCCAGCAGCGGATGATCGTAATGCACCTTGCCCGGATCGGAACGCGCCGCAAGATACTGCGGAATCGAATCCATCGGGCCGGGGCGGTAGAGCGAAATCACCGCAGTCAGATCAGAGATGCAGGTCGGCTGCATCTGCACAAGTACACGCCGCAGTCCGTCCGATTCCATCTGAAATACACCGATGCTGTCGCCCTTTGAGAGCATCCGGAAGACCGCTTCGTCATCTTCCGGGATCGCGGTCATGCGGAAATCCGGTTTCCGCTGCTGAATCAGACATTCCGCAGCATGGATCACAGTCAGATTGCGCAGCCCGAGGAAATCCATCTTGAGCAAGCCGAGCTGCTCCAGTATATTCATCGTATACTGCGTGACGACCGCATCATCATTGCGCTGCAGCGGCACCTGCTCCGCAACCGGCACAGCCGAGATCACGACACCGGCAGCATGTGTCGAAGCATGACGCGGCATTCCTTCAAGCTTCATCGCCATATCGAGCAGCTGTCTGACCTGCGTTTTCTCTTCATACAGCTGCTTTAAGTCCGCGGATTCCTGCACAGCACGTTCAAGCGTGATCGTGAAATCCTGCGGGATCGCCTTCGCGACCTGATCGCAGAGGGCATAGGGCATATCCATTGCGCGGCCGGTATCGCGAACAGCCGCACGCGCCTTCAGCGTATCAAACGCGATGATCTGCGCGACATGATCGGCACCGTAGCGGCGTGTTACATAGTCAATGACACGCTGTCTGCCCTCAATGCAAAAGTCAATATCAAAATCCGGCATACTCACGCGCTCCGGATTCAGAAAGCGCTCAAAGAGCAATCCGTTCTTCAGCGGATCAATATCTGTGATGCCGATGCAATAGGCGCACAGACTGCCTGCACCCGAACCGCGTCCCGGTCCGACAGGGATATCATGCTGCTTTGCGTAGTGCACAAAATCCCAGACGATCAGATAATAATCGACATAGCCCATGCGCGTGATAACATCATACTCATAGTTCATGCGTGCGACCGCTTCCGCAGAAGGCGTTTCGCCGTAGCGGCGTTTCAGGCCGTCCTCACAAAGCTGCCGGAAATACACTTTGGTATCCGTCACGCCTTCCGCACGATACTGCGGCAGCTTGATCTTACCGAATTCAAATGTCACATTGCAGCGTTCGGCAATCTCCGCTGTATTGCGCAGCGCATCGGGAAATTCTGCAAAGAGCGCATTCATTTCCTCTGTGGATTTCAGATAGAATTCGTCATTCGGCATAACCATGGAAGACGGCGCCTGCATGGTCGTTCCGGTCTGGATGCAGACGAGCAGCTTTTGCAGCGATGCATCCGATTTCCGCAAATAATGCGCATCATTTGTTGCGGCAAGCGGAATCCCGGTTGCCTTTGCGAGCTTGCGGATGCCGTCCAGCAGGCGCAGATCCTCTGGAAGGCCGTGATTCTGAATCTCCAGATAGTAATGATCTTTGCCGAATAATGCTGCATAGCGCTCCGCAGTCTCCTTTGCAGCTTCTGTTTCGCCGTTTCGCAGCTTGCGCGCCACTTCGCCGGACATACAGCCGGAAAGCGCGATCAATCCCTCATGATACTGCGTCAGAAGCTCCCAGTCGGCACGCGGTTTCGCATAAAAGCCCTCTATGCTCGCCTTTGACACAATCTGAAGCAGATTCTGATAGCCCTGTTGATTCTCGCAGAGCAAAATCAGATGATACGGGCTGCGGTCAGAGGCCGAATCCTTATCAAACCGCGAACGCGGCGCGACATAAATTTCACAGCCGATAACCGGATGAATCCCGGCTTCCAAAGCAGCCTGATAAAACTGGATCGCGCCGTACATGACGCCATGATCGGTCATTGCGACTGCGGTCTGCCCGTTTTCTTTGACGCGCTCCATCAGACGGTCGATGCGGCATGCACCGTCCAGCAGCGAATATTCCGTATGCACATGCAGATGCACGAATGGTTCCATGCCGTCACCTCCTGCCTATCCGTATTATTCCGGATTATTTGTCCTTTTGGCTCTCTCCGATCATCTGATTGATGCCGTTGAACAGCGCCTCCTGAATCAGCGCGACATAATCCTTTTCTCTGCCGGTATCGGCAATCAGCTTATCACAGACCTGACGGAATACGCCGTCCAGGATGATCGTGATGCCCGGCACCTTTGCACCGGTCTCGCTGTTTTTATATTCCTGTTTGATAAATGTAACCTTCGGATTCTCTGCCATGATTATGCCTCCTCAAAAATTGTTTTGACTGTCTGCGGCAGCTCCCGGATATCCTCCAGCGCCGCATCACATGCTTTGACCTTTCCGAAACCGTATGCCGCATGAACAAACTTCACGCCTGCCTCATATGCTGCATCCGCATCGCCCTGCGTGTCCCCGACATAGATACAATCGGTGATCCCCTGCCGTTCAACAACAAGCCGGATATTCTCGCCCTTGGATTTTCCGGTTCTGCCGGCGCATTCGATATCGGTGAATGCATCGGCAAACGGAATCTTCCCGAGGTAGGTTTCGATATATCCCTCCTGACAGTTGCTCACGATGCCGAGGGTATATTTCTTCGCAAGTGCGCGGATAATCGCCTCTTCATCCGGAAAATACGACGGTTCATCGCCGGGCTCCGGATTCGTCAGATAGTCGATCTCATCCTCCGAGCAGCGCTCCAGAATCGCGATCCGGTCTGCATCCGGCAGATCAGGGAACATCAGCGCAGCGATTGCCTCCATGGTTCTGCCCATGAAGTTGTGCATATCCGCAACAGTAAACTGCTCTGTGCGGTCCGTCTTCTCGCGGATCGTCTTGTTCCATGCGTGTGTCACCTGCTCCGAGGAATCCCAGAGTGTGCCGTCGAGATCGAATAAAATGGCCTTTTTCATTGATTGCTGTTCCTTTCCGGTGAGCGACATTTGTTCCGCTTCCAATCGAATATAGTAGATCATTTGCAGCCAGTCCGGCATTTCACCGATGCTGCTGCGTAGTTTTTCAAGTGTCCGTTTCCCGGTGCGCCGGTCAAGCAGCGCAAACATCCGGACAAGCGCATTGTCTGATTGCAGGCTCTCGCCGATGCTCTGATTATCAAAAACCGAGAAGGCACGGTAAAAATCCACCTGATAGAATGCACCGTCATGGATCGCATCCAGTCCGGATTGCTTCCATGCACCGACTTCATTCTTCGCTTCACCGAGACCCGAGTAGATTTCCCATTGCCTGTCCATTCGCTCAAAGAAATTACTCTTGAGAATTTCGGCGCCGTCAAGGCGGATTGCTGCCCTGCCTTCATCGCTGTCATGTGCTGCATGATATGCCGTAACAAAATAGGTCAGTCTGCCGCGCAGGGAATCCGCGAGGTATTCCTGCTCAAGCTTTTTGCGAATTTTACTCCAGGTATGCATACTGCTCCTTATACGCCGCTGATTGAAATCGGCTCCTGCTTTCCGAATTTACCCGAGCCGGAATTCGTAAATTCATCATCACCGAGCGTCAGCTTAATCGTATATTCATACGTTTCGGTTTTGCTGTCTGCTTCGATTTGCAGATCAACTTCCGACATGGCCCAGTCATTCGGAATCACAACATTGACCGGAACCGCAACCGCGTCCGAGCCGGAGTTCTTGTAGAAACGGATCATGAACGGCTGAAGCCCGTATTCACCGCCCTTACAACGAAATTCACCGCCTCTCCCGGGAATTACCTGCCAGTCGGAAACGGTATTCGGTTCGCCGTTGCCCATTTCCATGCCCTGAACATCAAGGCCGCCTTCGTCCCAGATCGGCTTGCCGTCCATCTGTACACTCACCTTGCAGCTCATGCGCGGTGCCGAGCTGAGATGACAGCGCAGGAAATATCCGACACTCGTAAATCCCAGTAAGAAGATTGCTGCTGCGATCAAAACCAGAATTCCAATCAGCAGCGGCAGCATTGTCTTTTCCTTTTTGAAGGTCTTAAACTTTTGTTTTGCCATAACACAGATGCTCCTTTACGATTTTTGCAGTTCCTTGATTTTATCACGCAGATAAGCCGCATGTTCAAATTCGAGCAGGCGTGCTGCTTCCTTCATCTGGGCTGTGAGATCTGCAATCAGCGCCTCACGCTCCTGGCGGTTCATCTGTTTATGAACTTTCTTTTCTGTCTTTTCCTTTGTTGAGATTTCGAGGACTTCCCGCACATCCTTGACGATTGTGCGCGGCACAATGCCGTGCTCCTCATTATATGCAAGCTGAAGCGCGCGGCGGCGTTCTGTCTCCCGCAGCGCCCGCTCCATACTGCCGGTAATTTCGTCGGCATACATGATGACTTCGCCGCCTGCATTTCGCGCAGCTCTGCCGATCGTCTGAATCAGCGATGTCTCAGAGCGCAGGAAGCCTTCCTTATCCGCATCGAGAATCGCAACGAGCGAAACCTCCGGCAGATCCAGGCCTTCACGCAGCAGGTTGATGCCGACCAGTACGTCAAACTCTCCGAGCCGCAGATCGCGGATGATTTCCATACGCTCCACGGTGTCGATATCATGGTGCATGTAACGGACACGGACTTCCATATTCGCAAGGAATGCGGTCAGATCCTCCGCCATTTTCTTTGTCAGCGTCGTGATCAGCACACGCTCATTTTTACCGACACGCAGCTGAATCTCGGAAAGCAGGTCCTCAATCTGGCCGATAACAGGCTTGACCTTGACAACCGGATCAACCAATCCGGTCGGACGAATCACCTGCTCGACCGTCTGCGAAGCGAACTCCTTTTCCAGCTTGCCCGGTGTCGCAGAGACATACATTGCCTCATGCACCTTGCTCCGGAATTCATCAAATTTCAGCGGGCGGTTATCAAATGCACTCGGCAGACGGAAGCCGTATTCGACCAGCGTTTCTTTTCGCGCACGGTCGCCTGCATACATCGCGCCGACCTGCGGCAGCGTCACATGAGATTCATCAACGATCAGCAGGAAATCCTCCGGAAAGTGATCGAGCAGCGTGCAGGGACGCGACCCGGCCGGACGCCGCGCCAATACACGGGAATAATTCTCGATGCCGCTGCAAAAACCGATTTCCCGCAGCATCTCGATATCATAATTCGTGCGCTGCGCAATGCGCTCTGCCTCCAGCGGGCGGTGATTTGCTTCATAAAATGCAACACGCTCTGCAAGTTCCTCCTGCAAATCGGAGATCGCACCCTCCAGCTCCTCGCCGGATACAACATAATGTGACGCCGGGAAGATCACAGCATGTTTTAAGACCGCAACGGTCTCACCGGTCAGCAAAGTCGCCTCCGTGATGCGGTCAACCTCATCCCCGAAGAATTCAACGCGGATCATATGCTCGGTCGTATTGACCGGACAGATATCGACAACATCGCCGTGTACGCGGAACCGGCCGCGCTCCAGCGCCAGGTCATTGCGCTGATACTGGATCCGGACAAGCTCCTCGATCAGCTCCTCGCGTGACATCTCCATGCCGGGGCGTACCGAGACTGACATGCCGCGGTATTCATCCGGCGAACCGAGCGAATAAATGCAGGAAACCGACGACACGATGATGACATCGGAACGCTCCGCAAGCGCCATGGTCGCGCTGTGCCGCAGACGGTCAATCTCATCGTTGATCGCGGAATCTTTTTCAATATAGCTGTCCGTACTCGGGATATATGCCTCCGGCTGATAATAGTCATAATATGAAACAAAATATTCGACAGCATTCTCCGGAAAGAATTCCTTGAATTCCGAGCAGAGCTGTGCCGCCAGAATTTTGTTGTGTGCCAGAACAAGCGTCGGCTTATTGCGCGCCGCAATGACATTCGCCATTGTAAACGTCTTGCCGGAGCCGGTCACGCCGAGCAGAATCTGCTCCTTTTTTCCTGTCTCAAAGCCCTCAACCAGCTGCCGGATCGCTTTCGGCTGATCGCCGGCCGGCGCATAGGGCGCATGCAGTTTAAAGTTTCGCTGCTCCATTCTGCCTCCTATTCGATCTCCAGGCCCATAAAGACACCCTGCTCCCGCATCGAAACAGCTTTATCGCCGCAGACGACCACATGATCGACCAGCGTGATGCCGCATTGCAGCAGAATCGGGACAAGATGCCGCGTCGCTGCAATATCTTCGCTTGAAACCTTCGCTGATCCGCGGGGGTGATTATGTGCCAGAATCATGGTATTGCAATTTGCTCTGTATGCAAGCTCGGTCAGCTGCCGGACGGTCATCTGTGCCGCCGAAGGGTGTCCCTCCGAAACGATCTCACAGCGCATAACCCGCAGCTTTTCATCGAGAAGTGCTGCGCGAATGACCTCGCGTTCCTCAAATAAGTACAGATCGGTAAAGAACTTGCAGACCTTGCTGTAATTATCCAGAACCATTCCCGCGACCTGCGCCGCCGCATCATATTGCAGGACTGCGCGGAACATCGTGATCAGAACAGCCGCATTCTCGCTGATATACGGCTCCTGCATCAGGTCCTGCGGATTGGCGCTGAGAACGCCGTGCAGACTGCCGAAACGATCGAGCAGCTTATGCGCGATCTCATTTGTATCACGCCGCGGGATGCCGTAATACAGCAGCATTTCCAGAACCTCATGCGGCTGAAAGCCGGAAAAGCCGGTCTCCAAATATCTGCGGCGCATTCTGCCGCGGTGACCGCTGTGTACAGAGTCTGCCATACGGAGCCGCTCCCTTCCAGATAAAATGGTTCGTATTTATGGTATTTTTCTATTATATCACATATCGGGTAAAAGTTCAATGGGTAATGAAAATATTTCTTATATGCTATAACAAATAGTATAATCTGATCAAAATATAATAAAATAATCGCCCTTCAGATGCAGCACAAACCGGAATTTGACATTTTCAGGCCGCTATGCTATAATAAAAGAAATATGTCCGATTGAAAATCGTGAATTCAGAAAGGAAATGCTGCATGATTCATCAGTATCAGCTCGGCGGTTATAATATTGTTCTGGACGTCTGCTCCGGCGCTGTCCATGCCGTTGATGCGCTCGCTTATGATATGATCGCGCTTTATGAGCAATGTCCCAAGGATGAGGTTCTGCGTCAGATCACCGAAAAATACGGCAGTCAGCCGGATATTACCCCGGAGGATATCGCCGAATGCTATGACGATATTACGGCGCTCAAAGAGCAGGGCAAGCTGTTCTCGCCCGATACCTTTGAGCCGATCGCCGGTACACTCAAGCAGAAAACCGCCGGTGTCGTCAAGGCGCTCTGTCTGCATATTGCGCATACCTGTAACCTCAACTGCGCCTATTGCTTCGCAAGTCAGGGCAAATACCACGGCGACCGCGCTGTGATGTCCTTTGAAGTCGGCAAGCAGGCACTTGATTTTCTTGTCGCACATTCCGGCACACGGCGCAATCTGGAAGTCGATTTCTTTGGCGGCGAACCGCTGATGAATTTTCAGGTTGTCAAAGATCTTGTTGCCTATGCCAGAAGCATTGAAAAGGAAGCAGGCAAGAATTTCCGCTTCACGCTGACCACGAACGGCCTGCTCATTGACGACGATGTGATCGACTTTGCAAACCGTGAATGCAGCAATGTCGTGCTCTCACTCGACGGCAGAAAAGAGATCCATGACCGTTACCGCGTCGATTATGCCGGGAACGGCAGCTGGGAGAAGATCGTTCCGAAATTCCAGAAGCTTGTCAATTCCCGCGGCGGCAAAAACTATTATATGCGCGGAACATTTACTCATGCAAATCCGGATTTTCTGGAAGATATCAAGGTCATGCTTGATCTCGGATTCCGTGAGCTGAGTATGGAGCCGGTTGTCGCAGCGGAAGGCGATGCATCCGCGCTGACAGACGAGGATCTCCCGATTGTCATGGAGCAATACGAAAAGCTCGCAGAACTGATGATCCGGAAGCGCAAAGAAGGGGATCCTTTCACCTTCTATCACTATATGATCGACCTGACCGGCGGCCCCTGCATCTATAAGCGCATCTCCGGCTGCGGCTCCGGTACAGAGTACATGGCCGTCACGCCGTGGGGTGATCTCTACCCCTGCCACCAGTTTGTCGGCGAGGAGAAATTCAAGCTGGGCGATATCTGGAA
>CAMNFV010000085.1 GCA_946537515.1 uncultured Ruminococcus sp. | reverse complement strand
TTCATTCAAATTCTCGTACCATTCCATTATACCATAATCCTGCCAATTCATCAAGATGAAAAGACAAAAACAGATTGACTTTTCTGCGGGTCCTGCGTTATAATATATGGAGCATCCCTGCCGGAATGTTATAATGGTGACAGAAAGAACAATGTAAATGAGGATAGATGAATATGAAAAGTATCAGGACAAGAAGAATCATCATGTCCGTCATGGGCGTTCTGATCGGTGCGGTCAGTGTTGCCATATTCAAAATGGCAGCATTCGGCGTTGATCCGTTTCAGTCGTTCATGAGCGGAATTGACCGGCTGATCCCGATCAGTTTCGGCACACTTTACGTGATCGTAAACGCCGTACTGCTTGCATTCAGCCTGATATTTGACAGGCATTATATCGGCATCGCGACATTTATCAATCTGTTTCTCCTGGGCTATGTCACGGAATATTCCTACAAGTTCCTTTCATGGCTCATCCCGGAGCCGAATTTCATCCTGCGCATCATTTTCCTCATCATCGGCATTGTTATCATCTGCATCGGTTCGTCGATCTACATTACAGCTGATCTGGGTGTTTCCACTTATGACGCAGTTGCGCTGATTATGGCGAATAAGTGGAAAATCGGCAAATTCAAATTCATCCGTGTCTGTACGGATCTGTGCTGCGTGGTGCTCGGTGCGGCAATGTTCCTGATCGCAGGCGGCGAGCTCAAAGCAATTCCGTCCATTGCAGGTATCGGCACAATCATCACCGCCTTTTTCATGGGGCCGCTGATTGAGTTTTTCAGCGAGCATATTGCAAAAAAGATGCTGGGCGAAGAACACCCTGCAAAGGCATCTGAAAGCAGCGAATAAGAATCCGATCCTTATAAATCACAAAGCCGGCACCGCATGGGTACCGGCTTTGTCTTATGTTTCAGTTCAGCGCTTTGCGCAGACATCTCTTACGGCTGATAGCGTCCTGTGCCGAAGAAGACATTATTGAAGAACTGGCTTGTGCGCTCCTGACCGAGGCACATATTGAAGATTGCGGTCGAAACGCCCGGATTGCTGATCAGATGATCGACATATTCCTGCGTATTGGTATATCTTGCGATGCGCTGTTCTGCATCAAGATCCGGCGAGACCGTCGAAGCATCGAGCGTGATGCGGAAGCTGTCGTAGAGCATCTGGCTGATCGCGTCATCATCCTTGTAGGTCGAGACCTTGAAAAGACCCATTGTTCTGACTTCATCGAACCAGCCCGGTGTCGGCGGCTGATCTGCAAAGCGTGCATACTTTTCCTGAAGCGGACGGAGCGAATCGAATGCGGCAATATTCTCATCGCCGTTGATGCCGAGACCGTAGAATTCAATATAGGAAATTCTGCTCTCACCCATGAACATATAGTCCGTGGAAATCAGCGGCAGATCCTTATTGAACGGTGTCAGGACGATTGTACTCATCTGCTGCACGCCGTCTGTCTTCATGATTGAGAGATTGCCGTAGCCTTCGATCTCATACTGCTGCACATCGAAGTCCATTGTCACCATGAAGCCCGGTGCGAGCGGAGCGGTGACGCTGATATTCGCAAATTCGCCTGCATCCAGCGGCGTGACGGTGTAATACTCTGACAGCATATTCAGGATATTCTCCGCTTCCACATCCATCATATAGCTGTTGAATTTTGCGATGTAGGATGCCTTGGTTTCCCATTCGGTACCGACAGTATCCGCATAGGACTTGCCGTAATTGGCATTGACGTTGTTGGCATTGAGCGTAATCGTATCCGCAATAATGACAACATTATTCAGGTTGATATTATTGGCCGTGATCGTGACATTGCCGAGCGGCGCATAGATCATACCGGTCAGGCTGACATTGTTGCAGTCGATATTGATATCGCCGAATTCTGAATAAATCACGGCATTATGAATATTGCTGACATTTCCGCTGATGCTGATATCGGAATCGGCGCGAACCGATGCATTCATATTGAGATTGCCCGAGAAGCTGGCTTCCCCTGCAACATCATAGGTCGTATTGAGATTGACATTATGATCGGAGATATTCAGCGCACCGGTTTCCGCTGCATTGGAGAAATACCGGCTGCCGATCTGCGCGCTGACATACGGCATATCCATTGCCGCGTGCTCTGTTCTGGTTCCGTTGATATTCGCCTTTTTGCCGGTGACGATCGTACCGTTTGCGGCGACGCTGCCGTTCATATTCAGATGCTTTGCATTGACAGTCAGCGCGCCGGCTTCCTCTGATCCGGCGAACATTGTATAGGGGAAGGCTGCATTACCTGCTGCTTTCACACAGATCATGGCAGAGAATGCGCATGATGATGTCATTGCTGTTGCCAAAGCGGCAACAACTGCGGTTGTCTTTTTGATGCTTTGCCTTTTCATTTTCAAAACTCCTTTACAATGTTTTCATGGCTCAGAATCGCGCCATCACGTACATAGTAGCACAAACCATGCCAAATGTCAACATGAATTTTGTCAAAATTTGCCAGAATCTTAAATTTCGTATGTTTTGATAATTTTTCACGAATATTTTATGCATTATTACCAGTAAAATATTGCGATTGTTAAAGAAAACAGGCAGAGCATATTGCTCTGCCTGTTTTTTTACACAATATGTTATGCCATGGTTGTCAGCAGACTGCCGCCCTGCTTCATGCAAAGCGCCTTCGTCTGACGGATGCTCTGATCCAATGCAACAAACAGCTTGGACGCAGAAGGATAGCTGTTGATCCGGCAGGTGCAAAGACCGGCAGCTGCCGTCAGCTGAATCGCTGCGCTCCGAACCTGAACAGGCTGTGACAGCATATTCAGAATCTTCTGCGCAATCTCGGAAGTTTTGCTCTTGGGGATATCCTTATCAAACACGACACAGAATTCATCCGCATCCGTGCTGAAGATTTCGACTTTATCGCCGAAGTTCTTAACCATCTTGCGGGATACGTAAGCGACAAAATCATCTGCATAGTCGCGGCCGAATGTCTCATTGATGCTCTTGAAATTGTTGTAATTGAAGAGCGCCAGCGTAACATCCTCCGCCTTGATGCGTTCATCGAGCTCCTCAATCAGCGCATAGCGGTTTTTCAGCTTCGTTACGACATTGGTATAGGCGATCTCAACAGCCTTCTGTCGGATATTCGCCGTCTTATTTTTGCTGCTCTGAAGCTCAAGTGCAAAAGCAAGGTCATGCTTTTTAATCCGGGAAATCGCATACAGACCTGCCGCCATTGTTCCGAGCAGGAACAACAGCACGAGCAGGAAGCGCTGGCCGACACGGCAGAAGAACTCATATGTCGCGTCATCTGATTCCGTAAAGAGCAGCGCAAGCGACGTCGTTGCAGATTCGCGCATCTCTTCAATCTGGGTATTGTGCAGCACAGCCGAATCGGCAGCGCCGCTCTTCACATCGTCGAGAGCACCCGCAATACTGTTATAATACCGCTCAACTTCAACCATAACGGATTCAAATTTTTCCGGCAGCGTTTTGTCAATGTTCTTCAGGTTAATGCCGCGGAATTTCTCTGCTGTAGCCGCAATATCCTGATGATAGCGCTGGATATTGTCGATGCACGGAGCAACCATTGACGGATCATCGGCATGGAGCTCAATCTTCAGAATATTCTGGTTGATATTATTGAAGCTTCCGTCAATCTTGGCGATACAGCTCAGTGCATCCTCAGCGTGCCAGAGGCCGTATCCGGTCCGGGCAAAGGCGAAGATGATCGCGGCAAGGTTCACGATCGTCAGGATGATAAACAAAACGGACAGACTGCGGTACACATTGGGATTGAAGCCCTCAATGACTTTGGGCTGATTTTGATTCTGCTCTTTTTCCTCATTTTTCATAGTGCATACTCCTTTGTTTTTTATATTAGATGATTTCAACCGGTTGTTAAATGACTTGCAAATTTCTATTTCTGTAATCTATATCTATCTCTCTGTATTGAAAGGAAAATCTCAGGTAAATATTCAATTTTCAAGTTCCGGATGCGATGTCATTCGTTCACAAATGCATCGCAGGAATAGGAGTACCATATCGCATCACCTCAATATGAAAACTGCTTACTAAATTATTCTTTTAGTTGAATCGCATTAGCCATATTGCTCAATTATATTATAGCATCATGATGAGCAAATGTCAATAGCCATAAAAAAACTTTATAATATAACTATATCTTTGACGTAATCACGAAAACGCGAACAATTTGTATGATCTTGCGCTGTTTTGCACTTTCGTTATTGAAAGCGGCCTGTGCTTGCCAAATATTGCGGTTTTGTTCGTCGATTCTGACAAGAAATGCATAGGATGTTGACAGAAAGAAGAAAATATTTTATAATAGTGATAAGGCCTCTTGTCATCAGGACATCTCAATTTTCACAGACGTTTTCGCCGGAATCCGGCACGCCTGATCACCCGAAACAGAAAGGGGGGATCGCCTATGAGAGTCATCTATTCCGTTCTGTATGTTCTTTTGATTATTGCACTCGTCATCTGCGCGATTCTGACACGCCGCTCCGATAAACCGGCGCGCGATGCAGTTGCGTTTCTGGAAGCCGCTCTGATTCCGCCGGTGCTCGGCAATCTGCTGATCATCGCGACCGAACGCCGCAGCGTTGCGCTGACCGGCTGCTATCTCTACTATCTCGGCATGGATCTGGTTATGTACGCGCTGATCAATTTCACGACCGTCTACTGCCGCGAACGAACAGACAAACGGAAGCATCCGGTCGGGGTATATGCCGCGCTTGCCGCCGATGCGATTCAGATGATGCTGAATCCGGTCTTCGGCCATGCGTTTGACGTCAAAGCGGTCGATGTCGAAGGCTTTGATTATTATAAGCTGATTCCTTACGCCGGTCAGACGGCGCACCGCATCATCGACTACGCCGTTTTCATCTGCGTGCTGCTGATTTTCTGTCTGAAGACGGTCAAGTCCCCGAAAATCAGCCGCGAGCGCTATGCCGTCGTTCTGATCACGATGGTAATTGTCGGTCTGATTCAGACCTACAATATCTTTTTCCAATACGCGATCGACCGCTCCATGCTCGGTTACGGCGTATTCGGCGTCGTGATCTATTTCTTCGCAATCCATTATAAGCCGATCCGCGTGCTTGACCGTGTCCTTTCCAACATCGTTTCGCAGCTCTCGGATGCATTCTATATTTTCGATCCGAACGGGAACTGTATCTGGGCAAATGAGCAGGGCGGAAGGCTGGTCGGGATCGAAGACAAAAACTATGATGCGATCACGGCAAAGCTGACTGCGCTGTTCGGTGAAGCCGGCCGGCAGGAAAGCCGCATCACAAAGAAAATGATCGGAGAAGGCGCAGATACACGCTTTTATCTGCTTGAAAAGAACTACGTCAAGGATGAAAAAGGAACGCTGGACGGCGCCTATCTGCGGATTCAGGATGTGACCGAGAGCGAATTACAGCTCATGGCCAGAGATAAGCGGATCGGTCAGATCAGCATGGAAGCTTACAGAGATTCCCTCACCGGCGTCGGCAGCAAGGCTGCATATACCAGAAAGGTCGCGGAGCTGAACAGCATTCCGGATAACAGCCTGACCGGGCTCGCAGTCGCCATGATCGACATGAATAACCTGAAACAGATCAATGATGATTTCGGGCACAAAGCAGGCGATCTTTATATCAAGGGCTGCTGCCGCCTGATCTGTGAGGCATTCAAACACTCGCCCGTCTTCCGCATCGGCGGTGATGAATTTGTCGCGGTATTGCAGGGACAGGACTATGAAAACCGCAGTGAAATCGCCGAAAAGCTGCGCGGGCGTTTTGCAGAGGCATTTGCGCAGCAGGATCTGGATCCGTGGCTGCGGTATTCCGCGGCAGTCGGTGTCGCTGAATACACAGACGAAGACAACAGCTTTGAGCAGGTCTTCAAGCGCGCCGATCAGATGATGTACGAAGAGAAAAAACAGTTTAAGCAGAAATACGGAAGCTATCGCTAACTCCGGTGTCCCGAAGCATCTGAACGCTTCGGGACATTTTCTGCTTCACTTTCTGAGCAGCTGCTCCCATGTGATATCCATAGCAGAAACATATTTTGCAGTATAGTATTGCAGAATCAGCTGCGCATCCTCAACGCTGACCTGTCCGTCGCCGTTCACATCGGCCGCTTTGATCTGCGCATCCGTCAGTCCCATGGACTTGCCCGCGATCCGGTCCGCATATGCATTCAGTACAAGCTGTGCATCATCGGCACCGACCGTCTTGTTTCCGGTCAGATCGCCCTTGATTCCGGCGGAAGCAGCCGCTGACGGCTCTTTCAGATATTCCGTCACGCAATAGCCGTTGACGCCTCTGTATTCGACATTGGCCCAGCGGCCGTCATTTGAGATGCTCTTGACGGAAACCTCTGCCCCCTTCGGAATTACCAGAAGAATCGAATCAAAAATCGAAGCAGATGCGCGCATATTCAGGCCGCCGGATTCCGTCGCAACAACGCGCGTCTGCGCGGTATTGTTCCATTGAACGGCGGTTGTGCTGCCGGCGTGTTCACCGTAATAAAAGCGCGCTTTTTCGCGCCGCATCTCAAAGGTGTACGACGCACAGCCCTCATATTTCCTTGCAAAGCAATCCGAGGCGGCAACCGCATCCTCTTCGGTATTGCCGAATGCTTTCAGCTCGTCATACAGATGCAGCGAAAGCAGATAATCATTGTGCAGCAGATCATGCCGGAGAAATTCAAGCTGTCCCTGCACCGTATTCCATTCGGATGTGAATGCACGGAGTTGATCGACACGGTATCCGGCATCTGCGGTGTTGTTCCATTGGCAGATTCCATAGCCGATATTATCCGGATCATGCGCAGTCGGATCAAAAGAGCCGCCGGTCTCGACATGCATATTGCCGAGGATACCGCAGGCGGCAGCGGAAGTGAGCCCAAGCGTCTGCGTCAGATAGCGGTAGATCGTCTTTTCATTTTCCTTTGCATTATTCTCCGGCGTCAGCACCGCATCCGGTGCGACCGTCAGCCATTCCATCGCGCAGTAACCGATCACAGAGCCATACTGCACCTTCGCCCAGCCGTCCCGGGTTTGCAGCACCGTGATGATCGTTCCCTTCGGCATTGCTGTGATAATCGTTGCCGCCTGACTGGGTTCTGCGCGCAGATTCAGCGGATCCGTCTGCGTTGTAACCTTATAATGCCGGCCGTCATTGTTCCAGCCTTCATCCGCAGAAGTATTGCCGTCGGCCGTATAGAATCTGCCCGCTGCCCGCTGATAAGCCGCAGCAGATAATTCCCCCGCCGGTATCAGATGCAGCGAAAGGAGCGCAATCGCGGCAGCGGCCGAAACAGCGCGCTTTGTGTTTCTTTTCATTGGTTCCTCCTGTATCTTTTGTGCATCATCCGTTTTCTGTTGATGCAATGACAGCATATATCACAGTTTCATTATACCACACTCCGCAGAGGGGCGCAAGTTTCCGCTGTTATTTTGGTCCAGCGGCATAATAATCCGGCCGCAGCATCTAAAATTCATATTCATTCCGCAGAATACAACCGGCGGCATTCCTGTTTCTGGAATACCGCCGGTTTCATTATTTGTGGTGTTTTTTCTTCTGCTCATATTTTCCGGATGTCTTCTTCGATTTCTTTTTCGGCTCCGGATTGCCTTTGACCAGATGATTCAGATAGGCTTCGGCTTTGGCATCGCTGTCAAACCGTGCGATTACCTTTTGGGAGCCTCTTTCGGTAAAAGTCACCAGGCCATTCTGCACATCATAATGGCACTCTGCATCGCCGTAAGATTTCATATTCTGTCCCCCTGTTCGTTCGGCACTCAGCCGTTCAGGCGTTCGCGCTGTGCAATCGCATATTTGTCCCGCGCAGAGCAGCAGCACTGATACGCCTGATACAGTCTGACATCCGCATCCGGATCCAAGCTGAGATCAACCTTGGCGCGCTCCCGCTTCCGTGCATAGGATCCCGCATCATCGGTCAGCGTGACAACTTTGCCGAATGTCAGATAGAATTCCAGCATTGCGGAAACATCGTGTCGTTTTCGCATTTTATGATAAAGGAAATCTCTGGTATGTGAATAATTTGAGGTCTCATAATACAGATTCTCACGCCCGTATGCATTCCGGTCGGTCTCAAAATGGGAGTATTTTGCCTGCTCGATATCATAGAAATAAAGCTTCTTTCGGCGCAGCAGCATCCGCAGTTCAACATGATCGGTCCAGATGATGATTTTCGCACCGAAGATCACTTCGGTCACATAGAGAATGATAAACAGGATCTCTGCCGCAGCCGAAAACACGATCAGCCCGATCCCAATCATCGCAGCGGTTTCATTCTGTATCGTAATGCCAAGCGCAACAGCCAGCATCAAGGCAGCCACGAGCAGCACAAGCGGAAAAATGATTTCGAAAAAGAAAAGCGGTGTCTGATGCCGGATCTTAAATTCCATGTGCATTTCCTCCGTCGTTTTGATTCGGAAAGCGTGGTTCATTTTTTACGAAATAATCTGCGGGATCTGCCTGTTTATTCCTCGGCAGCCGGCATTTTGATACCCGGAATCGGGATCTCGTCCGGATATCGCACAAGCGCGGAAACGGTGATATTATCCTTGCCGCCGTTTGCAAGCGCAAGCACAACCAGCTCCTGCAAACGCTTCGGGAGCGGCTTCGGCTTTGCCATGACCTCTTCCATTTCAAAGGTCGTGACATAGTCGCTCAGGCCGTCGGAACAGAGCATCAGCACATCTCCGAGCCGCATTCCGTCCGGATAAACAATGACCTCGGGCTTCGGCTCTGCTTCAAGATTGCCGATGACCGGCATGACAATATGCCGGTGTGCATGAACACGCTTCTCCTCAACAGAGATACTGCCCTCTTCATAGAGCATCTGCACGAGTGTCTGATCGCGGCTGAGCTGTTCGAGCGTACCGCCGCGATAGCGATAAATGCGCGAATCTCCGACATTGAAACAATGCAGTCCCTCATTTTCATCGACCGCAATGCCGCAGAGTGTTGTCTGCATATTGGCGGTGCTTTTCTGCATGACACTCTGCTCTGCGATCGTGGTATGGATATCCAGAATGCGCCGCTTGAGATTGACACGCGAGGAATAATCGACCTGTGAAAGCAACTCCAGGCAGGTACGGGATGCAAGCTCGCCCGCCTGCTCACCGGAAACACCGTCGCAGAGCGCGATTACGAACGGCTCGGAAAGGCCGGTCTGTACGCCGCCCTCTGTCCGGACGCTTCCGCGGATCAGAAACGCATCCTCATTATTTTCGCGTGTACCCTTTTCAGTTATACCGCAGCAAAAATACAATCCAATCACCTCAGATACTTATAGAATATCCGGTCACGGTGTTTCCGGATATCATTCATAGATATACGTCGGAAAAGGTTTCCGTTTGATTCAGTATTCATCCTCAAAAGGGTCTTCCATCGCTTTCCAGCAGCGATAGGCCGCATAGCAGACCGCAGCGGAAACCGGCGTCATCACCCCGATCACAATGGGCGTGCTGAACCGGAAGATTCCCATGAATGCATTGCTGAATGCGTGAATCAGCATCGCAGCCGGCAGCGTGATTTTCGATCTACCCATCCGGATGCCGTATGCTATGATTACCGTCAATGCGGTAACGGACAATGCGCCTTCAATCGCTGACCAAACATTGACAAGCAGAATATCCGGCGCTGCATTTCCGCCGCCGATCAGCCCGAAACAGGAAAGCCCCGCAAAAAACGACTCCAGCCAGCCGTGCCCGAGCCCGTATGTGACAGCATCCTTGCGGCTGTCATAGGATTCCAGCGCAAAGCGGAGCATCAGGAATTTTGCGCCCTCTTCAAATATGCCGTAGAGAAGCCCCTGCTTCAGATATGCGGCATAAAATTCATCATGTGCAAATCCGTTCCGGATGCAGTTTGCGACGATAAAAACCGGAAAGCAGACAATCAGCGCAGCAAGCGCCGGAAAGAGCCTTGCACGCTTCTTTTTCCACCAGAAAAACAGCAGCACCGGTTCTATGCAGATCCGGATCATGCCGGACAGAAAGCAGCTAAAATCCATTGTGATTCTCCGTATTATATTGCAGCATTTACTCGATTTGCAGCACGAAAGTCCATTCGTATTCCTGCGGATGCGCCCGGAACCGGATGCCGGTTGAGAATGTCAATCCAGTCATCCAGCCCCATGCAAAAGCCCCCTGTCAGAACTCAATGCTGAAATTTGCGATAAAATGCACGCATGCAATAATATGAACGATTGTCCAGATGACCGCGAACAGCAGAATCAGCCGGTTGACGAGTTTCCCCTTTTTGTCATTGTTCCGCTTGTTCTCTTTGGCGCAGAGAATAAAGCAGATCGCGGACACAATCCAGCTGAGCGGAAACAGAATGATGATCGGCGATTCGATGCCGAAGGGCAGATAATACGAGATCAATACAGCGTTCTGCAAATCCTCACGCTCAAACAGCATGGCGAAAATCGGTATGATGAGATACGGCAGCAGAAATGCCAGTCTGCCGGCTTTTTTCAGATTGTTCATTGATCTGCCTCCTGTAATTCCTTAACCGTTCCAGAGCTTTCCGAGCTGATCGGAATACTGCGAACGGAAATCTGCAAAGGTGCCTGCATCCAGATGATCGCGGATCTGCGTCATCAGATTGTTATAGAACCAGAGATTATGCTGCACGGCAAGTCTGCCTGCGAGCTGCTCCCCTGCCTTGAACAGATGCCGGATATAGGCACGCGAGAAATTGCGGCAGGTCGGGCACTGACAGCCCTCCTCGATCGGGCGCGGATCGGTCGCAAAGCATTGATTCGTCAGGTGCATGATGCCGTGCATCGTGAACACCGTTGCGTGGCGCGCATTGCGGCTCGGCATGACGCAGTCAAAGAGGTCGATGCCGCGTGCAACGCCCTCGACGATATTCTGCGGCGTACCGACGCCCATGAGATAACGGATCTTCTCCTTCGGCATATGCGGCTCGACATGCTCGATCATATCATACATGACCTCGGTCGGCTCCCCGACGGCCAGTCCGCCGATTGCATAGCCGTCCAGATCAAGCTGTGCGATCTCATCCATATGGCGCTCGCGCAGATCGGCATAGGTACAGCCCTGATTGATGCCGAAGAGCAGCTGATGCGGATTGATCGTATCGGGCAGGCTGTTCAGGCGTGCCATTTCCTCCTTGCAGCGCTTGAGCCAGCGCGTTGTGCGGTCGCAGCTCTGTGCGGCATAGCGGTAGGGCGCAGGATTCTCCACGCACTCATCAAATGCCATTGCAATCGTCGAGCCGAGATGCGACTGGATCTGCATACTCTCCTCCGGCCCCATGAAAATGCGCTTGCCGTCGATATGTGACTGGAAGGTGACGCCTTCCTCCTTGATCTTGCGGAGCTTTGCAAGGCTAAATACCTGAAATCCGCCGGAATCGGTCAGCGTCGGGCCTTTCCAGCCGGTAAAGCCCTGCAGGCCGCCCATGGTCCGGACGATATCGTCGCCGGGGCGTACATGCAGATGATAGGTATTGCAGAGCATCACCTGGCAGTTGACCGTTTCGAGGTCCCGCGCCGAGAGTGCGCCCTTGATCGCGCCTGCCGTTGCCACATTCATAAAGCAAGGCGTCTGAAAATCTCCGTGTACCGTATGGAACACGCCGCGGCGTGCTTTGTCTTCCGTTTTCAGCAGTTGATACATACAGTTTCTCCTTTGTATAGTTGTCCTTTTATATCATATCATAAATATGCAAAAAATGCAAGAGAAAAGCCCCGAAGCGTAATTAAGATAAATCAGAAGCCGGCAGGGCCGCACGTTTCGCAAAGCGAAACTGCGCAGTTTGCTTCTTGCAAACATGCGACAGCCGTTGATCTAAAGGTTTCCGGCAGCATAATGAAAAAACAGGAAGCCGCTCCAATTTGCTTGATTGGAGCGGCTTCATTCTATTTACGTATAAACAT
>CAMNFV010000084.1 GCA_946537515.1 uncultured Ruminococcus sp. | reverse complement strand
TAATGTGCTATAATGTAGAAAAATATAGAAAGGAACTGCCCTGGAATGAGAAAATTTTTAGCAATATGCACATCAGGTCTGCTGCTGTGTGCCATGCCGCTGCCGGAACTGTCTGTTCGGGCAGAGAAGCTGACAGGCCAATGCGGCGACGACATCACTTTCACGCTGGAAGACGGCGTCCTGACGCTGACCGGCACCGGCGAAACCGACAACTACATAACCGAGTATATCCCTGATAGTTCGTATGACGAACCTTACTACAACCCTGACTACGGCTTCATTTACGACCCTGACTACGGCTACATTTACGACCCTGACTCATACGATCAAGTTGAGAAACCAATCATCCCGGATGAAGAAACACCGGAGCAGCGTGAGGAGAGACACAGTGAATCTCAGTATTGTTTGTACTCAACTGCCCCCTGGAGCGCGGAATTGGATTCCATCCATACGATTCGGATCGGGGAAGGTATCACATCGCTCGGCTCTGCACTGTTTACACATTGCAGCGTAAAAACGGTTGAATTGCCGGAATCGCTGACGGAAATCGGAAAAGAAGCTTTTGAATGCTGCTTTGAACTGGAAGAGATTACTATTCCGGATTCCGTCACAACACTCGGTCCACTCAGCTTCATGTGCTGTGACATGCTGAAGCATATTCAGCTTCCGAAATCACTGACTGTCATTCCGAACCATGCATTCAGTACATGTCTCTCCCTGTCCGAAATTGACATTCCGGATTCTGTTACGGAGATCGGAGAGCTTGCATTCGATTCTTGCCACGCGCTGACCAAAATTGATTTTCCGGTTTCTGCTGCGAAGATTGGAGATTATGCATTCTATTCTTGTCTATCGCTGACCGAAATTGATATTCCGGATTCTATTACGGAGATCGGAGAGTCAGCATTCAATTCCTGCCAATCCCTGACAAAGCTCTCCTTGCCGCAGTCACTCAAAAAGATCGGAAAGGAAGCTTTTTATAAATGCCGGGAGCTGCAGGATTTTGAATTTCCGGATTCGCTGGAATCTATCGGAGAATCGGCTTTTTGTTCCTGTGCTGCTCTGACTGCTGCAAATCTGCCCGATTCGATCACGGAGATCGAAGCATGTGCCTTTCTTAATTGTAAAAGTCTTGAAGCATTTCATTGGCCTGCTCACCTGGACACAATCGCAGCAAACATGTTTGGTGGCTGTAATATCTCAAAACTTGAAATTCCGCCGCAGATCAGGGAGATTCAGTTAAACGCATTTGCAGAATGCCCGATTCAGGAACTGACGATTCCGGAGAACGTTGAAATCCTCGACGATTATTGCTTCCGCGGAACAGAGCTGGAATCTGTTGACTTTCCGGATTCAATTCCTGAAATCGGTTCCGGAATCTTTTCTCAGTGCAGCAATCTCAAAACCGTGAAGCTCCCGAAAGATATCACAACACTTTCGCCCGGTTTATTCTGTGGAACCGATTTCACCGAATTCACCGTTCCCGAAACGATCGAAACGATTGGCAGCGCTTGTTTTGCAAGCTGTGAAAAACTGGAAAAAGTTGTGCTCCCGGAAGGACTCAAATCTATCGAGAGTAGTGCTTTTTCTGATTGTAAAAAGCTCAGCCGGATTAACTTTCCGGACAGTATGGAATCGCTCGGAGATTTTGCCTTCCACGAAAGCGGACTTACAACTCTGAATATTCCGCCAAAGCTAAAGGAAATACCACGATTCGCATTTGCCGATACGAACCTGAAAGAAGTGACAATTCCCGAGACAGTCACAGCACTCCATGACAACTGCTTTTGCGGTAATTCGCGATTGACAAAAGTCACTTTGCCGGATACTGATATCATTATGGATCCTGAGTGCTTCGGCAGGTGCTCCAGTCTGCGCTCTGTGCATCTTTCCAATCAGTGCAAAGAGCTGCCGCTGTCTTGCTTCAGGCAAGATTATTCGCTGACTGAATTGGAAATACCGGAAAGCTGCACGAAGATCGACAAGTTTTGCTTTCAGGAATGCACCGGATTACGCAGCATCACAATTCCGTCCGGCGTCAGGGAAATCAACGATAATGCCTTCCAAGATTGTCTCAACCTCAAGCAGGTCACATTTTCTGACGGCATTCAAACGATCGGCAAAAACGCATTTGAGAATGTTCCGCTGAAAGAGATCGTTCTGCCGGATTCGATCGAAACACTCGACCCCGAATGTTTTCTCACCTGCAAAACAGATCAGATCAAGCTGCCGGATAAGCGGATCCAGATTGCAAATAATGCGCTGCCGGAGTACTGGCTGAAAAAGCAAACCGGCTTTGTCGTTGCCGGCAAGCAGCTTTACCGCTACTTCGGCGATGAAACAGAGATCACGATTCCGAAAGGTATCTCTGTCATCCAGACAAAGGCGTTTTCAGAAGCACATCCCGTCAGCATTACATTGAGTGATACGGTCGAAGAGATTGAAAGCAGAGCGTTTAATCCAGAGCTGGAAATTCTGACTGTTCCTTCCCCCGGCACGGAGATAGATCTTAATACATTCGGCCCCAAAACGAATCTGAAGGAAATCCGCGGCGAGTATTTTACGCCTGCACATATTCTTGCAGTCCGGAATCAAATTCAGTTTACCCCGCTGCATACAGAGGAGGAGGGCTTCGGAAAAACGGCCGTACCGCAGTATGATACGGAGATTCTGCCCTTCGGCAACAACGGCGGTGTCTTCGGTTTGGCGATGCAGGTGGATTCCTGGCATAAGGCTGTGCTCCTGGATGCTTCCAGTAATACGCGGAATATGAATGAGCAGATACACGGAGCATGGAAAGGCTCCTGCTATGGACTGTCAGCCGTAACTGTTCTTGCGAAATCCGGGCTGCTTTCGCCCTCTGATCTCGATCCGGAGGCGAAAACGCTGCATGATGTCAAGCCGACACAGCAGGCGGTTGAACTGATTAATTATTATCAGCTTTTACAGTCTGCAAAATCTGCGAAA
Source organism: uncultured Ruminococcus sp. (assembly GCA_946537515.1). Taxonomy (GTDB): domain Bacteria; phylum Bacillota; class Clostridia; order Oscillospirales; family Ruminococcaceae; genus Firm-04. The sequence goes on along the minus strand of CAMNFV010000084.1, from coordinate 9,017 downwards.
GAAGGGACCGAAATCCAGACTTTTTCACAGACAAAAACGGCCTGCGAGGCGATTCGTGCGGCAAGAGATGTCAATAACGGCAAAGCCCCCTTCATCATCAATATCAAAACTGCTGCCGGCGGCGCACATGCCGTTGTCGGTTACGGACTGGAAATCGGAAGCTGGAATCTCGACGGCATAGATTATAACCGCCGCGTGCTGCTCTGGGACTCCAATTACAGTCAGCCGGATGATAAGGTCGCGCTGTATATCAACCGCGAAACGCTCTCAATGGCCTTCCCCGCTTACGGCATTGCAGTCGGACGCGACCACGATTCTCCGGCCGGCGCAATTACGGAGGTAATCACCGATCTGAATGTCATCAACCGTATTCCGTATACGGATAAGAAACCGCTTCCCGGCGACGTTGACACGAACAATGCGGTCACAGTCTCGGATGCCGTTCTGCTGGCAAGATATCTTGGAGAGGATACGGATATCTCCTATTGCGGCGAATACAATGCCGATCTTGCACACAAAGGCTTCCTCTCATTCGCGGATATTAACGGCATTTTCCGCCTGGTCGGCACGAAAAACTGACAATACCATTTCTAATGCGCATGTCTGTCCGGAACAGATATGCGCATTTTCTTTATCAAAAACAGATTATAAATTTATGCGTCTTTTCCCATTGAACTTTTCGGGCTGATGTGTTATAATGAGAGAAAGATTCTGCGCAGAGAGATGTGCAGAAAGGAGTGTTACAATGCATCAGGAATTTCTCATGGGAAATGCCGCGATCGCAAGAGGCGCAATCGCAGCGGGACTGAATCTGGTCTGCGGCTATCCCGGAACCCCGTCTACAGAGGTACTGGAGACTGCGGCAAAGGTCAATGACGGCAATCTCTATGTCGAGTGGTCGGTCAATGAAAAGGCCGCGCTGGAACTCGGCGCAGGCGCTGCATACTGCGGTGCCAGAAGCATGGTCACCATGAAGCAGGTCGGCCTCAATGTCGCATCCGATCCGCTGATGAGCCTTGCCTATATCGGCGTCAAGGGCGGCATGGTCATTCTCGTCGCGGACGATCCCGGCCCGATCTCCTCGCAGACCGAGCAGGATACCCGCAGCTTTGCGGCCTATTCCAAGCTCCCCTGCTTTGATCCCTCATCGGTGCAGGAAGCCTATGACATGATCGGGGATGCCTTCGCCTATTCCGAGCGCTATCATACGCCGGTACTCTTCCGCCCGACGACGCGCGTCTGCCACGGCTATGCATCCGTCACAGTCAAAGATGAAGATGAATTTCAGCACAATCAGCCCGAGGGATTTGTCAAGGATTCCTCAAAATGGGTCATTTTCCCGCGGCTTTCGTATCAGGCACATATCAGCATTGAGGCACGCAATGTGGAATTGCAGCATGAATTTTCGCAGTATCCGCACAATGTCCTGACGCCTGAAAAAGAGACGGGATGTAAGAAGGGCATTGTCTCGCACGGCATCAGCGAAACCTATGTGCAGGAGGCGCTCGCCGGAAAGGATGCGCCGCGTCTGCTGAAAATCGCAACACCGTTCCCGTTCCCGGAGGAGCTTGCGGTTGAATTCTTAGAGGGACTCGACGAAGTGCTCTGCATCGAGGAGCTTGACCCGGTCATCGAGCGCGAGCTGACCTATCTCTGCGGCAAGCATCATCTGCATGTGAACATCCGCGGCAAACTGACGCATGATGTCAAAAATGCAGGCGAGAATACCTGCGCATCGGTCGCGGAAAATATCGCAGACTTCCTGGACTGGGAACGCCCGGCGCAGGCATCGCTCGATCCGCCCCCCGCGCTGCCGGTACGGCCGCCGGTCCTCTGCGCAGGATGTCCGCACAGAGCATCCTTCTATGCGGTCAAGCAGGCAATGAAGGGCAAAAAGGCCGTTTTCTGCGGCGATATCGGCTGTTATACGCTCGGCAATGCCATGCCGCTGGATATGGTCGATACCTGCCTCTGCATGGGCGCAGGCGTCAATATCACGCAGGGCATCGGCAAGATCGAGCCCGATACCACATGCTTTGCATTCGTCGGAGATTCGACATTTTTCGCATCTGCGATCACAGGCGCAGTCAATGCGGTCTATAATCAGGCTGAGATGACGCTGGTGATCCTCGATAACTCCACCACCGCCATGACCGGACATCAGCCGCATCCCGGCACCGGCAGAACCATGATGGGGCAGGTCGTCGAGAAGGTCAGCATTGAGGCCGTCTTAAAGGGCGTCGGTGTCAAAACCGTCGAAACCGTCAATCCGCTGCATCTGGAGGAAGCAATCGAGACCGTGAAGCGCGTCGCGGCCGAACCGGGCGTCAAGGCGATCATCTTCAAGTCGCCGTGTGCGGTTCTCATCAAGCCGGAACAACCCGCGGTGATTGATCCGGAGAAATGTACACAATGCAAGCGCTGCATCAAGCAGCTCGGATGTCCGGGCATTGTTTTGCAGGACGGCAAGGTTACAATCGAGCAGTCGCTCTGTACGGGCTGCGGCCTCTGCACACAGGTTTGCCCGTTCCACGCAATTTCGACAGGAGGTGCAAACTGATGCAGACAAATATTCTGATCTGCGGCGTCGGCGGACAGGGCATCGTCCTGACTTCCAAGCTGATCGCTGCAACGGCAATGGCAAACAGCATCCCTGTCATGAGCGCCGAGACAATCGGCATGGCGCAGAAGGGCGGCAGCGTCTTTAGTTTTCTGCGTCTGGGTGATAATCTGCATTGCCCGATGTTCCCCGAAAAATCTGCCGATATCATCATCGGATTTGAGCCGGCCGAAGCGGTCCGGATGCTCCCCTACCTGAAGGACGGCGGCAGCATGGTGCTAAATACACACCCGATTATGCCCGTGACGGCGGCACTCTCCGGCAGCGATTATACCGGCAGAGAAATGGTGCAGTATCTCAAACAGCATGTGCAGCATCTCATGACCGTGGACGGCGATGCAGCCTGCAAGGCGCTCGGCTCCCCGAAGGTGCTCAATATGATCATGCTCGGACTTGCGATCCGGCAGAATGTCATCCCGTTCTCGATCGACGAAATTGAAGCGACGATGAAAGCAACCGTCAAGCCGCAGTTTGTGGATTTAAACAGCAAGGCGCTGCGATATGAATAATGCTGCTCAGCAGGAAAAGAAAGGAATGATTTCCCATGCAAATCTCTGAAAAACAGCTTGCGCAAGTCAATGACCGCATCAAAGCGCTGCTCAAAGCCGACAGCTTCTACGGCAAAAAACTCCGCGAAGCCGGCATCACCGAAGTCAGAACGGCTGAGGAATTCCTGAAGCTGCCGTTCTCGGAAAAGAACGATCTGCGCGAGGCATATCCGCTGGGACTGATGACCGCGCCGGAAGAGGAGATCGTGCGCATCCACTCGTCCTCCGGTACGACGGGTACGCCGGTTATTATTCCCTATACCCAGAAGGACGTAGACGACTGGGCTACGATGTTTGCACGCTGCTATGAGGTCGCAGGCATCACGAAAAAGGACCGCATTCACATCACCCCGGGCTACGGCCTCTGGACGGCCGGCATCGGCTTCCAGCTCGGCTGCGAAAAACTCGGTGCAATGGCGATTCCGATGGGACCGGGCAATACCGAGAAGCAGCTTGAAATGATGCAGGCGCTCGGCAGCACAGTGCTCTGCTCGACCTCTTCCTATGCGCTGCTGCTGACCGAGGAAATCGAAAAGCGCGGCATCAAGGATAAAATCAAGCTGAAAAAAGGTGTCATCGGTTCGGAGCGCTGGAGCGACAAAATGCGTGCGCGCATCGCAGAGGGCCTCGGCATTGAGCTCTACGATATCTACGGTCTGACCGAAATCTACGGCCCGGGCATCGGCATCAACTGCGAGCACAACACCGGTATGCATATCTGGGATGACTTCATCTATCTCGAAATCATTAATCCGAAGACCGGCGAGCCTGTTCCGGACGGCGAATTCGGTGAAATTGTCATTACAACACTCGTCAAGGAAGGCGCACCGCTGATCCGCTACCGCACACATGACCTCTGCCGCATTATTCCGGGCGAATGTCCCTGCGGACGGCATTATCCGCGCATCGACGTCATTCAGGGACGTACCGACGACATGATGAAGATCAAGGGCGTCAATGTATTCCCGAAGCAGATCGAGGAAGTGCTCGCACAATTCCCGGAAATCTCCAGCGAATATCAGATCCGCATTTCGCATCTCGACGGCAAGGATACCATGCGCATCTATGTTGAGACAAACGGCCATGTCAATTTTGATGATCTCAGTCACCGCATCGCGGAAAAGGTCAAGAGCCGCATCGGCTTCACCCCGATCGTCAAGGTCGTGGAGATCGGCGTACTCCCGCGCAGCATGAAAAAGACTGCCCGCGTCATCGACGAACGCTACGATTAAGCGGGGAGCCCCCGCTGGCATTGATCTAAAGACTTCCGGCTGCGTCTTAAAAAAACAGAAGCGTTGTCTGGTTCATCCGGCGATGGCGATATTAAAAGTTTTGTCTGCGCTTTTTCCAAAAACGCATGTCTTGATCGAAAGGCGGGCAATACACGCATGGAATGAGCGAAAGCCTGCCGCGTGCATGCTATTCATTTTGCACGATTCTCTATGCATTTTTGTCTGATCCTCATTGTTGACACAAGGATAAAAAATCCGCTGAAATCTGCGTAATTGCAGGATTTCAGCGGATTTTGTTATTCAGATTCAAGCTGCATGAGGAACTGCGTAAACAACACGGCGCATTGCATCGGCTTCTGCATATGGATATAGGAATCGCCGGGCAATTCGTAATACGCACAGTTTCCGAGCCGTTCCAGATACGGCTTGACAGTCTGTTCGGTATACTGCCGGCTGACTGCGAGCTGCTGCTGAGCCGTTTGCAGACGCTCTGCATCCGGGATTGCCGGAAGCTGCCGGAAACTGCGCGCCCAGTCCGCCGCCGCGAGCCATTCTTCCGCCGACTGAAACGCATCCACATTGATATACGCTTTCGGGATCGAATTGGTCACGAGTGCTTCATATGCGGCGCTGTAATTCTCCTGTGCAAGCTGCATCTCGGAAATCTGCGCGGATGTCACGGCGCTGTGCAGCGTCAGCAATTCGGCACTCTGCCGCTCTGCCGCGCTGAATCCGTCCGGGAGCGCATGTTCTTTCAGCCGCTCTGTGCCGAAATTTGCAAGCAGCTTCCGGAAATTCCCCGCAGACTCCGCCTGCGGCGCCGTTCCGGTCTCCGAAAGGCAGGTGCCGTCCAGGAAAAAAACACCTTCGATCTCATCCGGATACTGACTTTCCCAGTAAGCCGCATACACCCCGCCGAACGCATGAGGCAGCAGAATATAGGGCGGCGAGATATTGGCACTTTGCAGCGCGGCGCGGTAATCCGAAACGATCTGCTGAACGGTCTGCGGCGTTTTGGTATCATTGCTGAGCCCGTAGCCGGCACGGTCGATGCACACCAGCAGATCATCATTGCCGAGGCTTGCGTTCATCAGGCGCAGCTGGACGCTGTAATCATTGACACCGAGTCCTGCGAGCGCGACGATCCGGTGTGCGCCTGCATCATTGCCAGATTTGAGGTAGCTCAGCGAATATGCGCCGTCTGCCGCTGCATACTGCCAGCCGCGTCCCTGCAAAATCCGCGCTTCCTTCCGCAGCTTCGCATGATGCCAAAGATAAAATGCGGCAAGCGCCGCTGTCAGCAGCAGGACTGCCGTAATCAGCAGCCCCGCGCCGAACCGGCGGCGTGTTCCCTCATGTTTCATCATGAAATCCTCATTTTTTGATTCTGCGGATTGCCTTGACGATCTCAACAAGCGGTACAATGACAGCTGCGAGCAGAACCGCCCAGAGGAACTGCATACCGCTGAGTGCGGTCAGCGAGAAGATGCCGCGCAGCGCCGGAATCAGCAGAACCGCTGCCGTCAGGACAAAGGAGAGCAGGACGGAACCCAGCAGCATCGGATTGCGGTGCTCCATGGTGAAAACAGAGTCGCGGAGCGAGCGCATATTCCATGCGTGCAGCATTTCGCAGACAGAGAGCGTCAGGAATGCCATTGTTGTACCGGCAGCCGGCGAGGTCTGTGCGCCGATGACATAAGAGATCAGCGTCAGGATCGCGATGGCTGCGCCCTGCCAGAGCAGATTGATACCCATGCCGTCTGCAAAGATGTGTGCATCGCTGCTGCGCGGCTTCCGCTGCATGATGCCGCGTTCTGCGGGCTCCATGCCGAGCGCAACAGCCGGGAAGCAGTCAGAGATCAGGTTAATCCAGAGCAGGTGAACCGGTCCGAAGATTGTGAACGAGCCGCCGGTCAGCTTGCCGAGACCGAGCGTTGCAACCAGAATGCAGAGCACCTCGCTGAGGTTACTCGAAAGCAGGAACTGAATCGCCTTGCGGATATTGTCGTAGATACGTCTGCCTTCTTCAACAGCGCCGACGATCGTTGCAAAGTTGTCATCGGTCAGAACCATATCTGCAACATTCTTTGTAACGTCCGTACCGGTAATACCCATGCCGACGCCGATATCCGCGCTCTTGATCGAAGGCGCATCGTTGACGCCGTCACCGGTCATTGCGGTCGTCATGCCCTGCTTGCGCCATGCATTGACGATACGGACCTTATGCTCCGGCTGCACACGCGCATAGACGCTGTAATTGCCGACAGTCTTGTTGAATTCTTCATCCGGGATCTCGGAGAGTTCCGCACCGGTCAGCGCACGCTGCCCCTCGCCGAGGATGCCGAGTTCCTTTGCGATTGCGACGGCAGTATCTCTGTGGTCGCCGGTAATCATAACCGGACGGATGCCGGCGGTGCGGCAAAGACCGATTGCGTCCTTGACCTCAGGACGTACCGGGTCGATCATGCCGGTCATGCCGATATAGATGAGGTCATGCTCCAGCGATTCCGGAGAAACATGATCCGGAAGCATCGTCAGTTCACGGTAAGCAGCGAGCAGGACGCGCAGCGCCTTATCTGCCATTTCCTTATTCTGCCGCAGGATCTCCGTGCGGTCTGCATCGGTCATCGGACGGACGCTGCCGTTCTCAAGGATCTGCGTGCAGCAGCGCAGGACTTCATCCGGCGCACCCTTTGTATACTGGGTATAGCCGCTGCCGGTTTCATGGACAGTAGACATCATCTTGCGGAGCGAATCGAACGGAGCCTCTGCGATACGGGGCGTTTCCGATTCCAGCTGATATTTTTTCAGTCCGCATTTATTTGCATAAGCGACAAGCGCAGCCTCGGTCGGTTCACCGGTGACGCTCTCATCTTCATTGAGTACAGCATCGCAGCAGAGTGCCATTGCCTTTGCGAGCAGCTCCTTGTTATCGGTATGCTCCTCAACAACGGTCATCTTGTTCTGCGTCAGGGTACCGGTCTTATCCGAGCAGATGACCTGCGCACATCCGAGTGCTTCGACAGCAGTCAGTCTGCGGATGACCGCACCGCGCTTGGACATATTCGTCACACCGATCGAAAGCACGACCGTCACGACAGCTGCAAGACCTTCCGGGATTGCGGCAACCGCAAGGCTGACAGCGATCATAAACGAATTGAGGAAGCCCGGCAGCGTGATCGTGCCGTTCTTTACGAGCATCTGAAGCACGCTGATGCAGAGAATCACAACACAGATTCCCAGAACCGCGAATGAGAGGATCTTGCTGAGCTGCGTCAGATTCTTCTGAAGCGGGGTTTCATCGTCCTCTGCATTTGCGATTGCACCGGCGATCTTACCCATTTCGGTCTGCATACCGGTCGCGACAACGACTGCTGCGGCTCTGCCGTAAGCAATGCTGCTGCCCATATAGAGCATATTTCTGCGGTCACCGAGCGGAACCTCGGGGCCGTCAAGCTGTGCTGCCTCTTTGTCGCAGGGCACGCTTTCACCGGTCAGCGCAGATTCCTCTGCCTTGAGGGCTGCTGCATCGAGGATACGGCAATCAGCAGGCACATTGTCGCCGGCTTCCAGCGTGATGACATCACCGGGGACGAGCTCTGCGCTCGGCACAACGATCAGCTCGCCGGAGCGATAGACCTTGCTCTGTGCGGCGCTCATGGCCTGCAGCGCTTCAATCGCGGCCTCTGCCTTATTCTCCTGATAAACGCCGAGCACCGCGTTCGCGATTACGACAAACAGGATAATGAACACATCGGCTTCAAGCTTGCCTTCCGAAATGATGCCCGTCACGGCGGAAATTACGGCAGCTGCCAGCAAGACCAGAATCATCGGGTTCTTGAACTGCTCCAGAAATCTTGCGGCGAGCGTCGGCTTCGGCGCTTGAGCAAGTTTGTTCTCGCCGTATTTTTCCAGACGGCTCTTGGCTTCTGCTGCACTCAGACCGTTCTCGGTACTTTGCAGCTCTTCCAGTACGGCTTCACAGGTTTCCAGATAGTGCTTCATAAAAATGTCCCTCTTTTCAAGATAGTATGGCGGTACGCAAATGCATAAAAAAAGACCTTCGCAGCGCACACCGGAACCGAAACCGGCAGATGCAGCAGCGAAAGTCTTGCCATTTCAATTTCGCACGGCAGCCGGAATCAGTCTGGCTGCGGGTATGACGCGAGAAATCCGGCGAATACGCCGGCGGCTACTCCCTAACGCAGGAATATTGAAGTACAAATCATACAAAACAATGGAGTATCCCCCAACTGCGCCGGTGAATACTCCCTGTTGTTTTCCGAATAGACTTAGCCGTTTGCCCGCTCGACCTTGCCGGAGCGCAGGCATCTGGAGCAAACATAGATGTGGCAGGGAGAACCCTTCACGATTGCCTTGACGCGCTGGACATTGGGCTTCCATGTACGATTGGTACGACGGTGAGAGTGGGAGACCTTAATACCAAATGTGACGCCCTTGCCGCAGATTTCGCATTTTGCCATAGCTGGCACCTCCTTTACAGACTTGTCAACACGATATATTGTAACAGAAATCGAGAAAAAAATCAAGTCTTTTTTTCAGATTTTTTCAAATTTATCAGTTTTCACGAAAACTTGACCTTTTTACCCCCAAAAG
>CAMNFV010000083.1 GCA_946537515.1 uncultured Ruminococcus sp. | reverse complement strand
TTCAGTTCGCGCAGGGTTTCCATATCGGAACCTGTGTAAAGCTTGGTATCCTCATAGAATGTGCCGAGATTGAGATTTGTCTGGAAATCTGAAACCAGCAGATCACAGCGCGGCTCTGTACCTTCAAAATAGTAATTCGACACATAGACCGTACCGGAGAGGCGGTTGAAATAGTCGAAGCTGTTGCACATCTTATAGAAGATGCCTTCCTGCGTGGACATGTCGCATTCCTTCGGGTTGATGACAAAATTCATCCAGAATTCCGGTGTGCCGATCGTATCCTCTCTGCACCATGTCAGGCGATTGACCAGATCATCGCCGTCATGCTGTGCGGCGCGGCGAATCGCCCCGACCGCGTCCTGCGGAAGCTGATAGATCGCGCCGTGATCTGCGTAACCGTCCGCCGAGACACGCACCAGATCATTTGCGAACAAGGTCAGGACAAGCCGTTCGGGCTCGTTTTCATCGTAGGCATAGACGGTAATGCGCTCGCCGTCGGGGATTTCGGCGCTGTCATCTGCTCGGACGCATTCCTTATCCATGAGCGCAGTTGAAATGGCGGTCTGTTCCTCTTCAGTCGGCGTATAGGCGCAGGGTGCGTATGCAGGCGTCATAATGCGCATGAATGCATTCCGAAGATCATCAAAAGAGATGCTTGATCCGTAGTATAAATCAGAGGATTCCATGCTGTCGGTGATCTCCTGGATCTCCGGCAGAGCCGATTCGTTTGCTGTCAGCGAATCATGATGCAGCTTCGGCAGGAAAATGACCGCCGCAAGTCCTGCACAGCAGACCGCCGCACCGCTGACGAGTGCCGGCATCCATGATCTGCGCTTTGTATGTTCGGCGCTTGCCGCACGGGCATCTGCTTTCTGCTGATAGCGCGGTGAAATATCGCGCATCATTTCTTTGAGCTGTTTATTTGTCATAAGAGTCCCTCCTTTTTGAGGTAGGCTTTCAGCTTCCGGCGCGTCTGCATGAGCGATTTCCGGACATGCACGCCGGAGATACCGAATTTTTCTGCAATCTCGCGCGGCTGTGATTCGTTATGCCAGCGCTCGGTAAAGATCGTCTGTGCATCGTCAGAGAGCGTATCAAGGAAGCGCTCGACAGCTTCTGTCAGCAGCCTGTGACCGATCGTATCCTCAACGGTTTCGGCCGCAGAAAGCGTCTCACCGACATCCTCCAATGATGCGGGATTCTGACCGCCGCCGCGTTTTTGCGCCTGTTGTTTCCGGATACGGTCAAGCGCCGTATGCTGTGTCAGGGTGATGATAAATGCTTCGAGATTCTGCGGCTTTGCCGGCGGGATCTGCTGCCAAAGCTTCATCAGCACATCGCTGACGCATTCCTCTGCATCCTCATGGGAATGCAGATATTTTTTTGCTGTACGCAGACAAGCTGCGCTGTACCGTTCAGAGACAGCCTGTACGGCACGTTCATCACGCGCCTGAAACAGGTTTATAATCTGATCGTCTGTCATGTATGCACCGCCTTTCGTCGAGGGGAGATCGGATCCGCTGCGCCCTCTGTCTATGCAGACGCAGGAAAAAGAATTTTGTTCCATATTTTTTCGCTGCTGTTTTTTGTGGGTGATTTCAGGTATCAGCTGCGGAGATTCATTCCCCTCTGTCAATGCAGACGCAGAAAAATATGTTTTGTTCCTGTCTATTATAATCTTTTTTGATAATTTTTTCAACCTCCGGGCAACGCCCGGTTGAATTGATCTAAAGTTCTCCGGGCGGGCAGCGCCCGCTGGCATTGATCTAAAGTTCTCCAGTAGGTCAACTGCTGCATAAGCGTTGATGCTCTCATTCAGCTATTTTATAAATCATCGCGAAGCGATACCGCAACTCCTAACTCCTACATCCTAACTCCTAACTTTCTTTCCCCCTATCCCTGCGCCTTGCTTTTTACATTATCATGTGTTATAATGTAGAGTGGGATTTTATGAGTAAATGAAAACGGAGATGATTCTACCTATGAAAAAGCTGCTGCGCTATCTCGCAGACTACAAAAAAGAGTGCATCTTAGGACCGCTGTTCAAGATGCTCGAAGCAACCTTTGAGCTGTTCGTACCGCTGGTCGTCAAGTCGATGATTGACAAGGGCATTGCGAACGGCGACACGGGCTATATCATCCGCATGTGCCTGCTCATGGCGCTGCTCGCGGCGATCGGCCTGACGAACACGATCTTCGCGCAGTATTTCGCGGCCAAAGCTGCGACCGGCTTTTCCGCAAAGCTGCGCCACGAACTCATGTCGCATATCCAGCGCATGACCTATACCGATCTTGATACGCTCGGTACCTCATCGCTGATCACGCGCATGACCAGCGATATCAATCAGCTTCAGACCGGCGTCAACCTGACGATCCGGCTGCTGCTGCGCTCCCCTTTCATCGTGTTCGGCGCGATGATCATGGCATTCACGGTCGATGTGAAAGCGGCGCTTGTATTTGTCGCAGCCATTCCGCTGCTTTCGGTCGTCGTTTTCGGTATCATGCTTCTGACGATCCCGATGTATAAAAAGGTGCAGGAGCAGCTCGATACCGTCACCGAGACCACGCGGGAAAATCTGACCGGCGTCCGCGTCATCCGTGCATTCCGGAATGAGGAAGCCGAGGCAAGGGAATTCCGCGGCGAAAATGACGTGCTGGTCGCGATGCAGAAATCGGTCGGCAAGCTCTCCGCGCTGATGAATCCGCTGACTTATGTCATTGTCAATCTCGCCGTTGTCGGGCTGATCTATGTCGGTGCGCTGCGCGTCGATGCGGGTGTCCTGACGCAGGGCGCGGTGATCGCGCTTTACAATTATATGTCGCAGATTCTGGTCGAGCTGATCAAATTCGCAAACTTCATTATCAGCGTGACAAAGGCTGTCGCGTGCGGCAACCGCATCGAGGCAGTTCTGGAATCCGGCACATTGATTCCCGATGACAGCACAGAGCCGGAGATTCAGGAATCCAGCCGCGGCACGATCTCCTTTGACCATGTGACATTCACATATGCAGATGCCGCAGAGCCGTCGCTTTCCGATATCAGCTTTACGGCGAACCGCGGCGATGTGATCGGTATTATCGGCGGTACGGGCTCGGGCAAATCGACACTTGTCAACCTGATCCCCCGCTTTTATGAGCCGACCGAAGGCAATATCACGATCGACGGCATTGCAAGCCCGGATTTCCCGCATCATGCCCTGCGCAGGCGCATCGGAACGGTGCCGCAGAAGGCTGTGCTGTTCCACGGCACAATCCGGCAGAATCTGCAATGGGGCTGCGCGGATGCATCTGATTCAGATCTGGAGACCGCGCTGAAAGCCGCACAGGCGCTCGATGTTGTCCGTGCAAAGGCAAACGGTCTGGATGAAATGATTACCGAAGGCGGCCACAATTTCTCCGGCGGCCAGCGGCAGCGTCTGACGATCGCACGCGCACTCGTCCGCAAGCCGGAGTTCCTGATTCTCGATGACAGCGCCTCTGCGCTCGATTATGCAACAGATGCGGCCTTGCGGCAGTCGCTGAAGGAGCTCCCTGACCGCCCGACGGTATTCATCGTATCGCAGCGCACGGCATCCATTCAGCATGCAGACCGGATCCTTGTGCTGGATGACGGCCGTCTTGCAGGCATCGGCACGCATCAGGAGCTGCTGCGGACCTGCGCGGTCTATCAGGAGATTTACGCCTCGCAGTTCCCGAAGGAGGAGGTGCAGCAGAATGGCTAAGGAAAAGAAAGAACAGAGTGTCCGTGTTGATACGATCAAGCGTGTGCTGCACGACCTCGCCGGATATAAAATGTGGCTCATTATGACGCTGCTGCTCGCGGTCGTCACCGTTGCGCTGACGCTCTATGTCCCGATTCTGATCGGCCGCGCAATCGACCGGATCGAATCCGCCGGAAATGTCGATTTCAGCGCTGTGACGCGCATTCTGCTGACGATCGGCATATCCGTCGCCGTGACCGCACTCGCGCAATGGATCATGAGTATCGCGCACAACAAAATCACCTACGAAGTGATCGAAGATATCCGCAACCGCGCAATCGAACGCATCGAGCATCTGCCGCTCTCCTATCTGGACAGCCACCCGACCGGCGTTACGGTCAGCCGCATGATCTCCGATGTCGATCAGTTTGCGGACGGCCTGCTCATGGGCTTTACGCAGCTCTTCACGGGCATCCTGACGATCCTCGGCACGCTGATTTTCATGCTGTCGATTCATCCGGCGATCACGCTCGTTGTCATTGTCATGACGCCGCTTTCGCTCTTTGTCGCGGCATTCATCGCCAAGCGGACCTACTCCATGTTCCGCGTCCAGGCGGAAACCCGTGCCGAACAGACCGCGATCATCAATGAAACCGTCACGAATCAGAAGATCGTGCAGGCATTCGGCCATGAGGCGGAAACGATGCGCGATTTCGATGAGATCAACGGGCGTCTTGCGAATGCATCCCTGAAAGCGACCTTCTATTCCTCGCTGACAAATCCCTGCACGCGCTTTGTCAATGCGCTGGTCTATGCAGCGGTGGGACTGACCGGTGCGCTCGCGGCGATCCGCGGCAGCATCAGCGTCGGACAGCTCTCCTGCTTCCTCAGCTACGCAAATCAGTACACAAAACCGTTCAATGAAATTTCCGGCGTCATGACCGAGCTTCAGAATGCGCTTGCCTGTGCCGACCGCATCTTCTCGCTGATCGACGAGCCGACCGAAATTCCCGATGCACCGGACGCAGCCGTCCTGACAGCGGTGCGCGGCGAAGTACAGTTCGATGATATCGCCTTTTCCTATGTGCCGGAGCGTCCGCTGATCGAGCATTGCTCCATTCAGGTAAAGCCCGGACAGCGTGTCGCGATCGTCGGTCCGACCGGCTGCGGCAAGACCACGCTCATCAATCTCATTATGCGGTTCTATGATGTCAATGCGGGCGGCATCCGGATCGACGGCCATGATCTGCGCAATGTGACGCGGGACAGCCTGCGGCAGAATATCGGCATGGTTCTCCAGGAAACCTGGCTCAAAGCCGCGACCGTCCGCGAAAATATCCGCATGGGCAAGCCCGATGCGACAGATGAAGAAATCATTGAAGCGGCAAAAGCGGCGCATGCACACAGCTTCATCAAGCGCCTGCCGCAGGGCTATGATACCGTCATCAGCGATAAAAGCGGCGCGCTCTCACAAGGTCAGCGGCAGCTTCTCTGCATTGCGCGGCTGATGCTCTGTCTGCCGCCGATGCTGATTCTCGACGAAGCGACATCCTCGATCGACACGCGCACCGAATTGAAAATCCAGTCTGCATTCCAGAAGATGATGCAGGGGCGGACATCGTTTATTGTCGCACACCGGCTCTCAACAATCCGGGAGGCCGATCTGATCCTTGTCATGAAAGACGGCCATATCATTGAGCAGGGCAATCACGATTCGCTGCTCAAAGAAGGCGGATTCTATGCAGAGCTCTATCAGAGCCAGTTTGCCGGACAGCAGCAGAATTGATCCGATCTCCGGAAAAGCATTCGGATTTCTCTGCATGAAAAAAATATATCGGCATAAAAATCACGTAAATACGTAATGAAAAATTTTTTTGAAAAATCTTCGCAAATAATGTGTAACCTTTTTTGAAAAATTGGGTCATTATTAGTGAAGGCAAAAACGCGAAAGGCGGTGGATGCCACGGACGACGAAAGAATCCTCAACCTGTTTGAGACACGGAATGAGCAGGCGCTGCGCGAAACGACCGGACGTTACGGCACGCTCTGCAAGTCTGTCGCGCGCAATATACTCGGGACGGAGGAAGATGCGGAGGAATGCCTCAATGATGCGCTGCTCGGCGCATGGAACGCAATCCCGCCCGCACATCCCAATAATTTCGGCGCGTATTTCCTGACGCTGGTTCGGAACTTTGCCCTCAAAAGATATGCAGCAGCACACGCGGAAAAGCGCGGCGGCGGTCAGATGACCGCTACGCTTTCCGAAATCTCAGAGATCATCGCCTCACAGGATAATGTGGAGCATGAGCTCGACCGGCGCGCGATGCTCGATGCAGTCACACGGTTTCTCGGGACACTCCCTGAACACCAACGCAGTCTGTTTATCCGGCGTTATTATCATGCATCCCCGGTTACTGAGCTGGCAGAGCTGTTTGATATGTCGGAAAACAATGTTAAGGTTACCCTGTCGCGCATCCGGAAACGGCTGTGCAATCAACTGCGGAAGGAGGGATTGCTGTGAAGGAGCTTGAATTTATGGAGCTGCTCGGAGAGCTTCCCGCTGAATATATCGAAGCGGCCTCCAAGCCGCAGCCGAAACCGCGGCACATCAGAGCGCTGCGGTACGGCATCCCTGCTATGGCAGCCTGCATGGCCGTTGTGATCTTTGCCGCAGTCTATCCGCGGCTGAAATCGCCGGAAATTCCTTCTGTGTCTACCGAGCCGGATATCACGATTGTCACCGAATCCGCTGCAACGGATTCAACTGACGTCACAACCGCAGCCGATGAAGAAACGACCGGAAAGCCGGAGCATACTGATTCACAGGGGCATCGTACCACGCAGACCTCAACCGTCAGCACGGTACGAAGTGAATCGGAATCCGTCGGCAGCCAAGATACACAGAATCCGGGTATGGCAACTGCCGAACCGGTCACAAAACCTTCATCATCAGACACAAAGGATACCCATACATCGCATACGGACGCTTCGTCTGCGGCAAGTGCAAGCACAGCGTCGTCATCCGGAACGACCAGAACAACTGTGAGCAAACCGCCGCAGACGACGACCGGAAAATCCTCGACATCCGGGACGACAACATCCAAAACCACGACAGCCAAACCGTCTACGACCATTACAACAAAACCGACAGCGCTTTCCACAAAGACAACATCCCCGAAAACTTCCACAACAAGGAGAACGACAATCGCAAGCACCGACACAGCCGTACGCACAACCAGAACAAGCGCCAGCGACCATTCCTATGCTTCCACCATGTCAAGCACCGCATCCCATTCGAGTTCAGCTATAACCTCGGTCTTAACGACGCTGACAACCGTCCCGTACACAATCGCATCGACAGAATCAACAGCCGTCACATCCGGCAGCTCGTCCGCGATTCCGAATGGGTACGACAGCTATCTGATGCAATGGCAGCTCTTTAATCCGGATGCAGCTTCCGATGAGCTGGATATTTCCTGGGAAATTCTGCGCGAAGCACCGGGCGGCGACGATTATATCCCGATGCATTGGTTTGATTTTGGCCGTTTCGACTGTCTTGTGATTCATCTGAAAACACACGCGACCGATGCCGACCTCACAGATCTGACGATTGACCGCTCCAATTCTATAATCAGCGGCCTCGTCTTCCGGCAGAATTCCGATCAGACGCAGCGGCATTTCGTCTTTGCGACTGCGGTTCCGAAGGGCTATGTGATCGACAATGCGCCGCAATTCCAATTCAGCGTTACCGATCAGGTCAATGACTACTACACGCTGACAAACGGAGAACCGGAAATCCGGATCTCCTGATACAAAGCTTATCCCGATTCGCTGAACGGATCATATCCCCCGGGTCATACGGGATCCGGGCAATTCCGCAGGCGTGCCGGATGCGCAGAGAGAGGGCTGCGCATCCGGATCAAAAACGCGCCGCGGCCAATCCGTACAGCAATGAATATATCGCACCGGAGATATGCACGGGGGAAAGGTCATTCTCCGGTTCCGGCGAACAGCGATCCGGCAGTTCTGCTGCGATCGCCGCGAGAGGGTCAGGCGGAAGAAAGCGCCTGCCGCTTCACGATCTGATGTGACGGCAGGCACTCCGCCGCAATTTTCAGTCTGTGACACACGATTGCCTGATGTACAGGCCGCTGTGTCCGAATACCGCAGCATACCTTATACGAAAACCGATCATGAGAATCAGAAAGGGTGAAAGTCATGAAAATTCGTAAGCTCATATCCGCAATGACCGCCGCAGCCTGCGTGCTGTCATTTGCAGCGGGCACCGGCACACCGGCTGTACTTTCCGTATCAGCTGCCGATGCACCCGCAGCGAGCGCCGTGACGACCGCTGCAACGACCTATCACACGACCGCAAGAACAACTGCTGCGACAACCTCACAGCATTTCGATCCGGTCGGAACGGTCTATCACACCACCATGCCGACAGCAAACGCCACCGGAACCGTTGTCACCACATCCGGCCCGAAGGAACCTGCCGGAACAGTTATGACACAGACCACCGCAGACCTGAGAAATGTTCCGCTTCAGGGTAAATTCAATATCAAGATCACCATTGAGGATATCCTCGGCCTTGCGCTCCCCGCACTCGACTGCGAGCTCATCCGCCTGGATACAAATGAAGTTGTCGCATCCTGGAACACCGGCACGGAGCCGAATAAGGTTGTCGAAAATCTTGATTACTCCTTCAAGCGCCTCGATGTCACCTTGAAGGGCGATATCATCTATGCGCTCCGGATCAAGAACATGCCCGACCACATGGTGTTCTATGATACCAAGATGCCCAACCCGATCCGGATCGCCGGCATATCCATTCTGGAATTTGCCAACGGCACGAATATCTACGGCAATGTCAAGCTCTGTGATCCGAATTACACCGAGCCTGCACATACCGAAGTCACAACCGGCATACCGACCGCGGCCGATATGACTGCTACCACTAACAATACGACCTACACGACAGTGACCTCAACAGTCATGACACATATCACGACCCTGCCGACGACCGATGCAACATATACCCATGATACGACCTATACGCATTCGACCGAGAATAGGACTGGCAAACCGCTCATCATTTACGGCAACGGAAACATGCAGCTTGGTGATCTGTATTATTTCGATGTTTCTGGCGTCACGCCCGAATCGCTGCTGACCTACAAGTTCAGCAAGGACATCGTCGAGATTGTATCACAGGACGAAAACCATCTTCTGCTCAAAGGAATCAAGCCCGGCAAAACATTGATGACCGCAAAAATCGCTAACGGAAGAGAAACCAGCATGATGATAAATATCAGTGAAGAGACAGCACCGGCCGTGACGAATGTAACCGCAGATATTCTTCTGCCGAAGGAGAACACGAAAGTTTCTACAACTGTGAAGACATGGTGCGTCAGCAATGATACCCAGCCTGTTTTCGACGAACAGGGGCATTATCGGGGCACAAACGCACTTTTGAGTGTTAAGCTGGAAACCGCAACAGAACCGAAAATCGGTATGCAGCTGAGTGAAGACGGCAAAACAGTAAAATCCCTTGATCTCACCGAAATTTATGTCCAGATGACTGAGCAGCGCAGATTCAACATCTATGGCCATAATGTAAGTTATCAACTGAAGGTTCTGGATTACGGCTACACACAGGAAACAGATAATACAGCACAATTCTATGTCAAACTCGGCACAAACTACAAGGACGGACAATACGAAGGCATGGAGATCCAGCCGCTGACGCTGAAATTCAAGCTTCCCGGTGATATCACCGCGCACGTTCCGAACGGAGAAAGCACTGTCAGCCACATCGAAACTGCGCCGACCGATACAAATGCTTCCCCGGATGTTGAAGGCACAGGCTCAACAACAGAAACAACATATGTCAGTTCCAGCGGCACAAATCAGCCGCCGCGGACAAGCACCACGAAAAACACAAAAGCGCAGAAATTTGACCGCGGCAATGTCAACTGCAAAGAGGGCACCGATGTCTCTGACGCAGTCCTGCTCGCAAGATTTGTCGCAGAGGATACCGACGCAAATATCACAGCCGAAGGCAAGCAGAATGCGGATGTCAACGGCGACGGCAAGCTCACCTCTGATGACGTCATCGCGATCCTGCGCATCATCGCGAAGCTCGTGTAATCTCACAGCTGCGCAACCACAAAGACCTTAATCCTGAAAATCGTGTCAGGCAACAGAAAGCCCCGAACCCGGCGTAAATGCAGCGGGTTCGGGGCTTTCGCAGTATTTCGGGGATCACGCATCGCAGCGGAATTCGCCGTCCTGATAATCGACGGTCACGGTGCTGCCCTGCGGAAGCGGCTCTGCGAGGAGCTTCTTTGCAAGCAGCGTTTCGATCTTCCGCTGAATGAGTCTCTTGAGCGGCCGCGCACCGAAATTCGGATCATAGCCCTGCTCAATGACAGCATTCTTTGCGGCGTCCGTCAGTCTGACATGGAGCTGCTGCTCCGCCAGACGCTTTTGCAGATTTGCGATCAGCAGATCAACGATGCCGCCGATTTCCTGCTTGGTCAGCGGTTTATAGAGGATGATCTCATCCAGACGGTTGAGGAATTCCGGACGGAACCGCTGATGCAGCAGCGCATCGGTCTGCTTCTTCGCGGCCTCGGAGATCGTGCCGTCGGGCTGGATGCCTTCCAGCAGCGCATCAGCGCCGAGATTCGAGGTCAGAATCAGAATCGTGTTCTTAAAATCAACGGTTCTGCCCTGCGAATCGGTAATGCGGCCGTCATCGAGGACTTGCAGCAGCAGATTGAATACATCCGGATGCGCCTTCTCGATCTCATCGAGCAGCACAACGCTGTAGGGCTTTCTCCGGACGGCTTCTGTCAGCTGACCGCCTTCCTCATAGCCGACATATCCGGGAGGCGCTCCGATCAGACGGCTGACGCTGAATTTCTCCATATATTCGGACATATCAATCCGGATGAGATTGCGTTCATCGTCAAAGAGCGCTTCTGCGAGCGTTTTCGCAAGCTCCGTCTTACCGACACCGGTCGGACCGAGGAAGAGGAACGAACCGATCGGACGGTTCGGATCCTGAATGCCGGCACGCGAGCGCAGGATCGCCTCGCTGATCTTTTCAACGGCTTCATCCTGACCGATCACGCGCTTATGCAGCGTATCATCGAGATGCAGCAGCTTTTCGCGGTCGCCTTCCATGAGTTTCGTCACGGGGATGCCGGTCCAGCGCGCCACGATCCGCGCGATCTCATCCTCGGTAACGGCATCCCGGAGCAGCTTTGCAGCGCCGTTCTGTGCAGCGTTTTCGGCATCGGAGAGCTGCTTTTGCAGTTCGGGCAGCTTGCCGTATTTGAGCTCGGCCGCCTTATTCAGATCATACTGCCGCTCTGCGGTTTCGATCTCGGCTTTGAGCTGTTCGAGCTGTGCACGGAGATCCTGCACCTTGCTGATGCCGCCCTTTTCATTCTCCCATTGTGCCTTCATCTGCGCGAATTTGTCGCGGTTTTCAGCGAGTTCCTTTTGCAGATCGGTCAGGTGCGCCGCCGAGACAGAATCCGTTTCCTTTTTCAGCGCCGCCTCTTCGATCTCAAGCTGCATGATTTTTCTTGCAATTTCGTCCATTTCGGTCGGCATGGAATCCATTTCTGTCCGGATCATTGCGCAGGCTTCATCGACCAGGTCGATCGCCTTATCCGGCAGGAACCGGTCAGAGATATAGCGGTTCGAGAGCGTTGCCGCCGCGATCAGCGCCGTATCATGGATCTTGACGCCGTGATAGACCTCATAGCGCTCTTTGAGTCCGCGAAGGATCGAGATCGTGTCCTCAACGGTCGGTTCCCCGACCTGTACCGGCTGGAACCGGCGTTCAAGCGCCGCATCCTTTTCGATATATTTGCGGTATTCGTCGAGCGTCGTCGCACCGATGCAATGAAGTTCACCGCGCGCAAGCATCGGCTTGAGCAGATTGCCCGCATCCATTGCGCCGTCGGTCTTGCCCGCGCCGACAATCGTATGCAGCTCATCAATGAACAGCAGAATCTTGCCCTCGGATTTCTTGACTTCCTGCAAAACGGCCTTCAGACGCTCTTCAAATTCGCCGCGGTATTTTGCACCGGCGACGAGTGCGCCGAGATCGAGCGAAAAGATCGTGCGGTCCCGCAGCGATTCCGGAACATCCCCGCGCGCGATCCGCTGTGCAAGTCCCTCTGCGATTGCAGTCTTGCCGACGCCCGGTTCACCGATCAGCACCGGGTTATTTTTCGTTTTACGGGACAGGATCCGGATGACATTGCGGATCTCGGCATCTCTGCCGATCACCGGATCCAGC
Organism: uncultured Ruminococcus sp.; assembly: GCA_946537515.1. GTDB lineage: Bacteria > Bacillota > Clostridia > Oscillospirales > Ruminococcaceae > Firm-04. Next base: position 49 of record CAMNFV010000083.1, on the reverse strand, counting down.
TGATGCTTCTTTGCACGCTCCGTCAGATCCTGACCGTATTTCTTGAGAA
>CAMNFV010000082.1 GCA_946537515.1 uncultured Ruminococcus sp. | reverse complement strand
ATCACACAGGACGGCAAGTTCTCGCTCGATGACTGCCGCTGTGTCGGTGCATGCGGTCTGGCTCCGGTCGTCACGATCAATGACGACGTTTACGGCAGACTCACCGGCGATCTCAAAGAGGTCCAGGATATTCTCGCAAAATATGCCGATTGACATCGGGACTGTAAATTAGGAGGTTTACTATGAAGACTTTGCAGGAACTTACTGCAATCAAAGAGGAAATGCGCAAGGAAATGGCGCTGCGCCTCGGCAAGGAAGCAGACGCTGCCAAGTACAAGAAGCATATCCTGATGTGCGGCGGTACCGGATGTACTTCTTCCGGCTCCATGAAGATCGCGGATGAGCTGGAGAAGACACTGAAGGAAAAGGGCATCGACGGCGAGATCTTTGTCGTCCGTACCGGCTGCTTCGGTCTCTGCGAGCGCGGTCCGATCATGATCGTGTATCCGGAAGGCTCGTTCTATACGCACGTCAAAATGGAGATGATTCCGCGCATCGTCGAGGAGCATCTCATCGGCGGCAAGCCGGTCAAGGAATTCCTCTATGACGAGACCGTCACAGAGGGTTCTGATGAAATCAAGTCACTCAACGAAACAACATTCTATGCTAAGCAGCACCGTGTTGCACTCCGCAACTGCGGTCTGATCAATCCGGAAAATATCAATGAATACATCGGCAGAGACGGCTACGAAGCACTCCACAAGGTCCTGACCTCGATGACACCGGAAGACGTCATCCAGGAAGTGCTCGATTCCGGCCTGCGCGGCAGAGGCGGCGGCGGCTTCCCGACCGGTATGAAATGGAAGCTCGCACGCAACATCGTCCCGGATGCCGATATTAAATATGTATGCTGCAACGCTGACGAGGGCGACCCCGGTGCATTTATGGACCGTTCCGTGCTCGAAGGCGACCCGCATGTCGTCCTCGAAGCGATGACCATTGCAGGTTATGCAATCGGCGCACAGCAGGGCTATATCTATGTCCGTGCTGAGTATCCGATCGCTGTCGAGAGACTCCGCATCGCAATCAAGCAGGCAAGAGAGACAGGTATGCTCGGCACCGATATCTTCGGCACCGGCTTCAACTTCGATATTGACCTCCGCCTCGGCGCAGGCGCATTCGTCTGCGGTGAGGAAACTGCTCTGATGACCTCTATCGAGGGCAACCGCGGTGAGCCGCGTCCGCGTCCGCCGTTCCCGGCAGAAAAGGGCCTCTATCAGAAGCCTACCATTCTCAACAACGTTGAGACCTATGCAAACGTTCCGCAGATCATCCTCAAGGGTGCAAAGTGGTATTCTTCCATGGGCACCGAGACCGCAAAGGGCACCAAGGTCTTTGCACTCGGCGGCAAGATCAAGAATACCGGCCTCGTTGAGATCCCGATGGGCACCACGCTCCGTGAGATCATTGAGGAAATCGGCGGCGGCATCCCGAACGGCAAGAAGTTTAAGGCTGCACAGGCCGGCGGTCCTTCCGGCGGATGCATCCCGGCTGAACACTATGACGTCAGCGTCGATTACGACAGCCTCGCAAAGATCGGCTGCATGATCGGTTCCGGCGGTCTCATCGTTCTCGATGAGGATAACTGCATGGTCGATATCGCAAAGTTCTTCCTGCAGTTCACCATGGACGAATCCTGCGGTAAGTGTACACCGTGCCGGATCGGTACCAAGCGTCTCTATGAGATCCTTGACAAGATCACCAGCGGCAACGGCGAACTGGAAGACCTCGACCGCCTCGAGGAGCTCTGCCAGTACATCAAGGCAAACTCCCTCTGCGGCCTCGGTCAGACTGCACCGAACCCGGTCCTCTCTACACTCCGCTTCTTCCGCGACGAGTACGTTGCACATATCGTTGACAAGAAGTGCCCGGCAGGCGTCTGCAAGTCCCTGCTCCGCTATGTCATCGACCAGGATAAGTGCAAGGGCTGCTCGATGTGCGCAAGACAGTGCCCTGCATCCGCGATTGAACGTACCGATTACACCGCTCCCGGCAATAAGCTCGCATCCTTCGCGATTGATTCCGCGAAGTGCGTAAAGTGCGGCGCCTGCATCGAGAAGTGTAAGTTCGGCGCAATCAGCAAGCAGTAAAGGAGGCTTCAGGACATGAGTGATATGGTAAATGTTAAAATCAACGGCTTTGCAGTACAGGTCCCGAAGGGTTCCTCTGTGCTGGAAGCTGCACGCGCAGCTGGCGTCACGATCCCGACGCTCTGCTATCTGAAAGATATCAATGAAATCGGTGCCTGCCGTATGTGTATGGTCGAGGCTGCCGAAATGCGCGGCCCGAACCTCGGACCGGCAAGAATGGTCGCAGCATGTGTCTATCCGGTCACGGAAGGCATGGAGGTTCAGACCAATTCCCCGAAGGTGCTCGATTCCCGCAGAAAGACCATGGAGCTGCTGCTCTCGAACCACGATATGAAGTGTCTCTCCTGCGTCCGCAGCAAGAACTGCGAACTGCAGAGACTCGCAAATGACCTCGGCATCACCGATGCTGATGTTTACAAGGGCGAGCGCACCGAGTACGCGATCGACGATTCCGCAGCACACATGTACCGTGACAACAATAAGTGCATCCTTTGCCGCCGCTGCGTCGCAGCATGTGCAAAGACACAGGGCATCGGTGTCATCGGCGCAAATGAGCGCGGTTTCATCACCAACATCGGCTCGCAGTTCAATAAGCCGCTCGGCGAGACCTCCTGTGTCTCCTGCGGCCAGTGCATCACGGTCTGCCCGACCGGCGCACTCTCCGAGAAGGACTTCACCGATGATGTCTTCAAGGCGATCGCAGATCCGACCAAGCATGTTGTCGTTCAGACCGCTCCGTCTGTCCGTGCAGGCCTCGGCGAAATGTTCGGCTATCCGATCGGCACAAATGTCGAGGGCAAGATGGTCGCTGCACTGCGCAGACTCGGCTTTGATGTTGTCACGGATACCAACTACGGTGCTGACCTCACCATCATGGAAGAGGGTACGGAGCTGATCGAGCGCGTTACCAAGGGCGGCGTGCTCCCGATGATCACCTCCTGCTCCCCGGGCTGGGTCAAGTTCCTTGAGCATTACTTCCCGGATCTGATCCCGAATCTCTCTACCTGCAAGTCCCCGCAGCAGATGCAGGGCGCAATCATCAAAACCTATTTTGCAGAGAAGATGGGCTGGGATCCGAAGGATATCGTTTCTGTTTCTGTTATGCCGTGCACCGCAAAGAAGTTCGAGTGCAAGAGAGACGATCAGAGCGCATCGGGCTATCCGGATGTTGATATCGCACTCACGACCCGTGAGCTCGGCAGAATGATCGACCGTGCAGGTCTTGACTTCACCGCTCTGCCGGAAGAGAAGTTCGACGATCCGCTCGGCATCTACACCGGCGGCGGTCTGATCTTCGGTGCAACCGGCGGCGTTATGGAAGCTGCACTCCGTTTTGCTGTTGAGCAGATCAGCGGCGAGAAGCTCGCAAACGATAAGGTTGATTTCACCGACGTCCGCGGCATCGAGGGCATCAAGGAAGCAACCTACACGGCAGGCGGCGTAACCGTCAAGGTTGCAGTTGCAAGCGGTCTTGCAAACGCACGTAAGCTGATGGACAAGGTCCGTGCCGGTGAGGCTGATTATCAGTTCATCGAGATCATGGCCTGCCCGGGCGGCTGCGTCAACGGCGGCGGTCAGCCGATTCAGCCGGCATCCGTCCGCAACTTCATTGATCTGCGCGCAGAGCGTGCAAAGGCACTCTATAGTGTCGATGCAAAGATGGATCTCCGTAAGTCTCAGGATAACCCTGCAATCCAGACACTCTACAAAGAGTATCTCGGCGAGCCGGGCAGCCACAAGGCTCACGAGCTCCTGCACACCAGCTATGTCGCAAGAAAGGTCAACTTCTGATTTTTCAGTTGATACAAGCCGATCCGGATATCTTCCGGGTCGGCTTTGTTTATACGGAGGATAACGATATGGAACCTGTTTGTGAAATGATCGCACGTCAGACTGATGCCAATTTCGTCAATCTGATGATCGCACTCAAGACCTATGACCGGAATGCGCCTGTCAAGGGCACTCCGGCCTGGCGGTTCGTCTATCATACGCTGCACTCTGCGGATAAATGGTTCTTCAATCCGTTTGTCTATACGGAACGTCCCGGATTTGAAACGGGTTCAGATAATCCATTCAAGCCGATCTTCCACGAATGGAGCGACGAAGAATTGCTCGCGCTTTTGGAATCCGTCCGGCAGAAAACGATGGATTATCTTGCAAATCTGACGGACAGCGCGCTGAATGAATGTCCGCCGGAATGCCCCTTTACGCGGCTCGAGCTGATTCTCATGCAGTTCCGGCATCTCTCTGTACACATCGGAATGCTGCACGGGCTGACTGTCGAAAAAACCGGCCGGTTTCCGCAGTATGTCAGCCCGCATTCGCTCGACCGTCTCAAAAACGGCTGGTGGGATGACTGACGAAAATACAGCAAATCTGCCTCCTGATTTGCAAATCTGACAAAAACCGTCGGAATCCCTTGACGTCTGCACATTTGTATGGTATAGTATAAATGAATAATTCCAAATGTCTGAGCGAGGTCAAATATGAAATCTATATTTAAATCCAGATTACTGTTTTGTGCAGTCGTTTTTATTTTTTCGCTGATATGCAGTCTGGCCGCCGAGCCGGTTTCGGACGATTACCTGCTCTACTATGCATTTGAGCGCCCCGAAATTCGGTATTCAGCTTTCACAAACGGACGGTATATTGCCAACCGACTCGCATACCTGATCGTCCGGTATCCCGCTGCAAAAGTATTTTGCTACACGGTGATGCTCAGCATCTTCATTCTGCTGCTCTCGGATGTTACGCAGATCAACCGCAAACGGCAGTCCGTTTCATGGCTGACGCTGGCCTTGTTTGTTCTGATGCCGCCGGCGATCTATGCCAACACAATCATGTGGCCGTTTGCCTTTGCTGTACATGTCGTGCCGATCATTTTTACCATGTTCTATATGCGGCTCTGCTTCCGTGAATTTTCCGGTAAACTGAAAGAGCGTAAAGCTGTTCTGATTCCGCTCTGCGGTCTGCTCGGATTCGGCGGTGCATTTTTCGTGGAGCATGTTTCAATCTTCAATGTTGTATTTGCCGTATTTGTGCTCATTTATGCCGCACGCAGCAAACAGCAGAAGCTGCGCGCCTATCAGATCGTCTATGCTGTCGGCGCCCTGCTCGGGCTTGTTATTATGCTGCTCAACCCGCAATACAGAGATGTCGCAGAGGGTACCGAATCCGAAACTTTCCGCACGATAGAGTCAGACCTGACAGAGGTTTTCTACCAGGCCTATACCAAGGTCATACCGATGTTTGCTAAGCGATTCTTTCTGCTGCATCTGCTGATCGCGGCTGCAATGGCATTTCTGTATCTGCGTGCGGATCAGTCCGGCTGGAGCAAGGAGCGCCGCCGATACGGAAAGCTCTCGCTCAGCTGCATTGCTGCCTATGCTCTCTATTCCGTATTCAACACGAGCTTTGTAGAGTTTCACTCGCTTACCGCCAGTGAGCGTATGGGCGCTCTGGAATGTGCCTTTATATTCCTGTATCTCATCTCCGTTCTGTATCTCAGCTTTGTACTGACAGAGCGTGAACGTTTTCTCCGTACCGCTGTATTTTTAGGCGGAACAGTCATCTCTGCCGCCCCCTTCTGTGTGGTCAATCCGGTGACGCCGCGCTGTTTCTTTGTCATATTCTGCTTCTGGCTGCTGCTTTCGCTGGAATTGTTCACGGCTGCTTCAGAACAGGTTTCTGACAAAACCGCTGCACTTATGAAAAGAGCAGTTATTATCTTTGGCACCGGTGCAGTCAGCATCCTGAGCTATATCAACATTGCAAACAGCTATGTATTCCATTTCAGTCTCCGGGAACTCCATAAGCAGCTGGATTCCGGCAGACAGAAAGTGGATCTCGTGACCGTCCCGTATCCGGACTATACCCCGACTGAGGAGTTTTCTTCGGATATTGTCCGGCTTGGCAACCAGGCACGCAGCATCGACGATAAGCTCTATGAAGGCACGCTGGAAATGTATTTTGCATATATGATCGATTATTATCATCTGGAAAAGATTGATCTCGAAGAATTCCACGCAACCCTAATTTCATATCACGATTATACCATGTAACCAAAACAGGAGGAACTATGGAAGACAAACATGAACTGACACCGCAGGAATCCGCACCGCTCGATGCAAATGCAGCACAGCCGCATTCTGATTACCCTGATCCGATGGAAAAGCCGCCGCTGCCGCCGGAGGCCATGCTGACACCGCCGCCGCGGCTTCACCCGTTATACAAGCCGGAGCAAAGTGTTACGCCCCCTGCCCCGCAGTCCGAACAAAGCTTTACGCCACCTGTTCAGCAGCCGGCGCCAAGCTTTACACCGCCTGTCTCACAGTCTGAACACAGCTTTACAGCCCCTGTTCAGCAGCCGGCGCCAAGCTTTACACCGCCTGTCTCACAGTCTGAGCACAGCTTTACAGCCCCTGTTCAGCAGCCGGCACCAAACTTTACACCGCCTGTCTCACAGTCTGAACACAGCTTTACAGCGCCTGTTCAGCAGCCGGCGCCCAGCTTTACGCCCTCTGTTCAGGCGCCTGAACAGCGCAATACCCCACCGGTTCAGCAGCCGGATATCATCCTCGCACCGCTTGATGCACAGCCCGGGCAGTCACCCGCATTCTCTGTACCGCAGCCGGAACAAAGCTATGTACCGCCTGTTTCACGGTCTGAGCACAGCCTGACACCACCTGTCCAGATTCCGGATCAGCCTCTGACACCCCCGGCGCCGACCATCCCGAATCAATATCCGAAGGAGGGATTCGAGCAGCCTGCCATTGCGGGGAAACCGGTCTCTGCACCGCAGTACGGCGGCCCGACACCGCCGAAGGAGCCCGTCGTCTATGCTTCGGATTATGAGCGCATCATGGCGCTGCCGCCGATCTCCAAAGAGGAAGCGGAAAGCTGCCGTCACAGCCACGAAAAGCGCTGGTATCGCCGTCTGATCGAGCTGAATGTCCTGATGATTCTCTCCGTCATCATTCTGATGATCGTACATGCCAGCGATTATAAAGAAGATCTGAATGACTTCAGCGAGCATATCATCTCGCAGACGCTCGGCGGTAATAATGAAGATACAGATTCGGAAACGGATTCTTCGGATGAAAAGGATTCCGATGAAGAAGACACCGATAAAAAGGAAAAATCCAAGCGGGAGAAGAAACGCGAAGAATCCGAATACATGCAAGAATTTGCAAAGCAGATTCCAAGCGAAATCAAGCTGTTCTTCTATGGTATTTTCGGCATCATTTCGCTGTTCATCACGCTCTATCTGAATTTTGCTTCGATCAAGGCGAGCAGCCTGAAGATCACGCAGAATAATTTCCCCGAAGTCTATTCGCTGATCCATTCCTATGCCTACCGGCTCGGCATGAAACAGGTTCCGGAAGCGTATATCGTGCAGCAGAGCGGCGTGCTCAATGCATTTTCGAGCTTCATCTTCGGGCGGCAGTACATCCTCATCAACACCGAAGTATTTGAAGTCGCCTATCGTGAGCACAAGGACATGAACGCGCTTGCTTTTATCATTGCACACGAACTTTCCCATATTTACTACGGTCATTCGACGCTGCATTACAATCTCCCGATTCTCTTCTCCGTCAGCACGCCGATTTTCGGACAGATCGCATCGCGTACCCGTGAATACAGCTGCGACCGCCTTGCGCAGCGCCTGACGAACTATGACGGCGTGCGTGCAACGATGATGCTGATCGTGGACCGTCACCTCTATCCGATGGTTGATATCCAGGATTACGTCAACACAACAATCAACGACCGCGGATTCTTCCTCTGGCTCGTCAATATGCTTTCATCGCATCCGATCATGCCGAAGCGCCTGCGTGCGCTGATCCAATGGAACGGCAGCGGTGAGCTTTACTGAATTCTGTTCGCACCGGCATGGCTGCATTTTCTGCGGCTGTGCCGGTTCTTTTTATCATGAGAAAAGTATCAGAAAGAAAATCCGCAAAATCCCTTGCATGTTTCGTTCTTTTGTGCTATAATAAAGAAAAGTGCGCCTTTGCGCGCCTAATTGTACGTTAATAGATAGATATAACAATATATGTGCTAAAAATTGCGCACAGCAGAACAAAAGCAGGAGCGTTAGATATGGTATTTTCAAGCCTGTACTTTCTATATCTGTTTCTGCCCGTATGCCTTCTTTGCTACGGGCTTTCGCCGTCTCTGAAAATCAAGAATTTCACCCTGACTGTATTCTCACTCATCTTTTATGCATGGGGCGAACCGGTCTATATCATCCTGCTGCTGATCAGCGTCCTGATGAATTATCTCTTCGGCCTCGGGATCGGCGGCTTCCAGAAACACGAAAAACAAGGCGGCGCCAAGTTTATCATGATCGTCAGCCTGATCTTCAATATCGGGCTGCTCGGCGTATTCAAGTACAGCGGCTTTATCGTTGAAAATATCAACCTGATTCCCGGTGTCAGCCTGCCCGTTCCGCAGCTGACGCTCCCGATCGGCATCAGCTTTTATACGTTCCAGATCCTCTCCTATATCATCGACCTTTACTGGGAGAAGATCGACGTCCAGAAGAATCCGTTCCATCTGCTGCTCTATATTTCGATGTTCCCGCAGCTGATCGCCGGCCCGATCGTCCGCTACTCGACCATTGCGGATGAAATCAAAGAACGCAAGACCACGCTGCTCGATATGAGCGAGGGCTTCACCCGCCTGATGATCGGTCTCGGCAAGAAGGTCATCCTCGCAAATCACCTCTCTGTCATCGTCGATCAGTTCTTCGGAACAGAGGGCACGGCGCTCTCCGTTGCCGGAACCTGGTATGCCGTCATCGTCTATGCAATGCAGATTTACTTCGATTTCTCGGGCTATTCCGATATGGCGATCGGCATGGGCAGAATGTTCGGCTTCCATTTTGACGAGAACTTCCGGCATCCGTTCCTCTGCAAGGATATCTCGGAATTCTGGCAGCGCTGGCACATCTCGCTCGGCACATTCTTCCGCGATTATCTGCTCTATGTCCCGATTTTCGGCAAGCGCAGAAAATACGGCGGCCTGTTTCTCGTCTGGTTCTGCACCGGTCTCTGGCACGGCGCAAGCTGGAATTTCATCATCTGGGGTCTCTATTTCGGCGTATTCATTCTGATCGAACAGCTCATCGGCAAGAAGCGCATCAAGAAGATCCCGCTGGTGATCCGTCATATTTACAGCAAAATCATTATTTTCATCGGATTCGGCATTTTCTACTTTGAGGATTTCGGCCGGCTCGGTGAATTCTTCAAGAACCTCGTCGGACTGAACGGCAACGCGCTCTATGACAATGTGCTGGAGCTCTCCGTACAGAATAATCTGTTCCTGCTGCTCGCTGCCGTCATCTGCTGTTTCCCGCTCTATGACGGTTTGCAGGCGCTCAAGCGGCGTTTCTCCGGCGCAGTCTATGTTGTGGACACATTCCAGATCCTCTGCAATGCCGCGCTGCTCGCGGTCAGCAGCATTTTCCTCGTCGATGCGACGAATAATCCGTTCCTCTATTTCCGCTTCTGAAAAGCGGTGATCCGAAAGGAATCTCACAATGCAATCCTTACACGAACTGCTTGAGGAAACCGGTTTTCAGGTCACGCTCCGCATGGATGATACCTTCGATCAGGCGGCATATGGGCGCATCCGGGATGCGCTGCGCATACATGCGGAAAACTGGAAGAAAGCTGACTGTGTTCCGTTTGATGAAATGGCAGAGCTGCTCGGACTGATCGACCAGCTTGCACGCGGCAGCGATTTTTACGATGAAGAAACAGCCGGACTGGCAGAGAATGCCTGTCTGGAATTGGAAGAGATCATCTACGATCTCCAGGATTGACAATGCGGCGAACCGTCGCCCATGAATCCCGAAAAGAAAGGAGCGCTTGCGATGCCGAATACCGATTTGCCGGAAGAGATCAAAGAACCGGCTGCGGATGCGCCGCAGGATGAGCAAAAGCTCGACCGGCGCACAGCGATCGCACAGGCCAGAGCCATCCGGCGCGAGGCTGCTGCCCTTGAGGAAGAGGCCAAAGCGCAGGCAAAAGAAACCGTCACACAGATTCTTGAGAATGCAGAACCCGCACCGCCGAAAGCACCGCTTCACAACAAAACGGCGCCCGTTCCGGTCTCCAATGCGACCGGAAAATTCGGCTGGCTCGATGAGGTATCTGCAAAGCCCGAGGAGACAAAGCCCGCACCGGATCCCGATGAGATCGTCGAGGCGGTGCTTGCTGCATCCGAGAGCAAACCGAAATCGCCTGTTACCGATGCGCTGGTCGATCAGATCGTCGCAGAGGTGACCGGCCAGGCCATAGAGCCCGCACAGCCGGAATCTGCTGCAACGGCAGAGTCACCCGCAGAAAACATCGAAGCTGCTGCCGATTCACCGGAAACAGATGCAGAGGCGGAAGAAGCTCCGGCTGCTGCTGAATCCCCCGCGCCGCAGGATCACCGCAAGAATGAGGAAAAGGTCATCCGCGAGCTGCGTCGGCTGACGGCAAAGCCACCCGCCATGAGCGAGGTTGAGGCCGCAAAGCAATTCCAGAAGCAGACCGCCGAAGCGAAACCCGCCGTCCGAAAGATGAAGCGCCGTTTCGACCGCGACTGGCAGAAAAAAGCCGGGAGTATCCGCGCCGCCGATACCGCAAACCGGACTGCACGGAAATTTGCCGGCTGGAATATCGCCGTCTGCCTCGTCATGGTATTCGGCATTGCTGCCGGAATGCTGATCTTTGAGCGCCCGACGGTCTCCATGGAAGAGAACCGCACGCTCGCGAAGATGCCGGAGATTTCCGTTGAGAATTATCTCGACGGCAAACTGACCGGCGGCATCGCGGAATATTATAATGATACCGTGCCGTTCCGCTCGACCTTCAAGGGCTGGATTCAGAATCTGCGAAGCTGCTTCGGACTCCGCGGCAGCGCGGTCATCATCGGTAATGTTCCCGCTGCACAGCAGGAGCCCGCCGAAACCCAACCGGCAGAAACGACGCTCCCGCCCGTGACCACGGAATCCACCGAACAGGCCGCAACGCTCACGACCGTTTCCGAAACGACCGCAGCAGAAACCGAAGCAGAAGCAGAACCCGCTGCGCCGGAGCGCGAGGGCGAATTGAGCAACAATATCCTGATTGTCGATAACCGCGGCATTATGCTCTTCGGCGGCTGGGAGACCATGGGCGAGAATTACGCCAATATCCTCAACCGCTATCATGAACAGCTCCCCGATGTCAATATGTACTCGATGGTTGTCCCGACGGTCTGTTCCTTCTATACGCCGGAGGAATTCCAGCATCTCGTCACGAGCGAGAAAGCCAATATCGACTATATCAACTCCTGCTTAAACGGCGTCAAGCCGGTCGATGCTTACGGCGCACTTGAAAAGCATAAGGATGAGCCGATCTTCATGCGCACCGATCACCATTGGTCGTCGCTCGGCGCATTTTACGCAGCGGAAGCGTTTTCCGCAGCAGCCCGCGTCCCGTTCGCCCCGCTTTCGGATTACGAACGCCACGCCAAAGAGGGCTATGTCGGCACGCTCTACGGCTTCTCAAATAATATCATCCTCAAAAATAATCCGGAGGAATTCTTCTGGTTTGAACCGAAGGCCAATTACACCACAACCTATTATAACCGCAGCTTCGGCGGCGGCTATGAAGGCAGCCTGTTCATGGATATCGAGAATACGGCGCCTGTCAGCTGGTATATGACCTATATGTCCGGCGACGATCACATTGTCAAGATCGACACCGACATGCCGAACGGCCGGAAGCTCTGCGTCATCAAGGACAGCTACGGCAACGCGCTGATTCCCTTCCTGACCTCGTCCTTCGAGAGCGTTTATGTCATTGACATGCGCTATTTTGAACTGAATGCAATCAGCTTTCTGCGCGAGCAGGGCATCACCGATGTCCTCTTTGCGATGAACAGCTTCAGCGCAAACGGCCCGAATACCGACAAAATCGAAGATATCCGCGTACAATAAACAGGATAAAAGCCGCATCGCGGCAGATATAGAAAGGAGAACAAAAATGACAAAGGCAGAAGCAATGGAGGCACTTACCCCGATTTTCCGTGAGGTGTTTGATGATGACAGCATCGAGCTCAGCGATGAGCTGACCGCTGCGGATGTGGACGGCTGGGACAGCGTTGAGCACTTCAACCTGATCTCCGAGATCGAGAGCACATTCAAGATGCGCTTCAAGATGAAGG
>CAMNFV010000081.1 GCA_946537515.1 uncultured Ruminococcus sp. | reverse complement strand
ACTCTGATTGAACTTGATATCATTGTGAAAAGCGGTCGGCTAAGTCGGCCGCTTTTGCTGATTAAGAGGGAGTCACCGCCGGATTTCAAACAAGGCGGGGAGCCCCCGCTGGCATTGATCTAAAGTTCGCCAGGAGGTTAATTGCGAAAGAAGCTGGAATATTCTGATTAAACATGATATCATTGTGCAAAGCGGTCGGCAAAGCCGGCCGCTTTCGTTTCTCCCTGCACCTTTCTCCTTTTTTCAAAATCATCCGCGCAGCGGATCCCGCAATTTCTCATTTCTAATTTCTCATTTCTAATTTCCTTCTCTCCGGTTGCTTTTTAACGGAGAATATGATATAAGCGGGGAGCCCCCGCTGGCTTTTTCTAAAGTCCGCCGGGCGGGCAGCGCCCGCTGGTATTGATCTAAAGTTCGCCGGGAGGTCAATCGCGGCAGAAGCTGGAATATTCTGATTGAACTTGATATCATTGTGAAAAGCGGTCGGCTAAGTCGGCCGCTTTTGTTTCTCCCTGCACCTTTCTCCTTTTTCAAAATCATCCGCGCAGCGGATCCCGCAATTTCTCATTTCTAATTTCTCATTTCTAATTTCCTTCTCTCCGGTTGCTTTTTAACGGAGAATATGATATAATAAAGAGGACTTCTATATAATAAAAAGGAGGCTTATATCATGGCGGAACGCTTTACCGTTACACTCAAGCAAATCATTGACGAATTCCGGCTCGAGGTGCTCTATTGCCCCGGCAGCCCGGAAGAGATCCTTGTTTCCGAAAACGATATCACCCGCCCCGGCCTGCAGCTCATGGGATTCTATGAGTATTTCAATCCGGAGCGCATCCAGATCATCGGCAAAATGGAATTTGCATATCTCTCGACCCTGGAGGAGAATGAACGCGCAGAACACCTCAAGGCACTCTTCGCACAGCATATCAAATGCCTGTGCCTGAGCCGCGGTCTCCCCTGCTTTGCCGAGATGCTCACCCTCGCACAGCAGTATGCTGTCCCGGTGCTCCGTACATCGGAATCCACCTCGCATTTCACATCGAATCTGCTGTCTTTCCTCAATCTGCATCTGGCACCGCGTGTCACCAGACACGGCGTCCTGATCGAAATTTACGGCGAGGGTATCTTTATCACAGGTGAAAGCGGCGTCGGTAAATCCGAGTGCGCGATCGAGCTTGTCAAGCGCGGTCACCGTCTTGTCGCGGATGATGCCGTCGAGCTGCGCAAGGTCTCGAATACGAACCTTGTCGGTACATCTCCGGAAAATATCCGCCACTTCCTCGAACTCCGCGGCATCGGCATCATCAATGTCCGCAGACTGTTCGGCATGGGCGCTGTCAAGCTGCAGCAGGAGATCGACATGATTATCGAGCTGGAGCCCTGGGATTCTTCCAAGACCTACGACCGCATGGGCGTCGATGAGCAGTATGCAAATATCCTCGGCGTCAAGGTTCCGTCCATGACGATCCCGGTCAAGCCCGGCAGAAATACCGCGGTGATCATGGAAGTTGCCGCAATGAACAGCCGTCAGAAGAAAATGGGCTATAACGCAACCGAAGAACTGCTGCACAATCTCGGCCTGGAATCCATGCAGGGCAAAGAGATCGTCAAGGACTTCGACCAATTCTGAGGCGGACAATGACAGAACAACTCCAAATCAGCGCGGATGTGCATACCCATACGGTCGCATCCACACACGGCTATTCAACAATCAACGAAAATGCAGCCGCGGCAAGGGCTCTCGGCATGAAGCTGCTCGCCGTCACCGATCACGGTCCGGCCATGCCCGATTCACCGCATGTCTGGCATTTTCATAATTATAAAATTCTGCCGCGCGAAATCGACGGCATCAAAATGCTCTACGGCGTTGAGGTCAATATCATCGACGAATTCGGTACGCTCGATATGGATGAACACGAGCTCTCCTTCTGTGAATGGGTCGTCGCATCCTATCATACGCAATGCGTCAAATTTGAACGCAAGTCTGAACTCGTGTCGCAGGGCTACCGGATGCTCTGCGACAATCCGCTCGTCGATGTCATCGGGCACCCGACAACTGCGATGTTCCCGTTTGATTATGAGCCGATTCTCAAACTGTTCAAAGAGGCCGGCAAGCTCGTTGAGATCAACGAGAGCTCGCTCAAATGGAAGCAGGGCGCGCTGGAAAACGCGAAAACCGTCTATGCGCTCTGCAAGAAGCATGAAATTCCGATCGTACTCAATACCGATGCGCATTATGCAGGCCTCATCGGCAAGACGCCGATCGCAGCACAGCTTTTGCAGGAGATCGGCTTTCCGCGCCGTCTGATCGTCAATCTTGATCCGGATTATATTATGGATATGGCGCAAAGAAAGCGGCAGATTTCCTTTGATTCCGATGAAAAAAACTTCACGAAGGAATCTTCGTAAGACAAATGAGGAGAACAACATGATAGATATCGAACAGCTCGGGGCTGTCTGCCGGGATGCCGGTGCAAATCTGACACCGGATGTCCGGCTCTCTGAACTCACGACTTTTAAGATCGGCGGGCCCTGTGCCGCGCTGGTCACGCTGCCGGATGAACCGGCTGCGAAAACTGTTTTTTCGTATCTGCGTGAAAAGCAGATTCCGTATTATCTGATCGGACGCGGCAGCAATCTGCTCGCAACCGACAAGGGCTTTGACGGTGTCGTTGTGAAACTCGGCGGCGCACTTGCCGAGGGAATCCGCTGCGCTGACGGCATTGTGACCTGCGGTGCCGGCGTTACGCTGCAAAAGCTCTGTCAGTTTGCGCTTGATCATTGCCTGACCGGTCTTGAGTTTGCCTACGGTATTCCGGGTTCGGTCGGCGGCGCAGTCTATATGAATGCGGGTGCCTATGACGGCGAATTTTCGCAGATCCTGCTCTCTGTGACCCTGCTGGACGATGCGGGCGAGATCCGCACAGTTTCCGCGGATGAACTCGAACTGAGCTACCGTCACAGCATCCTCATGGAGAAGAAATGGACGGTACTGACCGTATCCGTCGTACTTGAGGAAGGCAGCCGCGATGAGATCCGCGCCAAAATGCAGGACCTCATCGGGCGCAGAAAATCCAAGCAGCCGCTGGAATTTCCGAGTGCAGGCAGTACATTCAAGCGTCCTGCCGGAAGCTTTGCTTCCAAGCTGATCGACGAATGCGGCCTGAAGGGCTATACCGTCGGCGGCGCACAGGTCAGCGAAAAACATGCCGGCTTTGTCATCAACCGCGGCGGCGCGACCTTTGCCGATGTCATGGCGGTCTGTCAGCATGTGCAGGATGTGGTCAAGGCGCAGACCGGCTTTGTCCTCGAACTGGAGCCTGAAATTATCGGAGAATTTAAATGAAAGAACCGGCTTTATTTTCAGTCATCGTACCGGCACACAATGAGGAGAACTATATCGGAAAATGTCTGAAGGCAATCCGTACCGCGGAAGAGCAGTCAGATGCAGGCCGCGTTCAGATCATCGTCGTCGCAAACCGATGTACCGATAAAACTGCGGAGATCGCAGAACAATATGACGCGGAAGTCATCGAAAATCAGGATAAATGCATCGCAAGCATCCGCAATGCAGGTGCGAAAGCCGCAGCCGGAAAGATTCTCGTCACGGTCGATGCCGATACCTATATCGCACCGGAGACTTTCAAAGAAATCCGCTCTCTGCTCGGCAGCGGGAAATATATCGGCGGCGGTGCCGTCCCGACCTTTGACCGCGCATCACTCGGCATTGCGTGCTCGACATTCTATGTGCTGATCCAGATGCTGCCGGAGATCATCAAAGCCCGCGGGATGCTTTCGGGTGCGGTATTCTGGTGCCGCAAGCAGGATTTTGATGCAGTCGGCGGATTTGATCCGTCACTCATCAGTCTTGAAGACCTCGATTTTGCCAAGCGGCTCAAGGAATACGGCAAGAAGCAGGGCAAAAAATACGGCACGCTGAAATCCAAAATCTACACATCTGCGCGGAAATTCGATCAGTTCGGCGACTGGTATCTCATCAAGAACCGGAAGATCACAAAGCGCATCTTTACCGGCAAGGACAGAGAAGCCGCCGATCAGTTCTATTACGACGTGCGGTAACAGGTTGAAAATATGATCGTCAACGAATCGGCACTCTCGCAGGAGGACGCTGTCTTCCTGACAAAATGCGTAATCAACGAAGCGATGAAAACGCCGCGCAAGAAAATTTTCGGCGCGGTGGTGCAGATGCCGTAAACGGAAGGAATACAAAACATGATGGAAATGGTATTGGTGACCGGCATGGCAGGCGCCGGCAAGACCAGCGCGCTCGATGCGCTGGAGGATATCGGCTTTTACGCGGTCGATAATCTGCCGCTTGCGATGCTGGAACCCTATCTGAAGCATTGCCTTGAACGCGGCGGCCGGTATTCCAGAACGGCGGCCGTCATAGACCTTCGCTCCTGTCACCGGTATTCGGAGCTCGCTGAAGCGTACCGCAATATGCGGGACAAATATCAGCAGGATATCCGCTTCACGATGCTCTGCGTCGAAGCCTCGGAAGAGGTGCTGCTCAAGCGTTTTCACACGCTGCGCAGAAGTCATCCGGTCGCGGCACGGAAATTTGAGGGTGATCTGCTCAAGGCAATCCGCTTCGAGCATGATGAATTAGAGGTGCTCCGCGCAACGGCGGATTATCCGCTGGATTCCTCGCTGATCACCGCGGCGCAGCTCAAAGAACAGGTCAAAACGCATTTTTTGCAGCGTGTCACCGATGCGATGCCGATTCAGGTCATGAGTTTCGGCTTCAAATACGGCGCACCGCTGGAAGCAGACCTCGTTTTCGATATGCGCTGCCTGCCGAATCCCTATTATGTTGATGAACTGCGCGAACACACCGGCGTTGAGAAATGCGTGCAGGATTATGTTATGAACGCGGATGAATCCAGAGAATATTTCGATAAAATCGTGAACCTGCTGAAATTTCTCATTCCGCTCTATGTGCGCGAGGGCAGACCGCAGCTCGTGGTCGGATTCGGCTGCACCGGCGGCCAGCACCGTTCCGTAACATTCGCAGAGCTCGTTTCCGAGGAACTGCGCAAAGCGGATATGCATGTCATCACGCATCACCGCGACTACAAAAAAAGCCGATAAAACTGCGGGGTTCCGTTCTGCGGAATCCCGTTTTTCAGGAGACAAACAATGGATACAGAAACCTACCGGGAGATTCTTTCGCGCCTGACACCGGATGCCGCGGGCGTCAGGCTGCATGTCTTTGACTCCGTGACCTCGACGAATGATCTGCTGCGCGATGCTGCCGCAAACGGCGCACCGGAATTCACCGTATTTGCTGCAAAACAGCAGACCGCCGGCAAGGGACGGCAGGGCAGACAGTTCTATTCGCCGCCGCAGACAGGGCTCTATCTGAGCATCCTGTTCCGGCCGCAGATCCGCCCCGAAGATACGCTCGCGCTGACACCGATGGCAGCGGTCGCCGCCGCGGATGCAGTAGAGCAATGCACCGGGCAGAAGGTGCAGATCAAGTGGGTGAACGACCTGCTGCTCGGCGGCAAAAAGATCTGCGGAATTCTCGCAGAATCGCAGTTTTCCGATGCAGATACGCTGGATTACGTCATTGTCGGCATCGGGATCAATCTGCTGGAACCGCCGCAGGGATTTCCGCCGGAAATCAAAGACATTGCAGGCGCTGTATATCCCCAAAATGCCGATGCAGAGGCCGCATTCCGGGACTGTGCTGCTGCGCTGATTTCCGCGCTGATGCGGGAGTACCGCGGCCTCACAGAAAAGCGGTATCTCGCAGGCTACCGCAGCAGGCTTTGTATGCTCGGGCAGACTGTGACCGTCTGCGAGAATGGTACCGAACGTCCGGCGCAGGCGCTCGCTGTCGATGACGATCTGCGGCTGCTTGTGCGCTATCCGGACGGCACCGAGCAATGGCGCGCAACCGGCGAGATCCGCATCCGGATTCAATAAGAAGGTGAAATACGATGTACAAAATATTTCTCGTTGAGGATGACCGTGCCCTCGCAGATACCCTTGCGCAGATGCTCTCCGAACGCGACTTTGAAGTGTACTGCGTCCGCGATTTCCGGCAGATTCCGGCAGAATTCGATGCATTTCAGCCGCAGCTTGTCCTGATGGATCTGATGCTGCCGTTTGATAACGGCTATCATTGGTGCGCGGAACTGCGCAAGCGTTCCGATATCCCGATCGTCTTTTTGTCCTCGGCGGCGGATAATCTCAATATTGTCACGGCAATGCAGATGGGCGGTGATGATTTCATCGCAAAGCCGGTCGATATCAACGTATTAACTGCAAAAATCCAGGCGATCCTGCGCCGCTGCGGCGGGCTCTCCGCGCCGTCACTCTCCCTGCACGGCCTGACGCTGCATCCGAATGACGCATCTGCCGATTATCAGGGCACACACATCGAACTGACAAAGAATGAATACCGCATCCTGCAAACGCTCATGGAAAGCCACGGAAAAATTGTCAGCCGCGATACGCTGATGATGAAGCTCTGGCAGGATGACTGCTATGTCGAGGAGAATACGCTGACTGTCAATGTGACGCGCCTGCGCAAAAAGCTCGCTGCCGCAGGGCTCTCCGATTTCATCCGGACAAAGATCGGCAGCGGCTATCTGATCGGAGACTGAGACATGAAACTCTTTCTGAAATATCTTTGGACAAACCGCCGGACTGTCCTGATGCTGGTCGTCTGTGCGGTGATTTTCTGCGTGGTATTCTGGCTGTATCATATCCCGTTTGATACGGTGCTCTATGCATTTGTGCTTTCGGCAGTCATCTGCGGAATTGCAGCTGTTGTGCGTTTTTCCCGCTGGAAGCAGCGGTATTTACAGCGTGCGCGCATGATGCAGGCCCCGCCGCTTGTACAGGATCCCCTGCCCGAACCGGATCATCCGGCAGAGGCACAGTATCAGGAAATGCTGCAAAATCTGCGCGGACTGTATACCGAGCAGGTCAACCGTGCCGAGCAGGAACGCACCGATTCTTCTGACTATTTTACACAATGGGTTCACCAGATCAAAACGCCGGTCTCGGTCATGCGGATGATGCTGCAATCAGAGGATACCGATGAACACCGCGCACTGCAAACCGAACTGTTCCGCATCGAGCAATACGCGGAAATGGCGCTCGCCTATACGCGGCTCGACAGCAGCACCCGTGACCTGGTGATCCGGGAAACGCCGCTTGATCCGGTCATCCGCGCTGCGATCCGGAAGTATGCGCCGCTCTTTATCCGCAAGAAGATCCGCCTCGTCTATGACGGTACGGATGCCGCAGCACTCATGGATGAAAAATGGGTGCGGTTCATTCTGGAACAGCTGCTCTCCAATGCGGTGAAATACACCGATTCAGGTGCCGTGACGGTCACAGTCTCCGGTCAGGCTATCCGCATTGCCGATACCGGAAAGGGCATTGCGCCGGAGGATCTGCCGCGCATCTTTGAAAAGGGCTATACCGGAAAACTCGGCCGTGCGGATCAGCAGGCAACCGGCATCGGGCTTTATCTCTGCAAAAAGGCTGCCGACCGGCTCAATATCCGGCTGACGGCAGAATCTGAATACGGCAAGGGCTCCGCATTCACGCTGTATCTGAACGCTGACACGCAGACATTTGAATGACCTTACAAAAATGTCACATCCGTGTCACATGATTCGATGTCGCATTCCGTCAGGATATGATATACTGATGTCAGCAAAGGAGGTCTGAATCATGGCTTTTTTAGAGGTTCAGGGCATTGAAAAAATATATACAACAAGATTCGGCAATAATCAGGTACAGGCACTCACCGATGTACATTTTTCAGTTGAACAGGGCGAATATGTCGCTGTTATGGGTGAATCCGGCTCCGGCAAGACCACGCTGCTCAATATTCTCGCAGCACTCGATAAGCCTACAAAGGGCGATGTCATCCTCGACGGCAAGGCGCTCTCAAAAATCAGCGACAAGGAACTCGCCGCATTCCGCCGTCAGAATCTCGGATTTGTGTTTCAGGATTTCAACCTGCTGGATAACTTCACGCTCCGCGATAACATCTTCCTGCCGCTCGTCCTTGCAGGAATGCAGTATGACGATATGGAAAAGCGTCTGTCTCCGATGGCAAAGGTTCTCGGTATTCAGGACTTGCTCAATAAATTCCCCTATGAAGTTTCCGGCGGTCAGAAGCAGCGTGCTGCAATCGCCCGCGCAATCATCACCGAGCCGAAGCTCCTGCTTGCAGATGAGCCGACCGGTGCGCTCGATTCCAAATCCACCGACAGCCTGCTCGATGTGTTCGGCCAGCTCAATTCCGGCGGCCAGACGATCGTCATGGTGACACACTCCGTCAAGGCAGCAAGCCGCGCCGGCAGAGTGCTCTTCATCAAGGACGGTCTGATCTTCCACCAGATCTACCGCGGCGACGCATCCAATGAGATATTCTATCAGCGCATTTCGGATACGCTGACACGTATGATGTCCGGGCAAGGCGGTGAGCAGAATGCGTAAGTTTTTCTATGCGCGTCTGGCTGCGGATAATCTCAAAAAGAACCGGCAGACCTATCTGCCCTATCTGATCTCGTGCAGCATCACCTGCGCCATGATCTATATTATCTGCTCGCTCTCGATGAACGAGGGGCTGTCAAAAATGGCCGCAGGCGCGACCTCGACCCCGATCGTTCTGCGCTTCGGTACTTATATCGCAATGTTTTTCGCGGCGATTTTCCTCTTCTATACAAACAGCTTTCTGATGAAGCACCGTCGCAAGGAATTCGGCCTCTATCAGCTGCTCGGCATGGAGAAGCGGCATCTTGCAAGAGTGCTGCTGCTCGAAACCTTTTACACCGCGCTCATCACAACGGTCTGCGGATTTCTGCTCGGCATTCTGCTGGATAAGCTGATGTTTTTGCTGCTGCTGCGCATCATCGGCATTGTATCCGCAAAGGTTCCGTTCGGCTTTCATATCTGCGGCGAGGCGATTCTTCTGGTCGCAGCATTCTTCGGCATCGTGTTCATTCTGATCCTGCTCAATGCGGTGCGCATTGTCCATTTCACAAAGCCGGTCAACATGCTCTCCGGTGCGAATGCCGGTGAACGCGAACCGAAAACCAAGCTGATTATGGCGATTCTCGGTGTCATCCTGGTCGGCGCAGGCTATATCATGTCGATCTGCGCAAAGGATACCGGCCTGATTCTGAAGTTTATGCTGCCGGCCGTTCTCGACGTCATTGTCGGCACCTATTTTCTGTTCATTGCGGGCAGCATCGCATTGCTGAAGCTGCTGAAGAGAAATAAGTCCTTCTACTACAAAACGCGCCATTTTACGGCGATTTCCGGTATGATCTACCGCATGAAGCAGAATGCGGTCGGCCTCAGCACGATCTGCATTCTCTCGACAATGGTTCTCGTGCTGATCTCCTCGACCAGCTGCATGCTGCTCGGCGCGAAGGATATGATCGCCAAATCGGTGTCGCGTGAAGTGACAATAGAATGCTTCCTCCGCCCCGATGAAGAGCCGGAGTGCGTTGAAAAGGTCAATCAGTATCTTGCATCCAAGGGTATCACGCCGGAGAATCCGATCAGCTATTCCTCTGTCACCGCGGCAAGTTTCTTCACCGACGGTAAATTTCAGGAGTATAATTTTGAAAATCCCCGCCGGAGCGGTGAACCGCAGGAAATAAACCTGATCTGCAATGAGTATTACGCACAGCTGACAGGTTCTGATATCAAGCTGGAGCCGAATGAGATCCTGCTCTCCAGCACCGAGGAGTTCCCGACACTCCGCCAGCAGACCGAGCTGTTCGGTTACAAATTCAAGATCAAGCAGCTGATTGATCCGATCCCGGGCTTCAATGATCAGCGCAGCGGTGTGGCCGTTGTAGTCTCGGATGTTGAGACATTACGAAAAATCTCGAAGAATCACGGAATGCTTCTCTTCTCCTATGCATTTGATATGCCTGTAGAACGCGAAGATGAGGTTTTCGGAGATTTTGAAACCCGCGAAAGCGGCGACCATACCCTGGAAGATCAGCTTTCGTTTGATTTCCTTCAGCTCAAAAATGAGATGTATACCATGTACATGAGCGTTTTCGGCGGCTTCTTCTTCATTGCGCTGTTCCTGGGACTGCTCTTCATGCTGCAAATGGTTCTGATGATCTACTACAAGCAGCTTTCGGAAGGTCACGACGACCGTCGGCGCTATATCATCATGCAGAATGTCGGCATGAGTCTCCATGAAGTCCGCCAGACGATCCGCTCGCAGATCCTGACTGTTTTCTTCCTGCCGCTTGTCACGGCTGCGATCCATACGGCCTTCTGCATCCCGATTATCACGAGAGTCCTCAGCGAAATGGAGCTGACAAACAACTCGCTGATTTACCTGATCCTCGGCGGTACCTTCGTTGCATTTTCCCTGATCTACGCGCTGATTTACGCGCTGACTGCCAAAACCTATTACAGAATTGTCAGCACGAATGCAGCACATGCCTGAGAATAAGAATCATAGGGCGCGGTTTCGGCCGCGCTCTGTTTTTTCCCTTGACATCTCTACACTTTTCCGTTATAATAATAGCAAAGATATCAGATCGGAGGTGACGGATATGATGCCGAAACAGGATCAGAAGCAGATGCAGGATGAAGCGATTCTGCGCTGTGCAAGGACATTGTTTCCCGCAGCAGCGCTGTGTCTCGGTTCTCTTTCAGAGGGACGCAGTACTGTGACGGAAGCGATCGCGGCGGCCATGCGCGCTTCCCCGAATGCATGGGAATCAGAATCTGTCCGTCAGCTTGTCCGCATCTGCCGGACGCGCACCCCCGAACGGTTCCAGCCCGAAAAGCTCCCGAAGGAATCCGCATTTGAAGCGCTTTTGCCGATCCTGAAGCTTCCGGCAGGAAGCAGGCGTGCCATAGCGCTCGCGGTCAGCGAGATTCCTGCTGCGGATGCCGCTGCTGCTTCCGGCCTGACTGCCGATGAATTCGGGCAGAAAAATGAAAAGGCGCTCCGTCAGCTCAATTTCATGATAAACGGCAATCCGCCGACGCTGGATGATCTGCGGGCTGCGGCCAAAGCACTCCCCTGGCACGATTCCGATACCGAGCTTCTGCTCAACGGCATTGCAGAAGCTGAACAGAAGAACGATCCGGAGTCCCCTGTCCCCATAATCCGGGAGATTACCCGCACCGCTGCACCCGCGAAGAACAAAAGCAAAACTGTATCTGTGCCGCTCTGGGGCATTATACTGGGAATCGCAGCGCTGATTGTCCTTGCAGCCGCATTGCTGCTGCTCTGGGCATCCCAGCCGCATCATCCGGCATCCGTCCCGCCCGATTCGCCGCATACAGAGGAAGTCGATGCACTCTTTTCCGCATCCTATCTCGGCATTGCTGATGTTCAGGAAATTGCGGCAGCCGATGCCGGTTCCGATGCAGAGTCTGCATGTTTTCTCAGCACCAAGCTCAGGACCGATCAGACGCCGGCCTGCTATGTCATCAGCTTTACGGTCGGGGATAAGACACAGTATGATTATACGCTGGATGCTGCATCCGGCGAGATCCTCGGAAAGACCGACTCCGAAGCGGAAATCATTCTCGACACGGAAGGCTGGAAGCCCGCAGAAGAAATCCGTCAGGCTGCGCTC
Organism: uncultured Ruminococcus sp.; assembly: GCA_946537515.1. Lineage (GTDB taxonomy): Bacteria > Bacillota > Clostridia > Oscillospirales > Ruminococcaceae > Firm-04. The sequence goes on along the minus strand of CAMNFV010000081.1, from coordinate 716 downwards.
CGGCAAACAGGTCTGCATGATGTCCTGTTCATCAAGGAGAAGCGCGCTGCCGACGGTGAATCCGGCTACTATAAATTTGAGCTGCTCAATGCGGACGGGAAACTGTTCTCCGTGCAGATGGATGCGCGGAATGCAATGCTCATGAAATACACCGCAGAAGAGCTCTCTTCCCAGGAGCCCGAAAACATCATTTCGCCTGCACAGGCAAAGACACATGCGGTCTCCCGCGTCGGCGATCTGGATCTCTCGCAGGTGATTTTCACCAAGGTCAAGCTTGACGGCAATGCCTATCTGATCGCGTTTACGCTGGATGACGGAACGCAGTATCTGATCGAGCTGAATGCCGCATCGGGCAAGGTCAATACCGTCGATGTGCATCCGGTTTCAGCCGATATCTCACAGGCTGTCGGTTTGCTTGCGGCAAGAGATACAGCGCTCAGCATGGCACAGCTCACGCTGCGTGATCCGGTTGATTTCACCAAAGCGAAAATTGACCGCAGCAACGGCGCATATGTCTATGAACTCGAATTTGAAACCGCAGATTATGAATATGAGGTTTCGATCGGCACCGCAACCGGCGAGGTCATTAAATACCGCGCATTCTCAAAGTAATCACAGAAAAATGCTCCGGAGCAGAAAGTGCAGCGCTGATATAGAAGTTTTTCGCCATAGTATTTCTGATGTCAGGTTAGAAGTACTATGGCGTTTCTATTGAC
>CAMNFV010000080.1 GCA_946537515.1 uncultured Ruminococcus sp. | reverse complement strand
ACAACCGGCAACGTATAAAGAACGGAATCCAAATGATCCGCTGTTCTCAGCCGACATGCTGAAGAGAAAACCAGAATACATAATCTTTCGGGATCGGCGTTCCGGGGCTGCAATGAACCGTATGAAGAATACAGTTGGAGTGGTCATAATCCTCCTGATTTCCGCGACAGCCGAAGCAGTGGTATGTCCATTTGATGCCGGCATCATCCAGTATTTTTGTGATCTCAGTCAGCGAACCGTATAGCGGGAGCGGCGGAACCTTTACCATGTCTTCACCGTCATTGTCGCGGCAGACATAGATCACATTCTGCGTGTTGTCAAAAAGCGCGATCTCGCCGGGCTCAAAATACTGCGTGCTGATATAAATAGTATCATATGTGTTTTCCAGACCGCGTTCCGTCAGCGAGCGGACGATCTCCTCATAGTTTTCACCCTCGGACTGGAAAAATGCGCTGAACACTTCCAGATGTTCTTCCTCAGCTTCCTTTTCCGCCTGCTCCTGCGCTGCCTGCTCTTCGGCAGCTTTCTGCAGTATTGCATGTGTGCTGTTCAGCAAGGCACTTGAATCACAGATGCGTATGCCGTCAACGGTCTCAACAACACCGGAATGCTTATGATACACGATTTCAATCTGTTTATCATTTTGCTGACATACCGATAGATATGGTTGGAGTGCGTTACTGTAAAGATATATGCGGTTTTCGCCGAAGCAAAGATAATGGGATAACCGCGGCACCGGATTGTAATAATTTTCGCGGTGGAAAGAATACCTGTCCGATAATATTGTGACATATTTTGCATCAGTCGTCAGTACCTCAGTCTCCCCGCTGAACGCATCGCGCAGCAGTGCAAAATTATACTGCATCCGGAACGGATGTCTGCCATTGATCTGAAGCTCTGAGAAACGATTGCTGAATGGGAAAAACTGCGGGACAGCCACAAGCAGCAGGCAGATACCCAATAAGATTTTGAATGCCCGCATGTGAAACGCTGCGCGCAGATTGTGAAAGAAGCTGCGAACGAGATCTGATACATTCCGGAACAGAATGATCATACAGAGCATCGCTGTAAGGAAAACCGTCCCGGTATTCATATCCAGCAGGATGCACAGCAGCGAGTTCGTTTTGAGACTCAGCCGCGCAGCAAGCAACTTCACAAGTGCCGGAACGGAAATTGTCAGGACGAAAGCAAATAGTGTTTTGAATGTATCTTTTTTTAGTTTCTTCATAATTCTCTCTCCTGATTCTGTCACAGAAAAAAGTCAGATGTTGATTTGTCAAAACAGTATGGATCAAAGCTGTAAATGCTTCGGTGCAGCAACGCCATATGTATTATCCATATTATACAGCAAACTGCCGCAAAAAGCAAGAGATATCCGGAATAGCCGAGGCAATAGACGGTGTATTCGGATTCCTGCAAAAGGCGGAATAAAGCAGCTTGTCCGCTGCCGTCACTCAAATAGCGGACAAACAGCGGACAAGACATATTTTCAGTAAAAAAAAGAAATCCCGAAAACATCGCAAATGCGACATTTTCGGGAATTCGATATGGTGGAGCATACGGGATTCGAACCCGTGACCCCCACACTGCCAGTGTGGTGCGCTCCCAGCTGCGCTAATGCCCCGGATGGCGGAGATGGTGGGATTCGAACCCACGGAGCGTTTTACCGCTCAAACGATTTCGAGTCGTTCTCGTTATGACCACTTCGATACATCTCCGTGTGGCTCTCAGGTTTTTGAACCTGACTTTGATATTATATCATACTTCGGAATAAAAATCAAGTGTTTTTTGAAAAAAATCCTTAATTTTTATTTTAGTCTTGTATTTTCTGGAAAAGTATGCTATACTATAAATAAGAATGCCCACAATCAGAAGGGCATCATTTTAAGGGAGGGATTTACATGGGATTCCACAAGGCGAGAATCCGAAAGGTCTGCGCGGCACTTCTGGCCGTTATGACCGCTGCTGTAAGTGTACCGTTTACAGCATCTTTACAAGCTGGCGCACTTGTCACGGATCCGGCGGGTGACTATGACAATTTCGCCAAGGCACTTCAGTATTCGCTTTATTTCTATGACGGAAATATGTGCGGACCTGAAGTTGAGGACCACAGCCGTTTTCAATGGCGCGCGAACTGCCACACCTATGATGCAGAAGTGCCGCTGAAAACAATGGACTCCTTTACCAAGGCGGAAGGAGAGGTCGGCACCAATCTTTCCGAAGCGTTTATCAAGGAGAATTATGATATTCTCAATACCGGTAAAAAGGACGGCACGATTGATGTGTCCGGCGGTTATCATGATGCCGGTGACCATGTGAAATTCGGCCTTCCGGAAGCGTATTCCGGTACGACGGTTTCATGGGGCTATTATGAATTCCGCGATGCTTATGTCGAATGCGGCGAGCAGGAACATGTCGAGACGATCATTAAGCATTTCTGCGATTATTTCATGCGCTGCACTTTCCGCGATAAGGACGGCAAGGTCAAGTGCTTCTGCTACCAGGTCGGCGACGGCGATATCGACCATGCCTACTGGCAGCTGCCGCAGAATGATACCATGAATCGTCCTGCATGGTTTGCAACGCCGGAAAATCCGACGACCTGTAATGTAGCGAATACCGCTGCGTGTCTTGCGATCAACTATCTCAATTTCAAAGATACTGATCCCGATTATGCGGATAAGTGCCTTGATTATGCAAAAGCATTGTTTGCATTTGCAGAGGAAAATCCGAAAGCTATCGCTGACACCACGCAGGGCCCGGATGCTTATTATGGTTCGACCAAGTGGGAAGACGACTACTGCTTTGCAGCCTGCTGGCTGTATCTGATCACCAAAGAAGATGCTTATCTCACGACAGCTTTGAAACTGCTTGATTATTATGCATCTCCGAGCTATGTTTACTGCTGGAATGATATGTGGAACGGCGTAAATATTCTGCTCGGCGTCATCTCGGATACCTATAAATCCGGAAAGACATATGACAGCAATCCGAATAATCTCTGCGATCTGGCGATGGAATACATCACCCTCAATGAGAAGAGCCCGTACCTCGATGTTGATTTCTGGGGCATGTGTGCAAAGGGCTATTGCGGCTATATGGAAGGCAAGGTCGGAACGATTACTCCGCAGGGCTATTTCTGGCTGAATACCTGGGGCTCCTGCCGCTACAATACCGCTGCACAGTTCACCATGCTGGTTTATGACAAGTACACCAAGGGTAAGGACAGATGGAACTGGGACGGCCATAAGCCTGTTGCAGATTATACCTTTACCGAATGGGCAAAGGGTCAGATGGAATATATCCTTGGAAAGAATGACATCACTTATCTTGAAACTTCTAACAAAAAGGATGAGAAGGGCAATCCGGTTGCATCCGCTGATGCAAGCCATGGTCCGCGCTGCTTCCTGACCGGCTTTGATGAGAATTCTGCGGCATATCCGCATCACCGTGCTGCATCCGGTCTGACAAAGTGTGAAGATACCGATCAGCAGCTGTATGTTCTCTTCGGCGCACTCTGCGGCGGCCCTGATGCAAAAGACGGTCATAATGATATGACCAATGACTGGATCTACAACGAAGTTACGATTGACTATAACGCTGCCTGCCCGGGCGCAGCAGCAGGTCTGTACCTTGCTTATAAGGATGAGCTTGGTGATAAGCAGAAGGTGACACCGGATTTCCCGCCGACTGATGACGGCGGCAGAGGTTCAAAAGGCGGTGTGAACGGCGAAAGCGGCGGAAATGATACCTATGTCGAAGCCTGCGGCGTTGATATTAAGAAGGATGACGGTTCCGGTGTCACACAGATTTCGCTGCGTGCAAAGAGCAGCGCACCGAAGCCTCCGAAGGATATGAAGATTCGCTACTATTTTAATACTTCTGAGGTAAAGAACTTTAGTCTGATCCAAGCGAAGATTCTGTACGATCAGGTTCAGACTGAAACTGCGAAAGAGCATTCCGGTCAGCTGAGTGAACCGATCAAGTGGGAAAAGGATCCGAATATTGCCTATGTTGAGCTCACATTTGATGACTATAACTTTATCAACTGCGGCAAAAAGGTTCAGTTCGAGATCGGCTTCTACTACGGTGATACATGGGATCCGACAAACGACCCGAGCTACAAAGACCTGAAGGTATTTGAGAGCAATACTGCATTCTTCGCGCTGGATCCGCCTGAGGTTCGGAATGACAACATCTGCGTCTACGACGGCGATGTTCTCATCGGCGGCATTGAGCCGGATGGTACGCTTCCGGATATTGGCAAAGCTGAACAGACTTCAACTGAGAAGAGTGATTCGACCAAGACAACAAGCAAGACGACTTCCACGACTGCAAAGGCGACAAAGGTTCGCGGAGATGTAAACTGCGATCAGTCGGTTGACGTTGCGGATGCCGTTCTGCTCGCCAGAATGCTGGCCGAGGATACGGAAGCTGTTGTTACTGCTAACGGCAAAGTGAATGCTGACTGCAATGATGACGGAAAAATGACATCGGATGATACGATTCTCATTCTTCGCCATATTGCAAAACTTGAGATTTTCAAAGACTGATCCATGATCGGAACTGCCTGCTGCCGGTTACGTTGCCGACTGCAGGCAGTTTGTTTTTCAAAAGGAGGTTACACAATGGACTTGGAAATGCTGATTGATCAACTGCGGGAACAGGCATCTGATGTCGGACTCTTCTTCCCGATGCAATATGATACGGATGCGCTGGAAACGGAAGGCTTGCTGCACAGCCATAAGCTCTCCAACAGAAATGTTTTGCTCATGCAGCCCGGCGGTGATGCGACTGCGGAAGGTGCGCCTTCTGATCTGACCGTGCAGCGCTATGCGGATGCGGTGAAGGAGAAGGCTTATAGTATCGTTGTTCTGGAACCCGCTGCAATCGAAAAAGATGCACGCGATTCCGAAGCGAATCTCGCATTTACGAATGAGAATGAGGCATCGTTCCGTGCGCTTGTTGAAGCGGTCAAGGCTGCTTCCATGGAGTCGCATGGGTTTGAACCGGTCATTGTGCTCCTGCTTGATCATGCCGGCCACCATGCACTGAAACCGGCTGCATTCGATCACAGCGCAAGTCTGCCGACCGATGCACCGCTCCTTGAGGATGATGCGCTGACACCGCTTCTCATCTGCTGCAGCGATGCAGCAAAACGCGCCGAAGCAATCGGTATCAACGGAATCGGTCTGAATGCGGCGGACAGAAGCCTGTTCGGCGAGAGCCTTGCTGCATTCCACAGAGACGGAAAATTCGGCGGCGACTTTGATGACAGAACGCGCTTTTTGCGTGACTGCTATACAGCAATGAAAATGGTCGTATCAGATCAGTTCTTCTTTACAATCAGACTCTGCCTGAGTGACGGAATTCCGCAGCCGGACGGCTGGGGCATGGCGTTTGAGGACAGCAGCGCACCGGATCTCTATGAGCCTGCCTTGCTTTTGAAGATTATGCGGGCACTCTATGGTGTGGAATTCGTCATCTGCACGATCGGTATGCCGAATATCAACTGGATGTGTGAGGCGCAGCCGGAATCCGACCTGATCCGCTACAGCAGACTCTGTACATGCATTGCAATGCTGGACAGCGATTTGCAGCAGAATGTTCAGCTTGTGGTACCGGAGATCGAAACGGAAGATGTTCCGTTTGCGCATCTCGTTTCCGGAATGATTGCAGGAGAATTTGCCTCTTTCGGCGGATTTCTCGGAACGAAATCAGAATAAACGATTTATGAAAGGAGCGGAATATGGCACTTGACGGCGCATTTTTGCATTGCATCCGGGAAGAACTATTGCCTCTGATCGGAACACGTATTGACAAGATTTATCAGCCTTCCCGTGATGAACTGGTGCTGTCTTTCCGCGGTAAGGGCGGGGCGGTAAGGGTACTGTTTTCCGCATCGGCTGCCGCTGCCCGCGTGCATATCACGCAGTCGGTTCCGGAGAATCCCGCACAGCCGCCGATGTTCTGTATGCTGCTGCGGAAGCATATCAGCGGCGGTAAGCTGGAGGATATCGAACAGGACGGGCTGGAGCGCATTCTGCGTTTTCGCATCCGCGCAAATAACGAAATGGGTGACTCCGTGCTTCTGACGCTCGTCTGCGAGATCATGGGCAAATTTTCCAATGTGATTCTTGTCAATGAAACGGGGCGGATTGTGGACAGTCTGCGCCGTGTTGATGAGGAGATATCGCGTGTGCGGCTTGTCCTTCCGGGAATGGAGTACCTCGCACCGCCGCGTGAGGACCGTATCTGCATGACAGAATGTACAGATGCAGAGATTCAGGAGCGGCTGAAATCAGCCCCGACAATTTCACTTTCTAAAGCAATGATTCATATGTTTGAGGGTGTCTCACCGATTGTTGCGCGGGAATGCGAATTCTATGTCGGGCGAGGGGAGCCGGTCTTGTTTCCGCTGAACGAGGAACAGACGGCGCGGTTTCTGTTTGCGGTTCACCGGATTCAGAAACAGCTTTCCGATGCGTCCAAACGCTGCTTCACGTCTGTCCGCACAAAAGAAGGGCTCCTGAAAGATTTTTCGTATATGCATATTACGCAGTACGGTGCGCTGATGATTACGGCCGAATATCAGAATGCTTGTGAAACGCTGGACGCATTCTTCGCGCAGCGTGATCAAGACAGCCGGATGCGGCAGCGTGCAAACGATCTCTTCCGCTTCCTTTCCAATGCTTCCGACCGAATCGGGAAGCGTGTTGCCAATCAGAAGCAGGAACTGATTGCCTGTGAGACAATGGAAACTGACAGACGCCGCGGCGATCTGATTTCCGCGAATCTCTACCGGATTCAGCGCGGGGACAGCGTTGCGCGTGTGGAAGACTTCTACGATGAAGCAAGTCCGGTTGTGGAGATTCCGCTCGATGTGCGTCTGACACCGGCGCAGAATGCGCAGTCCTATTATAAGAAGTATCGGAAGGCCTGCACAGCGCGCAAGAAGCTGACAGAGCTTATTGCGGAAGGTGAGTCTGAGCAGCAGTATATCGACAGCGTATTTGATGCGCTGACCAGAGCAGAGTGCGAATTGGATCTTGCACAGCTCCGGCTGGAACTGACCGAGCAGGGCTATCTGCGGGAGAACAGAAAAGCCGGAAAGCCGCCGAAACCGATGCAGCCGCTGCATTTTCGTTCGAGCGACGGCTTTGAGATTTTCGTCGGCCGTAATAATAAGCAGAACGATCAGCTTTCTCTGAAATTTGCTGAAAAATCGGATATCTGGCTGCATACGCAGCTTGTTCACGGCGCGCATGTGATCCTTGTCACCGAAGGACAGACACCGCCGGATCGTTCGATCGAAGAGGCCGCAATGCTCGCTGCATATTACAGCAAGGGACGCGATTCGGCACAGGTCAAGGTGGATTACTGCCCCGCAAAATTTGTCAAAAAACCGTCCGGTGCACGTCCCGGTATGGTCATTTATACAAACTATCAGACCGCATTTGTGACACCAAATGCCGAAATCGCCAATTTATTGCGGATCAAAGACTGATTTGTACATAAAAATTTCACATTTGCTCTTGACAAATCCGATGCACTATGCTATAATAATTTTGTACAACATTTCTGCCCGGTGTGGTTGGACAGAAAATATATAAATACACGGATAATTCTTTTTGTTATTTTGGGGAAACGCGTGTTTTAGGTGCATAAAACGTGGTGTTTCTGGGATTTGTCATCATAAAGGATTATGTGTCATATTTTGCCGGAAACAGCTGCGCGAAGTGGGAATCGTGCAGCTGTTTTTATATGCGGGATGAAACAAACCGGGTTTCGTTCTGTGAAAATGCGATCAATTAACGAAAGGGGGATATCGGTCAATCCGTCATTCGCGCCACTTAGGGGGAAGAAAGATAAAATGGGGAGTGAATGATATGTATTCAAATGAGGCTATCAAGAAGACAGCAGTTTTCATGTCTGTGTGCAGTTTCTGTACAGCGGCGTTTTCTGCATACCCTGCATTTGCTGAAGGCGAATCCGGTTTGATCTTCAGCGATACATTCGAAAGCGGTGCATCCGGCTGGACCGGCAGAGGCGCAGCTTCTGTCTCTGCATCGAAATCAGAAGCACATGAGGGTAGCGGATCGCTGTATGTGACAGACCGTTCGCAGTCGTGGAACGGCGCATCCAAAGAATTGAGTTCCGGAGATTTTGTTCCGGGCGGTACCTACAGCTTCAGCGGCTATGCCCGCAATGCGGGAAGCGGAAGCGCAGCATTCAAGATGACGCTCCAATATACGGATGCAGACAATAAAACGCAGTATCCGAGTATTGCAGAAGCAGACGCTTCCGACGGCTGGGTTCATCTGGAAAACAAGGCTTATCAGATCCCTTCTGATGCAACCAATCTGTCGCTGTATTTTGAAACGTCTGACGGAACCGGCGATTTCTATATCGACGATGTCAGCGTAATCAGCGACGCTTCCAATCCGCAGCCTGCTAAGCCGGTCCCCTTCATTCTCGGCGATATGAATCAGGACGGCTGTCTTTCCGCTGCCGACCTCTCATTGATCAAGCAGGCGGCAATCGCGGAGAAGAAGGATTCCGCTGCAAAGAAGTACGGCGATGTCAACCAGAGCGGCAAGGTCAATGAACTCGATGTCAATATGATGCGTGATTATCTGCTTGGTAAAATCACGAAGTTTGAAAAGGGTGAGCCGGACGGCGATCCGATCACCGGTCCGCAGGAATTTGAAAAGTCTTATGACTTTGCGCCGGTTTCTTCTTTGAAATCCAGCAGCGAAGTTCCTGATCCGTTCCTTTTTGTTGACGGCTCCAAGGTAGAAAGTCCCGATGACTGGTGGCGCCGTCAGGCCGAGATCAGCTGCATGTACGAATATTACATGTACGGCAAATGGATCGACGGTTCTGATGATGAAACGAGCTACAAGATCAGCGGAAACAGCATGACGATTACGGTCAAGCGCAAGAGTACCGGTAAAACTGCATCCTTCAAAATGGTAATCAATAAGCCGGCGAATGTTCGTCATGAAGGCGGTGCGCCTGTCATTCTCGGTATGCATAAGGGCATTTCCGAGTCAACGGCAACTGCAAACGGTTATGCTGTTATTACCTATGATTCTGACGGATTCATGTCTGCACCGGGTACTGCTGCTGATAATAATCAGCATGTCGGCGCGTTCTATACACTCTACCCCTACGGGAGAAACTGGGAAGAACAGACCGGTGAACTGATGGCATGGTCCTGGGGCCTCAGCCGAACATTGGATGCCCTTTATCAGGGCGCAGCAAAAGAACTGAATATCAATCCGGATAATTCTATTGTTACAGGTGTTTCGAGATATGGTAAAGCCGCTGCTGTGTGCGGTGCATTTGAGAAGCGCATCAAAATGGTTGCGCCTTCCTGCTCCGGTGCAGGCGGACTCGCACTTTACCGTTATAAATCTGAAGGAAAAACCTATGACTTCACCAGTAAAGGTGGCTCAGCCAGATATACATATGATCAAAACGAACCTCTCGGCAGTTTGCAGGCAACAGGTGAACAAGGATGGTTCAACGGCCGGTTTATGGAATTCAAAGCAGAAAACCAGATCCCGGTAGACCAGCACATGCTTGCTGCAATGTGTGCGGATCCGAACCGCTACTTATTCATCATCTGCTCCTGTGAGGGCGAAAACTGGGTGAATGCACCGGCACAATGGATGACTTATCTCGGCGTAAAACATGTATTTGATTATCTTGATCTGAGCGATCATCTTGCGATCAATGTACATCTGTCCGGACACGCAGTTATCAAAGAAGATATGGAATATATGATGGACTACTTTGATTACCATGTGTACAATATGAAGCCGAAAAAAGATCTCAGCAATCTGACGCATTCTCCTTTTGAACTTGATAAGAATAAGGATCCATTTGCAGACACCTTTACAAAGAATTGGCTCTATTAAACGGAGGTGTTTAGAATGCGAAGCATTCTGCAACAATCAAGACTGACATTCGGAATTTTAACTGCTGCGGCAACTGTTCTGGGCATGACGATCCCGGCGGCTGCTGCGGCTTCAGGAGATATCAATCGCGACGGCACAGTTTCAAAGGCCGATGTCCAGCAGCTGCAAAAATGGCTGCTGACCTCTTCGGCTTCTCTTTCGGACTGGCGTGCCGGTGATATGAATCAGGACGGAATCCTGGATGCAAGAGACCTGACGCTGCTGAAGCGTCAGGTCCCTGAAAAAGAAGATGAACCGCAATATATTCATCTCAAAGGCAGCAGCATTTCCTTTGAGGGCAGCAATATCCAGGTCAGCGGAAAAACCGCAACGATCAATGCTTCCGGTACCTATTACATCGACGGCAGCCTGCAGGGCGGACAGATCCTTGTACAGGTTCCGGATGAAACAACGGATACCAGAACCGTCAAGCTCTTCCTGAACGGTGTTGATATGGTCAACGGCGATGCGCCCTGCATCATGGTCGAAAATGCAGAGAATACCTCTGTGAACCTTGTCGCCGGAAAGGAAAACAAGCTCTCAGACGGAAAAGAAGCACCGCAGACCGAAGAAGAACCGGCTTTTGCCGTACTCCATGCAAAGGATGATCTGACGATCAAGGGTGAGGGCTCGCTGATAATCGAAGCCGGTTTACAATACGGCATTCATTGCAATAACGACCTCAAGCTCAACGGCGGTATGCTGAATGTCACAACCGGCAATGGCGATGCGATCCGCGGAAGGACTTCTGTCACGATCAAGGACGGTACGATTTTCGTTGACAGCGAAGGCGACGGCATCAAGGCAACGAAGGGCAATCTTGATGTTGTCGGCGGTACTGTGCAGATCAAATCCGGCAAGGATGCGATGCAGGCTGATACGACAATGAATCTGTCCGGCGGTCAGGTGCAGGCCTGCGGTGACCGCGGTCTGCGGTCTGAGGGTGAGATCACGCTGGACGGCTGTACCGTCCTTGCAACGGCAACCGATAATGCCTGCGAAACGCTCGGCAGATCCGGACAGGCGACTATGCAGATAACATTTGTCAAGGAATGGTCGAAGAATAATCCGATCGCGCTGACGGACAGCGGTACCCATACGGTATTCGATCAGAATGCGCTGAAAAAATACCGCTATGCGCTGATTTCTTCGCCGGATCTCAAATCCGGAACGGATTATAACCTCTGGGCAGGCGGTATCCAGGTTGAACGGAACGGGCAGAAGGGCTTTGCGCCCGGTTCGGCGGCAAGCTACGAAGGCGTGAACAATACCGATCATGCTGCGCTGCTTTACAGCGGTCTGTTTGATCAGTCCACGGTTCATAAGATCGAAGTCAAGATGGATGATGCGAAGTGGAAGGATTTCCTTGCACATTCTCAGGATGAGGAATATTATCCCTGCGATGTTGTGATCGACGGCGAATCGTTCCCGAATGTCGGAATTCGTACAAAGGGTCACAGCTCGAATCAGTTCATTTATCAGGCAAGCCGCGATAAGTACAGCTTCCGTATCAAAATGGATAAGTACAATAAGTATCAGAATTATCACGGACTGACCGAAATCTGCATGAACAATATGTATTCCGATCCGTCCTGTATGCGCGATATTCTCTGCTATAATGCGATGTATGATCTCGATGCGTATGCACCGATCTGCGCATATACGGATATGTATCTGAACGGTCAGCTTTACAGCTTCTATTTCCTTTGCGAGCAGCCCGGCACAACGCTCGGAGAACGGCTTGCAACCAAGGATGATTCGGTTCTTTACAAGGCAGCAGACTTCGGCACCAGCTATGACTGCACCTTTGCACAGGACATGGATCTCCGGAATTTTGAGGTCAAATTCGGTACGGATGACAATCTCACGCACATCACAGAGATCGTCAATGCGATCAACCGTGTATCGTCGCAGAATTACAAGTTCATTGAGGATATCATTGATGTACCGAGCTGGCTCAAGGGCTTTGCGGTCAATGCAGTTCTCTGCAATTACGACAGCTATAACGGGATGATGCCGCATAACTTCTATGTTCAGTATAACGAAGGCAAGATGTATTACGTTGGCTGGGACTACAATCTTTCGCTCGGCAACTTTATGGATAACGGCGCTTCAGTGAATTCCGATATCAATACCGGAATGTATCAGGCCGATGCGAACCGTCGTCCGATGCTGACAAAGCTTCTGGCTGTTCCGGAATACAAGAAACTCTACGACAGCTATTGTCTCCAAATCGTGAGTCTGTACAATGATCCGGAGAAGACTGTTAACGGGTTTGCAACGCTGATCCGCAGCCATGTGAAGGCTGATCCGCGCTTCCTCTTTACCGCAGATCAGTTTGAAACCAATATCGCAAAGAGCCCGAACGGACTCCAGGTTTCGACGAACCCCGGCGGCGGTTGGCCTGGCGGAGGCGGCGGCTGGCCCGGCGGCGGTATGTGGGGCGGCGGCTTCGGCGGAGGATTCGGAGGCGGCTTCGGAGGGATGTGGCCCGGCG
>CAMNFV010000079.1 GCA_946537515.1 uncultured Ruminococcus sp. | reverse complement strand
AGGATCGACAGATTGGCCGGCGTGATATCCACACGTTCGGCAAGATCTCCGGCGGAGATCTTGCGCTTTGCCATCATCACATCGAGATTGACAATAATCGGCATGTTGCTCCGCTCCTTTCAAATCGTAAAGTCGTTTTCTTCGCGCAGCTCGATTGCAGCTTCCAGCATGTTTTTCATGACGCGGAGCAGCAGTCCCGCAAATGCCATGATGAATGCAACAAAGAATGCCATAAACCGCCAGAACGTCAGCGCCAGCCAGACCGCTGCCACGCCGAAGCAGCACCACGCAATCAGCCGAAGGCAGGCTGCATTCTCTTTGATAAATACCTCCTGCTTTGCAAAGCGGTTCAGCATCATCAGCAGCTGCCAGAGAGCGAGGATTGCGAGGATTGCGCTCAGATACAGCACGACATTGAGCACGACGCGAATCGGTCTCTCGCCGTTTAGCGCGTTTGAGATCGAATCATACCATTCCGTGATGACCGGGATGCAGAACAGCGATACAACGCCGAGCACCAGCGTTGCGATCGTCAGGCAACGGGAGAGAAACAGCGATTTTGCAGAAGTCCATTTGAGATTCATGTTTCACACGCTCCTTTTGTGTTGTTGAACTTAGTATAGCACATAAATTTCTGTTTGTCAATAGTTTTTTATCGTTTTTCGATATATTTTTTCTGAAATTCAAGAAGAGAGGATATCGCTGTATCATGAAACAAAAGCTGATACTGAAAAAATGGCAGAAAATGGTACTGCTCTGTATGCTGCCGTTTTTTTGTGCCGCGGGGCTGCTTCTGGCCAAAAATCTCTATGCGCGCTTTGTCGTGCCGTGGATGCCGCCATGTTTTCTGCGGACGCTGACGGGCTTAAAATGTCCGTCCTGCGGCATGACGCACGCTGTTTATGCGCTTTGCCGTCTGGATATTGCCGAAGCGCTGTGGCAGAATGCGCTGCTGCTCTTCGGTGTGCTGCTGCTGGTGCTGCGCTATCTGGAGATGTGGCTGACGGTGCTCGGAAAGCCGCGGAACCTGATCCCTAGGCGCGGTGTTGTCTGGCTCGGTATTGCGCTGTTCTGGCTCGGCTATACGATCCTGCGCAATATTCTTCATATATAGCGGGCAGCGCCCGCCCGGATTGATCTAAAGTCCGCCGCATCCGTTCAGAATCAAACAAAAAGCCGTGAAAACCAAGCATCTGCAAGGCTTTCACGGCTGATATTATTGATAGAAATACGAAAAGATCACCGTCCACCGAGCGCGGTGACAATGCGCACGAGCTTTTCACGGATGACCGCACGCTGTTCGCGTTTGGCACGTAAAACGGCTTCCGGCGCTTTGGAACAGAAACCGGGCTGCTGCAGCAGCTGCTGAAGATGCTCGGCCTGTTTGCGCAGACGGTCTGCCTCTTCCATCAGCAGCATATGCTCCCGATCCTGGATCAGCGGTTGTTCCAGCGGGATCGAAATACGGGCGCGATCCGTGATGACATTGACCGCATTCCGGAAGCAGCGGTCGGATGCAAATTCGATTTCCTTCGCACCTGCGAGATATTCAAAGAAGATGCTGCTCGCAGAGAAGAGATCGACATCCAGCGTATCAAAATAGAATTTCGCACGGACAGACCGCGGGATATGGAGCGCTTTTTTGCTGTTTCGGATTGCGCGGATCGCTGCGAGCACCTGCTCAAATTCATCGGCAGTCTGCGAAAAATCGAGCACGGATTCATAAACCGGATAGTCTGCGGTGATGACCGCGCTTTCGCATTCGGTCAGCGCCTGCCAGATCTCCTCGGTGATGAACGGCATAAACGGGTGCATCAGGCACAGGACGCCCCGCAGTACAAACATCAGCACCTGCTCCGAAGCGGCTCTGCCGTCGTAATCTGCACGCAGGCGAACCTTTGCAAGCGGGAGATACTGCCGGCTGAAGGTATGGCGGATAAATGTTTCCAGTCTGCGCGCTGCTTTGCCGAATGCGCCGTCGTCGATCGCAGCATTGACATCATCTGCAAGCTGATTGAAGCGCGTCAGGATCCATTGCTCCTCGATATGCAGCTTTACCGGCAGACCGTCATAGCGGAAGGATGCGGGGAGAATGCCGATTACGAAATTTGCGATATTCCAGAGCTTATCGGCAAGACGTTTTGCAGCAATGACCTGCGGCTCAGAGAGAACGGTGTCGCGGTCTGCGGACGCCCCGGAGAGCAATGCAAACCGCAGCGCATCCGCGCCGTAATCGTCGATCAGCGCCATGGGATCGAGTCCGTTCCTGCGTTCGGCGGTGACTTTTTTACCGGATGCATCGCGCAGCAAACCGTGCAGCACAACCTGCTTGAACGGGATTTCATCCATATGCTGCATCGCTGCGGAGATCATGCCCGAAACAAAGGGCGTCAGCAGATCATGCCCTGTCACGACAGCATCGGTTGGATAAAAATATTGCAGATCATCGGTTCTGTCGGGGAATCCGAGCATTGCAAAGGGCAGGAGCGCAGCCGCAAATCCGGTTTCCAGCGTATCGGGATCCGGCTGCATCGGCTGACCGCATTCCGGACAGATTGCCGATGCCTCATCGGTGACGGTCACAGTGCCGCATTCTTTGCATTCAAATGCCGGAACCGGGATGCCGTGCCAGTCCGGCCGGGAGATGCATTGATCGTGTGCATCGGTCAGATAACGGATACAGCGTTCAGCTGCATTCTCCGGCGAAAAGCGGATGCGTTCTTCCCGCAGCGCATCAACCGCAGGCGCAGCCATTTCAGCTGTGCGGAGAAACCATTTGCTGCGGATATGCGGCATGATTTCCGTTCCGCATCTGCGGCAGACGGATTTTTTTAATACACCCGGCTCGGATTTCACGAGGAATCCGCCGGCTTTCAGGTCATTCAGAATCGCCGGACATGCAGTTTCCCAGGGCATCCCGGCATATTTTTGAATTGCATCGGAAACGGCCGCATCAGCGGTCAGCAGCTCTGTCACCGGCAGACCGCGCTGCATGGCGGCAGCGTAATCCTTCGCATCACAGGCCGGCGTCACGCGGCTGACACCTGTTCCGCTGTCCATCGCGACAGAGTCATCCGAATAGACCGGGATTTTACGGTCTGTCAGCGGAACGATCACCGATTTCCCGATGATATTCTGATAGCGGCGGTCTCTCGGATTCACCGCGACAGCGGCATCGGCAAGGACGGTCTCGGGATGCGCGGTCATCAGGAACAGATAGCCGGTGCCGTCTGCAAAAGGATAGCGCATCTGAAAACTCTGACCTTCCTGTTCGGAGCGGCTGATTTCGGCTTCCGGGAGTGCCGTACGGCAGCGCGGACACCAGTCTGCAATGCAGGTGCCGCGGTAGAGAAAGCCGTCCTCATAATTGCGGATAAAGGCTTCCCGGACAGCGGCCGTCAGGGCATCGTCCGCGGTATGATGTGCGCGGTCCCAGTCACAGGAGCAGCCGAGCTTCATCATCTGCTGCTGATAGCTTGCGGCAGAGTGTGCGGCTGCGGAATGTACCCGCGCAAGAAAATCCGCTTTCCCGACGGTATTCTTGGAGCCGCCGTCGCTGCTGAGCGCAAGAACAGTCTGTGCTTCCGCAGAGGATGCGGCGGAATCCGCGCAGGGGAGCCAGAGCGCGCTGCATCCTGCCATACGCTGCCGGCGGATCAGAAGATCCTGCACCGTCAGACTGAATGCCTGCCCGAGATGCATCGGCACACCGGGATCCGGCGGCGGCAGCACAACCGTATAAGGGATCTTTTTCGGATCCGTTTTTGCATGAAAGCTGTGATCCCGCATCCATTTCTGATAGATGCGTCCCTCATAGGCATATGGTTCACAATGCGCAGAAAGCGTCCGCATAAAATCCCTCCGTTCTGATGATATCAGTACTTTTTCTGCTGCTGATTCCATGTGAAGAACCGGCAGCGCTTTTATATAAAAATCCCCGAACGCAAGCAGTTCGCGTTCGGGGCGAATGATCTGATCCCTCTGCATTCGGGAACGCAGCGCAGCCGCAGAAATGAACGGCAGCCGGGGAAAATCCCGACTGTAAAAAGCTGCACAATAACACAATATAATTATAACAATCAATCGGGGAATCGTCAAGTATTTTGCCGAATTTCAGCAGAATGCACAATCTCCGGGAGACGATTTGCAGCGTAAAAACGGTTGACAAAACCGGCAGATTGTGGTACTATGATAGCAGATAAATGCATTCCGCAGGAATGACAAAAGAGGAGGCTTTTCTATGTATGAACTGATGACAACAGCCGCGGCGCTGCCGCTCGGAGATGATACCCCGATTGCGCTGTATGCGGTGCTCGGAATTGTTGCACTCGGACTCGTGATCGCTTCGGTGCTGATGAGCAAGAAGGCAAAGCAGAACGACGACAAAAACAAATCCGATAAGAAGTAATGGCGCGGAAGATTCTTGCCCTGACCTTTGATGACGGGCCGCATCCGGATACGACGCTGCCGATTCTGGATCTGCTTTCTGAATATCACGCAGCAGCGACATTTTTTGTTCTGGGAGAACATATCACGGCGCAGACGGAACCGATTCTGCGCCGTGCTTTGCAGCAGGGATGTGAGCTTTGCTCGCATTCCTTTTCGCATCCGGATATGACACAGCTGACTGCGGCGGAAATCTGCGCAGAGATCAGCGAAACGGAAAAGCGGATCGAAGCAGCAGCGGGTGTATTGCCGCGGTTCTTCCGGCCGCCGTATATTGCCGTAAATGACGCGATGTTCCGGCTGATTCCGCTGCCGTTTATCGCAGGGTACGGCGTCCGCGATTATGATGATGCCGTATCGGCTGAAGCGCGGATCCGCGGCGTCCTGCAAAAAGCCGCCGACGGCAGAATCATTTTGCTGCATGACCTTGCAGGGAATACGCAGACAGTCGCGGCGCTCCGGGAAATCCTGCCCGCGCTGCAAAAAAAGGGGTATGCATTCGTGACGGTATCGCAGCTTTTTTCGGAAAAGGGCATTGTGCCGCAGCCGCATCAGAAGATTCTGTATTCTTATGCGGAACAGACAGCGATGTATGCAGATGATCTGTAAAGATCCGATCTGAAAAGGAGTGACAGGATGAACCACGCATGGAATATTTACAAAAAGGAACTTTTTACAAGGATGCCGGCGCTGCGCGAAACGCTGAATCAGGGTGCGTCCGAGGATGCTGTCCGGGCGGCGGAAGCGGAGATCGGTGTCACATTTCCGGCAGAACTGCGGGAGATGTATCTTGCAAATGACGGCGATGAGGCGGAGATCTGCGGGGTGCTGCTCGGCTTTCACTTTTTAAGTCTTGATGAACTGCTCAGCGAATGGCGCAGCTGGAAGGAACTCGCGGAAAACGCAGAACTGAATGCGCCGGAGCATTTTACATCTACGCCGCCCGGCCGCATCAAGCGCCGTTATGCAGATGCAAAATGGATCCCGCTCTGTTCTGACAGCGGCGGCAATTTCATCGGCATTGACCTTGATCCTGATGTGAACGGCAGAGCAGGTCAGGTTATCAATTTCGGCAGAGATGAGCACAATAAAGTCGTTCTCGAAGTGAATCTCAATGCATTTCTGGAGCGGCTGACGAGAATTATCCGCAGCGATGATTTTGTCATTGAGGACGATGAGTTTGCGGACGGTCAGATTATCTGTTTCGGGCCGGAAGACCGCGACGGGCATTATCATCTTACAGAGTATCTGGTATCAGAGGGCTCTGTGAAATAAATGATGAAAAGGAGAATGGAACATGGCAACCCCAATCACAGCAAAAACAATTACTAAGCAATTCGGCGGCAATTATCTGATCGGCATTATTATGCTCGGGCTGGCGGCAGCCATACTTGTGTTCTGCGGAATATTCTGCGGCACGCAGCTTGGCTGGACAAATCTGCTGACAATCATTCTTCTGATTGCATTGGCGGCATGTATCGTGTTCATTGTTGTGCTGCTGATCAAGACGGCGCTTGCGAAAAATCACCCTTCCCTGAAGCGGCACGGCGGCGCGGCACAGCTTGCTGCACGAATCAATGAAGGCATGAATCATCCGCGCTATCTTGCACATGTGCTCGGCGGAAACGGTGAGCCTGCCACGCTGATTACCGATGATTTTATTGTCTCGTTCAGCAATTTCCCCGGCCTGACCGATATCAGCGATATCCGGAAGATTCAGGCGACTTATATTCCGAAGACGGTTATGGTCGGCGTGACGCCGGTCGGTGCGGTCGCTGCATATGCGATCAATACCGCCGGTCAGCGCTATGCGGACAATTACTGGGAAAAGCGCGGTGTCAATGAGAATACCAAGTTTGATTATCTGATGATTACAGATTCCGCCGGAAAGACAAGAGAGTTCGGCATACATCATCAGGATCTGGAGCAGGTTCTGAACCTGCTGCTCAGCCTCAATCCGCAGATTCAGCTCGACCCGAATCCCTACAGATTATAAGAATCAGAGGATGCAAATATGAATGACATTACAAAGGAAACAGTTGAAAATCAGCTGCGTGCGACGCTTTATCCCTCACTCGCGATGCTTGGCATTTTCCTGGTGATTTTTATCGCATGTACGCGGTTTATGGCAAAGACCTTCGGCGCAGGACATTTTCTTGCGATTGTGTTTTATGTGATGCTTGCGCTGCTGCTGCTGTTCATCGCGATGCTGATCGGCCGGATCGTGCTGATCGAAAAGCATCCGGCGCTGAAGCCCTTCGGGACTGCGGATCAGCTTGCAGAGCGTGTCAATTCCGGCCTGCACAATTCGCGCTATGTTGCTGCTTCTGCGGACGGGAAATCGCTTGTCACGCTGATTACCGATGATTTCATTGTATCGGGCTCCGAGCTGGTCGGTCTGCTTGAACTGAAAAATCTCACGAAGCTCCATGCGACATTTGTACCGGAAGCCTTTGCAATGGCGCACGGCGGGCAGGATGCGGTTGAGAAGAACCGCACGCGCAATGCCTCACAGGCGCCCGGCGCTGTTCCGAATGCAAATTATGATTACATCATCGTCACGAACACCGACGGGAAGATGAAGCGTTTTTCCGTCAAGCACGGCGATATGGAGCAGGTTCTGAACCTGTTTGCATCCATTGCACCGCATATTGCAATCGACCCTGTGGCACGGAATATCTGAGATTCCCCGCAATAGAATCATAGCCGCTCCGATTCTGCACGACGCAGATCAGGGCGGCTTTTCTGTATCCTGCTCAGTCTGAAAACGACAAAGGCACAGTCTTTTGACCGTGCCTTCATCGTTTTGTAAGGAAATGAGATGTAAGATATAGGCTTAATCAGTTTCCGGGAGCTCCTCGCTCTGGAGCGCATCATAGTTCACAGAGCCTGTGCGCACCTTGACGACCTGTTCCACCGGATATGTGAAGATCTTGCCGTCGCCGACCTGACCGGTATACAGCACCTCGCGTGCCGTCTTGATAACAGTTTCGACCGGCACCTTGCAGACGACGATTTCCGCCTTGATCTTCGGATGCAGCGTCGCGCTCATCTTCGCGCCGCGGTAATAGTGATTGGATTTCTGGATGCCGCAGCCCATGACATTCGTGACGGTGACACCCGTGATGCCGATGCGTTCCATTGCGTGAATGAAGTGATGCAGCTTCTCCTGATTGAACACGACTGCGACCTTTGTCATCTTCGGGCGCGATGCATCCTGCTGCTCCGCTGCCGCGCTGACCGCCGGTGCAGGCTTTGCTTCAATCAGTTCGCCGTGCTCCGGATAGCCTGCCATGGCAGCTTCACCCATTGCAGGTGCAAAATCCGCGTAGGAGCTGACAAGTCCGTGCTCTGCGGCATCCATGCCGAGGATTTCTTCCTGCTCCGAAGCGCGCAGGCCGATCGTGTGCTTGATGACGAGGAAAACGATTGTCATCATGACGGCCGTCCATGCAGCGACAGAGCCAAATCCGAGCAGCTGCTTGCCGAGCAGATCAAATCCGCCGCCGTAGAATAAGCCGCTGAAGGTATCATTGCCCGGGACAGAAGTTGTTGCGAACAGACCGACCGCAATCGTGCCCCAGATGCCGTTCATCATGTGAACCGCGACCGCACCGACCGGATCGTCAATATGCAGCACATAATCGAGCAGCCAGACGCCGAAGCAGACGAGCAGTCCGGAGACAATGCCGACAACCGAAGCGCCCGCAACATCCATGACGTCACAGCCGGCCGTGATGCCGACGAGACCTGCAAGTGATGCATTCAGGCACATCGAAACATCGGGCTTGCCGTACTTCACCCATGTGAAGATCATGCAGGTGACAGTTGCGATTGCCGGTGCAGCCGTTGTGGTGACGAAGACGGACGCAAGCTGTCCGGTGCTTGTACATGCAGCGCCGTTGAAGCCGTACCAGCCGAACCAGAGGATGAAACATCCGAGTGCGCCGAGCGTCAGGTTATGGCCGGGGATCGCATTCGGCTGAATGCTGCCGTCGGATTTCTTCGAGAATTTACCGATACGCGGTCCGAGGATCTTGGCGCCGATCAGCGCAGAGATACCGCCGACCATGTGGATCGCACAGGAGCCTGCAAAATCATGGAAACCGAGCTGCGAGAGCCAGCCGCCGCCCCAGATCCAGTGCGCTTCAACCGGATAAACCAGCGCGCTGATGATGCCGGAGTAAATGCAGTACGAGAGGAATTTGCAGCGCTCTGCCATTGCGCCGGATACGATTGTCGCGGCAGTCGCGCAGAATACCAGATTGAATACGAAATTCGACCAGTCGAAGCTTTCGTATGCGGTGAAGACATCAAATCCGGGCTTGCCGATCAGACCGCAGAGATCCTCACCCATGAACAAGCCGAATCCGATCAGGATAAACATCGGTGTGCCAATACAGAAATCCATGAGGTTTTTCATGATAATATTCGCGGCATTCTTTGCGCGGGTAAAGCCCGTTTCGACCATTGCAAAACCCGCCTGCATGAAGAATACGAGGGCGGCGCCGATCAGAAACCAGATCGCAAAGACCTCGCTGTCCACCGCCTGCAAGATATCAGTTTGCATTGTAATCTCTCCTTTATATGAAACGAAAAAGGGCGCATGTGCTGAGATTTTCAGCAGCATGCACCCCATTGTGCGTTTCATTTGAATGTACAAAGCGCTTTGGAAAAACAAAAAAGCTGCGGAGTTTTTCTTCTCCGCAGCCCCTTTGCTGTTCTGATGACAGTATAGCACATTGTGAAAGTTTTGTCAAGCGATTTTCTGCATTTTGGTATGCAGTATAAATTTATGCATTATATATGCGAAATTTTTTGGCAATCAGCTGTCCTCGAATTCGCTGACAAGCTGCGAGACAGTCTGCTTTGCATCGCCGTAGATCATGACGGTATTGTCGTTCGTGAACAGTGGATTCTCCACGCCGGAGAATCCCGCGCCCTTGCCGCGCTTCAGCACGAATACCGTCCGTGCCTCGTATGCATTGATAATCGGCATACCGTAAAGCGGCGAGGATTCGTCGGTCTGTGCCGAGGGATTGACAACGTCGTTCGCGCCGATGACGATTGCAACATCGGTATTCGGCATCTGCGGATTCATTTCGTCCGCGGTCTTGAGCTGCTCATAGGGAACATTTGCCTCTGCAAGCAGCACGTTCATATGGCCGGGCATACGTCCCGCGACCGGATGAATCGCGAAGCTGACCTCTGCGCCGTTCTCTTCGAGTTTATCAGCAAGCTCCTTGACGCTGTGCTGTGCCTGTGCGACCGCCATACCGTAGCCGGGGATGAATACGACCGAGGAAGCCGCTTCCAGGATCAGGTAAGCATCCTCGACAGACATTGCCTTCGGCTCCTTGCCGCTGTCTGCCGCGCTCTTCGATTTCGATGCGCCGAAGCTGCCGAACAGCAGCGAATACAGTGTGCGGTTCATCGCCTTGCACATGATAAGCGTCAGAATCAGGCCGGATGTACCGACCAGACAGCCCGAGACAACCAGAACGGAATTGCTGATCGCGAGGCCTGCAAATGCCGCTGCGAGGCCGGAAAACGCATTGAGCAGCGAGATGATGACCGGCATATCGCCGCCGCCGATCGTCACGACCATGGTAAAGCCGAGAATCAGGAATGCCGCCGTAACAGCGACCATGCCGATAAAGCCGAGCTGTGTATTGCTGCCGCTGAATGCATAGAGACAGACACCTGCAAGACCGGCAATCGCAAGCACCGCATTGCGTGCATTTTTCGCAGGGATCGTCACGGATTTCTTGAACATCTTGCCGCTGAGCTTGCCCCATGCAACAACAGAGCCCGTGAATGCGATCGCACCGATTGCAACGGTCAGGCCGAGTGTAATGCCCTCAAACGGAACGGCATCCGCACCGATCGTTCTGTAATTTGCATACTGTGCGAGCGCGACCAGCAGCGAGGATAAACCGCCGAAGCCGTTGAACAGCGCGACAAGCTGCGGCATACCGGTCATCTCGACCTTTTTCGCCCAGACTGCACCGATGATGCTGCCGACGATGACAGCCGCCGCGATCATCAGATAGCTCTCGACGCCTGCGTCCATGACCTGCTTTTCAAAAAGCACCGTGATGACGGCAATCAGCATACCGACTGCGGAGAGCCCGTTGCCCTTTCGTGCGGTGTCCGCCTTGCCGAGCAGCTTGATGCCGCGGATAAACAGCACCGCCGAGATCATATAAAGGACGGTAATCAAAACATCTCTCACTTTTGTTTATCCCCCTTTTTCTTGAACATTCCGAGCATCCGGTCCGTAACCAGATAACCGCCGACGACATTGATCGCGGCAAGGACAATCGCGATAATGCCAAAAACCATACCGAGTGTGCTGCTCGGTGCAAGAACTGCAACTGCTGTCGCGGACATCGCACCGACAATCGTGATGCCGGAGATCGCGTTTGTACCGGACATCAGCGGCGTATGAAGCTGAGAGGGAACCTTGGAAATCAGCTCCACGCCTAAGAATCCGGCGATGACAAATACAAAAATAAGCAGCATGATTTCGCCCATGATTATGCCTCCTTGAACCGTTCGTGGATGATCTTGCCGCCCTGCGTCAGCAGACAGCCGCGCATGATCTCATCCTGCAAATTGACCTTGAATTCTTTTGCTTCCTTGTCATAGAAATGCGTGAGGAATGCCGTAAAGTTGCCCGAGAGCATTTTGGATGCATCAAAGGGAACCTGCCGTTCGAGATAATCGCCCGACAGAATGATGACGCCGTTCTCCGTGACGACTTCCTCATAGAGCTTTGAACCCTCGACATTGCCGCCGGTCGAGACCGCCATATCGACGATGATCGAGCCCGGCTGCATCCGGTCGATGACGTCCTTTGCGATGAGGCGCGGCGCTTTCCGGCCAAACACCTTTGCCGTCGTAATGACGATATTGGAGCGCTCACAAACCTTTGCCTGTGCTTCCTGCTGCTTTTTGATCTGCTCCGGCGTCAGTTCCTTTGCATATCCCTGATCGGTCTGCCCCATTTCACCGAGGTCGATCTTGACAAAGCTTGCACCGAGCGATTTGACCTGTTCCTCTACGACAGGCCGCGTATCGAATGCGTCTACTCTCGCGCCGAGACGCTTGGCCGTCGCGATCGCCTGCAATCCAGCCACGCCGACACCGATGATAAAGACACGCGCCGGATTGATCGTACCCGAAGGTGTCACCATCATCGGCAGAATCTTCGGGAGCCGTGCGGCAGCATTGATGACAGCAACATATCCCGCGAGCGAGGTCTGCGAGGACTGCACATCCATTTTCTGCGCAAGCGTTGTACGCGGGATCATCTCCAGCGAGACAGCCTGCACGCCGCTTTTCGCGAAATCGCGCAGCAGTTCCTTTTCATTGAACGGATCGAGATAGCTCAGGTGGAGCGTATCGGGCTTCAGTCCTGCGGCGCTCTGCGGCTTCAGGATCCGCAGGATGATCTCGGAATCATAGCCTTCTTGCTCAGTATCAATCAGAACGGCGCCGGCTTTTTCATAGGCAGCATCGGAAAAGCCGCTCTTTGCGCCTGCGCCGCGCACGACCTTGCATGAAAAGCCCATGCCGATGAGCTTTTTGATATCGTCGGGGATCAGCGCGACTCTGGTTTCGCGCGGATCAGTCTCCCGACAGACCAGGATAGATTTCATCTCATACTCCTCTCATAAGACAGCAATAGATACGCCCCCTGCATCCTTGAAAGGGGCGTATCTTCATTGTATTCTGTTAATCCCAGGTTTGCGTATCGCGGGAGAAATCGGTCTCGGCCGCGACCGGTTCAAAGGGATTCGGTGCCGGAGTTTCAATCTGTATCTCCGGCTGCTTCATCGGGAATCCGGTGAACGGGATACTGTTCAGTTCGGTTATTTCCATTTAATAACCTCCTAATTGTATCATAGGGAGCGTTCCGCTCAGTTTCAGTTTTCTCTCCGGAGTGCTTTAGCAAATTGGCAGCGGGCCCTGCCCGTCGGCTGCTTCATCGGGAATCCGGTGAACGGGATACTGTTCAGTTCGGTTATTTCC
>CAMNFV010000078.1 GCA_946537515.1 uncultured Ruminococcus sp. | reverse complement strand
CGCTCACCGAGCAGCGTGTCAATGCCGGATTCAAGCTCCGATACAAAATCATCAGCGCAGGCAATATGCAAAGCCCTGTTGATACGCTCATCATTCCGCATATCTGCCTTATCAGCGAAAGACACAACCTCACGAATCGTGCCGGACATGAGCTGATTGCCCTGCGGAACATAAGCAAACAATCTGTGCCATTCAGCCGTCAGCGATTTTGTGCCTTGCTTATCGGTCAGATAACGCTCACCGCCGTCAAGCTGATAAATGCTCATCAGCAGTTTCAGCACCGTGGATTTTCCGCAGCCGCTGTGTCCCGTGAACGCCACATATTCGCCCTTGCCGATCTCAATGCTGATATTGTTCAGTACCACAGGTTGATTATCTTTCGACAAATCCTTAATACTGTCAATTGCAGGATAATAAGTAAAATCGGCATTTTTCAGACCGAATGATTTGAATGAATCGGAGTAATACGCTTTGACCGTATCAATATCCAGCGCTGTTTTTTCGCTGTCATTCCGGAAGCTCTCAATTTCCATCAGCCGTTCCGCACTTGCTGTCATTGCGTAGAACCTCGGGAGATAACCCGTGATATTTGCGAACGGTGACTGTATCTGAGAGATAAGCTGTGTGACAGCGGTCAATGTGCCGTATGAGATAGTTCCGAGCAAAATGCCGTATCCGCAATAGCAAACGCCGAACAGATACATTCCGTTCATAGCCAAGCCGAAGCCGATATTGCAGAAGTTGGAGAAATGGTTTTTGCGCATTCTTGCGGTTTTATGCTGTGTCATCTTTTCGCTTGCCTGCATCTCCGTCTGCTGTTCGGTTGCAAAGGAACGTATCATCATCATACTGCCGATATGCTCCTGCAAAAAGATGCGGAGCTTGCCGTCACGCTCCTGCACCTGTTTGTGCAGACGTTTCAGCACCTTGCGGAAAGCATAAGTGAATATTATCAGCAGTACACCGCAGGGGAGCAGAACACAGGCAAACCGCCAGTCGAGGACGATCATCATAATGACCGCACTCATGAGCTTGACCGCCATTCCGACCAGTCCGGGCAGAATCTCAACATAGCTGTCTGCGACCACAACAGTATCATTGGTAAGCCTGTTCAGCCATTCACCCGAATGAACGGCATTCACGCTTGCAAAGTCTTTTCGTAGGATATTCCGCATCAGCCGAGCCTTGAAAATGTTTTCAAAAGTCGCTTTTGACAGTTCATTCAGCCAGCGAATGACTGCCCTCATACCGATCTGAGCGGCCACAAGCAGGACGGTCAGGAGGGTATAACGCCAGAATCCGGATTGATCGTGTGCCGTCGCGTTGTCCACGATATTCCGCAGCAGCAGCGCGTACAGCACACCGCTTGCGCCGTTGAGAGCCTGCACAGTCATCAAAGCGAGGATATAGAGCTTTTTCTTTTCGGGAACGGCATAGAGCCATTTGATTGCATGATTATTCATTGCCTTATGATCTGAAGCACCTTTGATTTTATCAGCTTGCACATCCGCCTTACGGGATAAGTCAGAACAATCCATCTGCTGTAGAGCATGTATCCGAAATCATCGGTGCTGTGCGCTTTTCCCTTTCGGACATATCCTGTCATCACGCCGATAATGTCACGGTCTGTAATACCGGTTTCTTTGTTCAGACAATTATCCCCAAGCAGAATGTAGTCATCCGGACGCACCGCGACGATCCGGTGCAGCACATAGCTTTCCGGCGGACGGCGGTACAATACAACATCATATTTCTGACAGCGTTCCGCGCCTTTTTTCCTGATCGTAAACAGATCCCGTCCCTGCTTCAGCAGCGGCAGCATACTGATTCCGCGGTTGGTATAGGTCATTTCACCATTCTGTTCCAGATATTCTTCGTAAGTCATTGCATTCCCTCAAATGCGACCTTTGCCGCCGAAATATCCATATTACAGCCGAGCCGATAGAAATTCACACTGTCTGCAAGCCTGTCCACTAATTCAAGCGTTTTCGCCATTTTCAGCATATCCGCAGGACGGTAGACCTGTTGCACTAACATATTATATGCCTGTTCAAAGCTGATAGGCTCAATATGATTGTCGGCAGACCGATTGAGAATACATATCGCTTTCAGCGGAACGGAGATATTGCTGCCAAGCCTGTGCTTGCCGTTGTAGGGCGTACCGTAGGCAATAACTCCGCTTTCAGCGATATGCAATAGTGGCTTATCATCATTCACCATAACAGCCCTGTCACCGAAATACGCTCGCCAAAGCCTTGTATGCGTGGATTTGCCCGTGCCGCTTTTCGCCGTGAAAAGATAGCCCGCGCCGTCCACGGCAATAACGGAGCCGTGAAACAGGACTGTATCAAATTCTATCATTTTCTCCGCAATCCTGCGATATACTGCCAGTTCTTCAAGGTAGCTGTCCGAGAAGCGGCGGACAGGAATACCCTCAATCTCGTCCTCACGGGCAGATTTCTTACGCTCATAGTCAATATCAGCTTGTGTTGTGGTAACGGTGTAGTCAGCCTGATCGTCCGTCAGATATTCGGAGCAATATTCGTGTACCTCGTCATATATCGAATTGACCTCAACCACCTTATCCGCTATCTTATACTTTCTTGTTATCATATTTCCTTAACGCTCTCATTTCTGCCTGTATCTTCTTGCGATTTGTGGCAATGCCCTTGCAGCACCGCCATACATAGCCGACAGGGAGCAACAGCCTATGCCGATAGAAAAACGGATAATAATGCTTCATAAACTCCGTATCGGGAAACAATCTCGCCCATATAAAGCTGAATTTTGACCTGCTATGCGATCTGGCATAGTGTTTCCTGACCGTATTTTCAGCGGCGCGCGTCCTTGTGCCGTAAGTGCCGCAGATCAGATAGTAGTCAAGCAACTCCTGTTCACGCCCTGTCAGTTCAGGGAATGTCACTGAGGAAAAGACCTTATCTGCAAGCTCCCGCTGTTCACGCTCAAAGCCAGCAATATTAAGCTGTTTTGTTTGCTCATGGATATATTCCCAATTAAGCGTATCGCCCTTATGCTGCAGAAATACATAGCAGTCAAGCAAAGACCGAAGCCCCGTACCGCCGCTTGAAAAGTGCTTGTATTCATGGGTAAGCATATACACATAGAAATCCTCGTCGGAAAAATGATAGCCGTATTTGCTGCCCTCGTCAGGAATCATGAGCCGTTTCGGATTCTGATAATAAGCATAAAAATCAATTGCAGCCCCGAACAGAAGCGTATGCATCTCAAAATTGAGAACAGGCGGCTTCATATATACATCAGGATTCGCCCATTTGTCGCTCTCTGCCGAGTAGCCCATAGAGAGCATGATTTCCCTGAGTTCTGTCCGCTTTCCGGCATCATAAAGCACGTCATTATCTGCCATTTCACGCATACCGTTTTCGGGGTAGAGGTCTTTCAGCACCGAGCCTTTCAGCGGCATATACCAGATGCCGCGGTGCTCCATTTCTGCAAATATCGCAGTTCGCTCCACGTCGAGCAGGACATTCTTGCGGACAGCCTTGTTATACGCCTGCTGAAAGTTCACGTCCTTTGCATCTGCCGACCGCAGAGCGATATACACCGCTGCCCGCAGTGAATGTGCCTTTGCAAGCTGATAGAGCTGTTCCAGATTCATTGCCTGCACGCTTGCTTTGTCAGGCGTGATGCCGTTCACCGCGCAGCTCAGCAGATAGATGAGGTCTTTCGCCGACTTATTCATCAATAACAGCCCCAATGGAACGGAGCTTGCCGATCATATCGGCTACGTCCTTTTCGGCAGTCGAGCGGTCAACATCATATTTCGCAAGGAGCTTGTCCACGATCTCACTTTCCGTTGTTTCGGCTTTCAGTGATTCGATGATAAAGGCAGCAGTCGGATTGCTGCGGATCAGCCCGCTGAACTTTGTTCCTGCTGTAGACACGGTGATATGCTCGCCTTTGGTTTCGTGAGTCAAAAATTTCGGATTCAGTTTCATGTTTCTTCTCGCTTTCATATGCATTTATTGAAACGGGTCGATTTCCTCACCTTCCGGAGGGAAAATGAGGGTATGATCCGGCTCCTGACTGTATTCCTGCTCGCCCGCAGTATCATCTGCTGCAGCATCCGGCAGAATATCCGGTTCGATCTCATATTCTTCTCGGCTGTCTTCGACCGTGGTAGTTTCTGTGGATTCTGCTTTTGAAGTTGTTTCCTCATGTGAAACAGTCGTCTCAGCATTTGTATGCTCTGTCGATGTGCTGCTTGTGGTTTCCGTCTGTGATGATCCGGATGCTTCAGGAACAGAGGATTCTTCTCTGCCGCAGCCTGTCAGCAAGATGCCGGATATAACGAGTATTCCGAATAAATATTTCATGTTTCACCTTTTCATTGCTATGAAGAAGCATCATCCCGAAACAGGATGATGCTCTTCATTTGGATTATCAGATCTCAATCTGTGGACCTTCCGGCGGATTATTGGCCGGCGGAATACTGGTTGTGATAACATCCTCTGCATCAAATTCAACGATTTCGATGACGGGCTTTTCGTACTTCTCCATGGTATTCACCTCCTTTCAAGTTTGAGGCTGTTCAGATCATTTTGCATAGGCTGCCGCTGCCTGATTATACAGGTACAGCGATTTTGCAAGATTCTGCTTGTTGGTATCTGTACTTTTTGCGAGGCTTCTTGCATAGCTCAGAACACTTGCTTTGATATCGAAAGTCGATTTGTTATCTTTGACAGTAAATGTAAATGCGTTGTTCAGCATATTGGAAGCAATATTCGGTACTTCAAGATAATAGCCGTTACCATTATCTTGAAGAGTTGCTACTTTGCCGTCAATGTAATAGGTGTAGCGAAAGGGATTTATGCCTGAGTTGTAATAATAATAGACCTTTAATGAATTATCGGCATCAAAAACAACAGACATTGTGACTTTGCTTATGCCTGACGGCTGTGTGCCGGACTTGCTTACCGCATATTGATCGAACACATTTGCATTCACATTGGTCACATCGCTGCTGACAGTCAATCCGGCTGCATGATAGTTGAAATAAAGCTGTGCAGCTGCGCCGTAATCAAGCGTTGCCTTCGCAAGATTTACCGCCTTGCTGTTTGTGCTTGTAGATATAATGGCGTTGCAGTATGCAGCGACAGAATAATCCAATCCGCTTTCTGTCAGATCAACACCCTTTTTGGAATACATGGTGTACGGCTGACCTTTGCTGTTATAGAACTTGAGGTTGATATTGTCTCTCATCTGCAATGCATTGATGTCGCAGGTGAACTTGGTGCGGCCGCTGCTGTCAGTCGTTGCGGCAGAGAACAGCTGACGCTTTGTCACGCCGTCGATCGTGAACTCAGCATAGGCGCCGGGTGCGTACTGGATATTGCTGCCGAGTGTGACATAGTAATTGAGTCCGAGCGTACCGCCGAAGGTGACAGATACCGCATTCATAATTGCGAGACTGCTCGCGGATTGCGTTGACCACTTCCTCAGACCGAAGCGCTCGCCGCTGGAATTGACGAACGAAAGACTATAGGCCGTGTTCGGCTGCAGGCCGCTGATGTAGTTGTCCATAATAGACTGCTTCTCGCCGCCGTCCACGCTCACATAATATTGTATGCTGCCGTAGCCGAGATAATCCCGATAAGCGCTGCTTGTCAGCTGTGTAATCAGTTCGATCCGCATCGGCTCAGCTTTGTAGCGGATACTGGGCAGTCTGTAACAGGGGATCTTGCCTTGTGCTGAATAGGTATCATCATTCTTGTAGACCACATCACCCGGAAGAGTCGCCGTCTTGAGCGTATTCGGAGATGTATCGGAGATCTGCGGATTTCCGGCGCCGGAATCCACGACGCAGTAGAGTTCGATCGTGCCGTCTTTGTTGAGTTTGCCTGCTCTCACATCGACAAACTGCTTTTTTGTATCGTAATCGTAATATGATTTGCCCGACTTGAACCCGATCCTGATTTTCTTCAGAACATCAGGTGTGATTTCGCGGAAGCCGGTTGCGATCGTCGGATTTAATGTCAGCTTCAGATAATAAGCGCCTTCCATCTGGAACACCGCGTTTTTCTCCAGCTTGTTTCCGTTTGCATCATACCAGCCGCTTGCAGAGTCCGCGATCGTGTAGCCATTGTAACCTGCTCTAAAATTATTGGTGATCTTCTTTCCGGGAACGGGGTAGTCATCTACGTTGGCCCCGATATTTATGACATAACCAAACTCAGACATGTGGAAATACGTGCCGAATCCGTCGGAGATGACAGCGTAGGTGCCGCTGCCGCTGATTTTGCCGTCTGCGGTGTGTGTTGTATTGTCGCCCCAGCCGCCGTTATCATTTCTCAGCTTCATATTTGCAGAAATCACGCCAAACCATGATGAGTACGCGGTCAGCCATCGCAGGCTTGAGCAGCCTGCAAACATATCTGCTTTATTGTTAAGCTGAACATTCTGCAAATTCCAACTGCCCAGATTGAGATTCGTCATCGCACTGCAGTTCCGGAACATATATTTGACATTGGTGCAGCTATCCGTGTGTCCCGGTATATTCGGTTCGTAGTACTTCAGCAGCTTGCATCCGTCAAACATTCCTTCAAAGGTCGTGACTTTTCTCAAATCCCAGTTATACATGCCGCAGCTTGTCATATTTTTGCAGCCGGAGAACATGTAGCTCATATCTGTCAGATTGACGGGATATTTGCCGCTGTTACTGAAAGATGCCGTGAATTCAGTCAGGCTGCTGCAGTTTTCAAACATGCGGCTTGTGCTTGTGACACCGCTCATGTCAACATTTGAGAGATCAATCTTCTGCAGAGAGGAATAGCCTGAGAAAAGGCCGGTGCAGTCGTCCCACAAAGAAATATTATCCCTAACAAAACGGATCGCGGTGACGTTGGCTTTGTCCGGAAGATTGCGTATTTCGTCCGAGTTGAAATCGCAGTACAAATCCAATACATGATTGAACAGATCTTCCATGCAGCAGTCGCCGTCATAGATCCAGTCGCTGCGGCGCAGGAGCGTTACAGGGGTTGTCGGAGTCTCAGTATTATACTGTGCATACCAGCCCCCTTCCCAGTTACCGCCGCTGATTGAATTCTTCTTCGTAACAATCTGATATACATCGTCGGAAAAAGCCCAGCCCGGCAGATCACTATCTTCCGAATAAGGGAGACCCATAAAACTATCCAGCCTGAAATTCGCAGGCAGATCCAGCCGGTTCAGATTGTCACAGCCAGAGAACACACGCTGCCACTTCATCAGTTCTTCGCTATTATAGTTGGAAAAATTGAAATGATCCACCGGCAAACCGGACAAATCCAGCGCTGTCAAACCGGAACAGCCCTCGAACATGGACTGGATCTCTGTCACGCTGCTCAGATTAATCTTTGACATATCAATCGAAGTCAGTGCGGAACAGCCCTTGAACATGTTGTTCATATATTTGACTTCACTTGTGTCGAAATAGTTATTAAAGTATAGTTTGTCTGAGGTCAGATTTCTGCAGCCGGAAAACATCGAATCCGTGTTATCAATTTTCTGTCCCGCCTTGATCTCCAGATCGGCATGATACAGCCTCCAGCAGCCGTCGAACATGCCGCTCCATGAACCATTGTACGTAGTTTGGTAAAAGTTGGCAATTTTCAGATTTGTCAGATCCGAGAGGAAGAAACAAACGGGCTTACCGTCCTCATTTATTGCATTTACCGTAGCATTCGAGAAATAGACATAACCAAGCTTTGGAAGGTAATACGCAAGGTTCGTGTCAAAGGTGACATTGGCGCCTTCTTCCAGATGAAGGGAGTTAATGCTGTCTTTTGTCCAGCCAGAGGGAAGTGCCTTCAGGAAATCTGACTCTTTGAATGTAAATGTACCGCTGAGCGTCAGATCTTTTGTCAGCTTATCAACAGAATAATGTGATGCCGCTTCGGCGGTGACTGAAAAATCCGGCAGGCTGAATTGTGCCGGTGACAGCCCTGCCGCGCCGCCTGCCAGCGTCAGCGCAACAGCCAGGGCGGCTGTCCATTTCATCATCTTTCTTTTCATAAAACTCCTCCTTTGAGAAACGCTGTCAGCTCAGCCCCAGGGATCTGCACTTTCAGGCTGCCGGATGTCGGCAAGCAGAAACTGCTCCCATAGATACCATTTTCCGTCCTTTGCGTGCCTCAGCTGCACGGCTCTCGGCGAATCCGCGCCGCCGGACTGCAGATACAGCTTTGCATAGCCCTGCTCGCTGTATGAATACGGATTTTCGGAAACCTTGATTGTATACGGTTCGGCGGGGGTGTAGTCATTTGCAGGGACTGCACCCGTAAAATAGGAACGCGGCACATAATCCTTGCCCATGAAGCGGTCACGGATGAACTGCTTTTCGTACGCAGAAAGCGGCTGCGGCCCCTTGAGAAAACCGAGCATCTGCAGCGACAGCTCCGCGTTTTCCGGATAAAAGCACAGCGCAAGAACGGTCAGTGCCGCTGTATCAGACGGCGTGCTGAGCTGTGCCTGCGGGAGTGCCTTGAATGCTTCAAGCGTATCAGGCAGTTTCGGGAATACAACCTCTGTTGTCTGTTCCGATGCTGCCGGTACCGCTCTCGGGACATCCTCCACGGTCTGTTTCAGCTTGTCAAACAATCCCATAGCCTGTTTCTCCTTGCTGTAAATAATCGTATATTAGCATATTATCATACTAAATTCTATTATAAAGCAAGAGCGGATGTAAAACAATACCGAAGGAAAAAATTGACCCGATCGGGTCAACTTTGCTTAAAATATTTTTCAACAAATTCATGATATATAAACAAAAGGGCTGACATTCCGCCAGCCCTTTGTCCTTATACTTCTTCGTGATGAATGACAAGTCCGCCGCCCCTTGCCTCGATCGCAAGCTGTAAGCGGCTCTTGAATCCTGTTTTTGCGAGCATTTCAGCAATATGCCGTTTTACCGTGCTTTCCGACATATAAAGCTGTTCGCCGATCTCCTTATTGGATGCGCCCGACATCAGCGCACGCAGCAAAGCCGTTTCTGTGTCCGTCAGCTCCGTGCTGACGATATGCCCGAACCGGATCGCGGGCATTGTTTCGGGGTAAACGGATTCGCCTTCCATTGTCCTGTCCATGATCTCCAGGAGCGGCTGCTCCTGCACTTCCTTATACCAGAAGCTCTCCACGCCGATCTCCTTTGCCCTGCCGATGTAGGAGCTTTCCGGCATAGAGGTTACGAGCAGGATCTTCACTTCGGGACGCTCCTGCTTGATCTGCTTTGCCGCATCGAGACCGTCTTTGCCGAGCCCCAGAACAACATCCATCAGCACAAGGTCGATCTTCTGTTCCAGGCAGCTCCGGACAGCTTCCTCCGCTGTCTGTGCCATGCCTGCGATCTCATAATCCGGTGAGCTGTTCACTGCTGTTTCAAACATCTGCCGTACCATTTTCTGGTCATCGACGATCAGTACCTTATACGCCATTTTCATATTCCTCCTTTGGTTTCTCCGGCAGATGCAGGATCAATTCAAACTGCGGAGAGCTGTTTATCGTCATTGTACCGCCGATTTTCTCTGTCAGGCGCCTGAGATTGGCAAGTCCGCCGGATTCTTTCACAGGCGCGCGGGGCGGTGTGCCATTGTTGGTAAAGCGCATCACATAGCCCTCCGGCGTTTTCTCAATCGAAACAAACGCCGTATCACCCTCAGCATGGCGCAGGACATTGGTGACATGAACGGTGATCGCCGTATCCGCCACAGAGATCAGCGTTTCATCTTCCGGCAGTTCACCGCTCAGCTCGATGCGGATGCCGAGACTGTCTGCGTGTGTCAGGCTGAAAAAGCACGGCTCCTGCCAGCTTTCGCGTTCTTCATCTTTCAGCAGCGCGGTATTTCTCCGCCACAGCGAGAGCATCTCCTTTGTGTCCGTCTGATCGGGCGCGGTGAGGAAATGTCTTGTCAT
The DNA here is from genome assembly GCA_946537515.1 of uncultured Ruminococcus sp. Taxonomy (GTDB): domain Bacteria; phylum Bacillota; class Clostridia; order Oscillospirales; family Ruminococcaceae; genus Firm-04. The sequence goes on along the minus strand of CAMNFV010000078.1, from coordinate 2,955 downwards.
CAGCAGCATTTTGCCGAAGCTGTCGTGAATGTGTATTTTGATCTGCAAGGTTTCCCTGTCCATGGTGACAAACTGTATTACAGCGTTCAGCGCTTTCAGGCGTTTGTTGATGTTCAGTACCTTTTTCTGCTTTTCACGCAGTTCCTCCGTCAGGCGGTATTCCCGTGTGACATCAAAGGCGAGCAGTTCGCGGATCGTCCTGCCGTCCAGCGTATCTTCACGGTGAACAAAGCTGAGCGCCGCACCGTCCTCTGTGCGGAGAATGGGTGCTTCCTTGCCGGAGAAAACGATTTTCTGAAATTCGTCTGCATCCATGATGCCGCTGCCTGTCAGTTTGCAGGCGATGCTGTTCATACGGCGATTCGTCAGCTTTGTCAGCCCGCCGTCCCAATAAAAGCAGATACCGACCGGCAGCTCGTCCATGCATTCCTTGACGGACATCAGCGTCAGGCTGCGGTTTCTTGTCCGGATACAGCTTACTATCTCCAGAACGGCAATGCCGGTCAGCACAAGGGCGATCAGCAAAAGGGCAGCAGGCTTTTCGAGATAAGCTCTGTTATGATATTTCAGATGATCCATCAATAGCTGTGACAGCAGAAGCGGAACAAGCATTTCCGCCACAGAAAGCACGATACGGCGCAGTTTTCCGTCCAGCAGCAGATGCAGAATGACCGTCAGGAAGAACGCAAAGAGACACAGGATCAGCCAGAGCGTCAGAGCCCCGAGTATATTATCCATTGGCTGCACCTCCGTCCGAAAGTGTGATATGCTGAATATCATCCTCGGTATAGGATATTAGCTTCAGTTGCGGATGATGAATTTGAATGCTGTCGGTGATGATTTCACTGTCTGTTTCGATCGACAGCAGGACATTTTCATCGGGCACGATTTTCACGGAAACAGCGCCGGCGGAATCAGTCACAGCCTCGATCACCGTCTCAAACACATCGTATGCTGTGATGATCTTTCCCGATGAGATCTCCCTTGCATCGCCGCCTATCAGCTCGCAGACGATACCGAGCGCCCCGATCTGCTCCATGCTTTCCCTGACGGAGAAATACAGCTCGTCCGTTGACATGGTGCGGCTGCGGTCGGCGGCAAGCATGAGGTTGGAACACCGTTTGACATAAGTTCCGTACAGCAGACAGCGCTTCATTTTCTGCGCAAGCCCGCCGCTGCCGTTCATGATCTCATCTATTCTGACAAGCTGCGGGTGCGTGTGGTGCGCGATCTTGTCATAGAGCCTGTTCTGCGTTTCATATTTGACCTTCTCGGCGAGAAAACGGTTTTCTTCCTCGATCAGATCATTTTCGTCTGCGATCTGCTCTGTCAGGTCCGCAATGTCGCTGTTGAGGCGATTCAGGGCGGAGATGTCCTCACTCCATGTGACGCTTCCGCCTTTGATCTTTACGGTCTTGCTAATGAAGTCGGCATTTCCCGTGGTATCGATGTAATCTCCCGAACGGTATACTGTTTTTCCGTCAGCGCTTTCCATTTCCGCATTGATATGTGTGATCTCAAAGAGCCTGTTGTAGCCCGTGTTTGAGGGGATCAGCCCGATCCGGATGCAGCCTTCCCACAGTCCCATATACAGCGCAAGATAGATCTCCTGAATATTGTAGAGGCTGATTCCAAGTATATGCGGTGAGCTTCCGCCGCAGATATAGTAAATGATAATCAGCACAAAAGCAGCAGCTGCCGGAATGATCGGGATATACCATTTTCTGCGGCACTGCGACAGCTTGCACTTTTTGATGAGCAGAAGGAACGAACCAAGCGTAACAGCGAATGACCATACAAATATGACATAGTAGAGCCAGTAAAAACTGATATGATCACTGTTGTCAGATGCTTTGGTGAATGAAAGTACAAAATGGTGGATGTCGTTTGTCAGAACGCTGAGCATCAGGGAACCTGCAACGCCCCATAACGCCTTGCTATATAAAGGCATAGCAGCATCTTCATCACGGCTGACATACGCTGCGGCGCTCAGCGAAAGCATGGGCAGAGCAATAAACGAAATATAGAACAAGTAATACGTATAGCGGTCAGCAAGAGCGGAATGCAGAAACAGCATCCACCGGCAGATCCGGACGATAAACAGCATCAGCAGAAATACAGCGATCGCAACAATATGCCGCCGGATCCGCTTATGAACGATCCTCTGTGCAACAGATGCACCCCACGCAATGATGATGAAGCTGTACAGGATGGATGCCGGACTGTGAATACTCGGCGGAACCCATGAAAACTGCGATAGGATATTTATAATGAACGAGATGAAATACGCTGCGGCAAGTGCGGCAAAGTAATCCCGTTCCGTCTTTGCAATATGAAGCAATGCGCCTGCCTCCTCCGGACTTTTGTTCCATTATAGCATAACTCAGCAACGTTTTCAAGGTTTATGCAAAGATAGATCACTTGATCAGGAAAAAATGAAGCCCGCTCCGGTCATGATAACGGAACAGGCTTGTGAAAATGACAGAAAGATCGGCATTTTGGGGTTTTGAACTGTTCATAAGGTGTTCGGGCAGATGAGTTCAGTATTCCGGCTGCACTTACGCCATTTTCATGTGAGCGGCAGAGTTCTTTGTCCATTTTCGACTCAGCCGCCCATATATTGACCATCCGATTTTCATCAAAAGACACTTATTGAACAACGCGCCCGCCAAAAAGCACTTGACGGGCGTGTTGTGATATATTCGCTTGTCTTGTTGTAGTTTGGGCAACTTTTGGTCAACTAATTGGCTGAAAACTACATTGAAATTGGATAAGCTGCTTTGTCTATCCGAGCTGATTTTGGCGATACAGCACGATATTTGACTATTGCTGCTTTACCGCGATATGCAACTATCATAATAGCACATTATTTCGCAAAAAGCAAGATGAGAATGTTTCGACATATATAGAAAAATCGCTGCCGGAGAGCTTTAGATCAATGGAGGCCGGCACTGC
>CAMNFV010000077.1 GCA_946537515.1 uncultured Ruminococcus sp. | reverse complement strand
TGATGATATAATCATTTGTATTTGGTTATTTCTGCTTTTGCGGCAGTCTGTCAGGGTTGTACCAGACTGATCTGCAACGGTTGCAGTAGTGTGCTTTTTTACCGGATGCACGAATCGTTCCGTATAAGATGCCATCTCCGCACTTCGGGCAGACATATTTCGTATCTTGTTCTTTATCAAAAAGAGCAGGGTATTTTTCGCCGAAGGAGTCAATTTCCGTTTCATCAGGCAATCTGATGCCGTCTGCCATATATTTCCGGTAGTTTGATATGTTATCCGGAGAAATGCTGCCGATCCAGACCGCAAGGCATCTGGGACATCTGGTAATTTCCCGTTTGGTCTGTGCCGTGATGCCGTGTTCCAGCTTTTCAGTTCTGCAATAAGGACACCATATATCTGTACATTCTTTTTTATCCCAACCGTAATAGATATCAGAGGGGATGATATTGTCACGACTGTTGTCAGAGTCCACTTCACCGTATGACTCTACAACTTCAAGAACGTCATGGAAATCAATTTCTGTTTCTAAGCAAACCTCATCTGCCCATGAGCACCACTGTTCATCACAGGAAATCACGGTAATGGTCTCTCCGTTATTCATCTTTGCTCTGCATTTGTACATGATGCCTTCGCGGCACTCCGGACATCGCATCGTTCATCCTCCTTTATATTTCATACGTATCCATACAGTGGTGCTGGGCTTTAACAACCTTTCCCCACACCGGGCGTTATTTTGCAATCACCCGAATCGCAATTCTTGATTCGTGCGGTTGTTGTCTGCCTGCATCACTGGTGATTCAGTGGTGCGAGGAAGTTTACTTGCCGAAGGATTGTTTTAAATGTATTCCAATTCAAGTCCGCATTGTTCCTCAAGTTTTTGCAGAGCCTGTGCACTACGAGCCATAACCAGTATTTTTTCTCCGTGTTCAAATGCAATGATCTTTCGTTTTGGATTGACATACACATTCTGATCGCCGACCGAAATGTGTCCGAAAAACGGTCTGAAATCATCATTCTTTGATATAAATGCTTGTTCCTTCATCACGCCTGTACCCTGAACCACTGAAATATATATAAGGAATTCATCGAGAGACATCGGTGCTTTTTCAAAGGCTGAATCGCTTTTATAATACACTTCGCCGCTGATTATGTCAATCTGATATTCACATACGTCCTGTTCCTCAACAGCAAAAGGAATAAGTTCCTTGCTTGTATCCAGCTGATCAAACGGAACGATCCTATACAGTGAATCAAGAGAAGAAAGCTTTCTTCCCATTATCTGATAGAACAACGATAAGCTTTCGGGTAGAGCAGACAGGGAGGCACTCGGAAGCTCGGCTTTGCTTGGGGCTTTCCCGTAATATAACGAATAGATGAGTTCCAATCTTTCACAAAGCGACTCGGGCAACCGCTCATTGAAGTAATACTTCGGATCAATAACTTTCTTCCCGTTATCCCGTATCAGCTTGGTTTTTACAATTCTGCTGATTTCCTCAACTGCTAAAGCTGAATCCGTTCCGATCTGCAGTTTTGGAACGATGCTGTCATCATAAATAATCAGCAGTCCCTTCTTGGAACAATGCATGATATGCCGCGTCTCTTCCCCACGAAACAAATGCGGCAAATATGTTTGAAAATCTTCCGCGCCAAAGCCCTGACAGACAGCGATATAATCATTCATGGCTTTTTTGCCTGTAAATGTTATGATGTACTTCATTCTGTCCATGATTCTATCTGCAAATAAATCAAGAAATCCGGAATAGTCAGGTGCTTTTCTTCTGTTGTCAGAAATATTGGCAAAATACTCATGGGGTTTGTCAAATACCTGTTCAAGTTTTTCATAGCATTTGTAGTCGCGATCACGCCTGCGGAATGGAAAATAAGCATATCTTTTTCCGTCTGTATCAGCAAATTCAAATCCGATATATTCGCCGAATGGTTTGAAGCAATATGTCCTTGGTTCGTGAAGGATCCTGATCTCGCACGGAGCATAAAAACCTTTTGCTAAAATACTGTCCTTTCCAACCGTTTCATAAACAGTTTTCAGCGCAATCGGGAAACAAATGCCGGAAGCTGTTTCTGCATCAGCAATTTCAGCGAGACTGTACCCAACTGAAACTGTGTGCTCCTGATTCAGGATCAGCGATAGTGCTATTAGATCTTCTTGGAATGCTTGATTCATTTTCATACCACCCTAGATAACATTTCCACGCGCTCAACCATATCACCCAATCGCAATATTTGATAAGTCCGCTTTTCCCCGATTTTACATGCTTATTTCAAATAGAAATTATTTGGATGACCCTGTGAGCTTTTTCAGAATCTTTCCGCGAAAATGGGCGCTCGCCTTATTTCGAATTATGCCGAGAAAACGCTCCTGATCTTCAGCCATCCACTTGTCGATATATTTCGTATAGAACGCGGTTTCCTGTTTCTTCTTGCCCGCACCGACAAATGTTGCTGCAAAGCCGAGCATAATCAGTTCTTCTATCCGTTCTTCACTAAGCCTGAACGCCGTTGCATAAAGGTTTCTGATATCTTGAATGACTTGATCGGCATAGCCCTCCTCCCTGTTGATAATCAAGGCTCTGAAGGGGTATTTGAATTCGATATCAATGCCTCTGAAAAGAGCATAGGCACAATGTCTCGTTGTAAAATCTGTCACATAGGACATTGCTGCGAATTGCGCCTCTTCCGGTTCGCCGGCAAACGGCATCGTCCATGTAGCAGTGAGGGGTATGGTGCCGGGCAGCTCGTCGCATCTGCAAAGGAGCCACTGTCTGAGTTGTTTCTCATCCGCATCGTCCCAATTCAGTTCCGGTTCATCAGCGCGGCGCTCTTTTGGTGGAAAAAGCATTCTATTCACAACCTTTTCTGCGATCTCCACAGCAATATCAGCGCACCTTCCGCACCTGAAAAGAGAATTGGTCATATCCTCCCATTGATATTTCTTATTTTCCCAAGATATCTCATTATTTCTTATAAGATCTTCTGTAATGTCGGGATTCTCTTTATAGCATTTTTCATAGAGCCTGTATTCCTTCAGGGACCAGTCTTTTGCTTCTGTCAGAAACCAGATAAGATATTTCTTTATCTCATCCTTTGTCATTTCTTTGTCCTTCATAATCTCATCGCATCACTTTTATTTATATTATCAGTCATTAGCTATCCGTGAAAACATTTCTCCACACTCAACCCTATTATGCAAACACCGGTTTCAGCGATGCGGGGGTTATTGTCTGTTTTTCTGATATGTTTTCCAAATTCCGAATGCTGTTATGACAAGAATCAGAATGCCGGTCAGCAGAAGTGCAATGCTTTTATCGTGAATGCCCCAGAAAAAGCATAGCCCGATCAAGCCGCCGTAAACAACGATCAAGATAATAGCTGCTATGATTCTCAGTATCACGGGGATCTTTTTACCCGTAGCTGCATTCAGGCTGCCTTCAATAATCAGTTCAAATAGTATTTCAAATATCAGTTCCATGCTTCTCTCCTTTCCGTGGGAATTCCTGCCTTGTCAGCAGAACCACGCACTCAACGTGCGCCAAGACGTAAGAATTGATAACCGTCAAGGCAGAGTATGTGATAGTGGTTTCCGTGAGTGCGTAGATTGGTTGCTTTTTCGGGATTTTATATGCGTGGAAATATGTCAATAAGCGCTTTGCTTACGAGAGAATAAGCTTAAAAATGATATTATTTCACCGCTTCCTATGTGCGATTAATCCATGTTGGAGGAGCTTGTTTAAATTCTTTCCTTGGGTAACGGAACAATGAACGGACAAAAGGTTTGAATTTATCGGGAAGTTCATTCAATTCCATTAAATCAATTATCCTGCGTTGCTTTTTTCGGAATAATATCTTCGATCAACCGAGATAAAAACTTGCTCATCCTTTTGGATATCAGTTCCTTGTAAACAATTGCCGTTATAATCGTTGCGCCAAAATACAGAAGCAGATAGTACGGCTTAGAATAATCCGGATGGAAATTGACGGGCTGTTCAATATTTCTGAGCAATAATTGCACACTAAAATGCAGCAAATATATTTCAAAGGAAAGAGAGCCGAGATATTGAAACGGTTTCAGAGAAAACAATTGATTCAGCCGCGGAACAAATAAAATGCTCAGTATAATCGCAGGTATGACAAACAGGATAAACAACATGGTAATTTCCTCAATGACTTCAACGCTGAATCTGTAGCACGCATATATTGTCAGTACAATGAATAAGCTTATATAACCGAGCGGCGCAGTATGCATCCGTTCGCTTTTACGATAAAGTGCAGCAAGCAGAACTCCGATTGGAAAGCAAACTAAGCCCCTTGCTACGTTATCATTGAACAAAAAACATGATTGCGTTGGTTGTGACCGGATAAAAATGCCCATAAAGAAAACACCGACAAATGAATACGCCGCTATTTTTGTGCTTTTGGCATGATAAACAATCAGATAGAAAATAACGTATAAAATAAAGAATACCGTGATACTCCATGCCGGACCGTTGTATGAGAAATCCGTGCAGAATAAGCCGCACTGACAAAGAATCAGATTCAGAAAGAAATAGTACAAATCAAAATGCTGATACACAAAAGTATCCCGATACAGGAATAAATGTACTGACTGAAGAACAGTTACCAGTAATAACGAAAACAGGAATAACGGATACAGCTTTTTCAGCCTTTTCAAAATGTAATCCTTAAACGATATTTGATGTGCTGCGATTCTGTCCGCATAACCGAGAAACATTCCGAATCCCGATAATGCAAAAAACAATTCAACCATTAAATATCCGTAATTATAACTCCAATGGAACACCGATGAAAAAGGATACTGAAAATTATTCCCGAAATGCTGATAATGCCAGAAGAAGGCAATCATACACGCCGCCAGAAAGCGGAGAAAGCCCAAACATTTTGTATCGGTTTTGTTTGCAGAATTCATAATAATGCCTCTCTTTCAATTAGGATTCGTGACAACCTTTCCCCACACTCAACCCTATTTTTCAAGCACCCGAACCGCAACTTTTGGCAAGTCTGTTTTCTGCGATTTTACGCCTTCTCCCTTGACATCAATACCACGCACTCAACGTGTCCTGTCCGCGGGAAGAAATCCGCAGGGCGCAGGACATTGAGCGCATATCCCCGGCCGCAGAGATATGCAGCATCCCGCGCAGCTGTCGCCGGATTGCATGAGATCATGACGATCCGCTTCGGAGACATCGTCAGGCAGGCATCGAGCGTAACCGTATCGCAGCCCTTGCGCGGCGGATCGAGTACAATAATATCCGGATGCGTCCCGTCGGCAGCGAATTTTGCCGCGATATCGCCTGCATCTCCGGCATAGAATTCCGCATTCGCAATACCTGCGCGCTTTGCATTCTGCTTTGCATCCGCGACCGCCTGCGGCACGACCTCAACGCCGATGACCTTTCCGACCGCATCCGCCATGGAAAGCCCGATCGCACCGGCGCCGCAGTAAAGATCGAGCAGCAGCTCATCTTTCTGCGGATCGGCAAGCCGTTTCGCCTCTGCAAAGAGCCGCTCCGCCTGCGCCGTATTGACCTGATAGAAGCTCTGGGGGCTCAGGCTGACCGGCACCCCGCAGAGTGTATCTGCAATGGTTTCCGTGCCGCAGAGGCAGAGTGTCTTTTTCCCGAGAATGACATTCGTCCGCGCCGGATTGATATTCAGCATAACGGAACGGATATCCGGGAATACCTGCATCAGCGCTTCGCCGAGCCCGCGGAACTGTTCTGTAATCTCCGCCGATTGCTTTGCCGCGACAAAGCAGACCATGATCTCGCCGCTGTGATAGCCCTGCCGCAGATACAAATGCCGCAGGATCCCCCGCCCCGATTCCTCATCATAGGGCGTCAGCGCGGCATATTCCGGTGCAGAGAGCAATTCCTCGCACATACGCAGAATATCCCCGAAGGCTTTATGCTGGAGCTGACAGTCCGTGACCGGAATCAGCCGGTGCGAACGCGGCGCATAGAATCCGAAGCAGGCTTTTCCGGTTTCTGGCGCTGTTCCGCAGGGATACTGTGCCTTATTGCGATAGCCTGCGGGCTGCTCTGCACCGTAGATCGGGAGCAGCGTTTCCGGCGTCAGATGTCCGATCCGTGTAAATGCATCACTGACGATCTGCGCCTTGATGCGGCATTCAGCCTCATAGGTAATATGCTGAAACACGCAGCCGCCGCACTTCGGATACGCCGAACATCGGGGGGCCGTGCGATCCGGCGAGGGTATTTTGATCGCTTCGATGATGCCGTATGCCAGATTCTTCTGCACCTTGACAATCCGCACATCCAGCTCATCCCCCGGCGCTGCATGAGCAGCAAATACTGCAAGACCGCAGAAGTGTCCAACGCCTTGGCCTTCTGCGGTCATACCGGTAATATTCAGCGGGATGATCTGATTTTTGCGGAGCAGCGGTGCATCCTTGCCGCCGCGGCTCATTTGAGCTGTGCGCCGCAGCCCGGGCAGAACGAATCCTGTGCAGAATTCAGCTTGCCGCAGGTCGGGCAGGTAACGGTTCCGCCGCGCTGGGTATTCTGCTCCATCTGGAGCTGCTGCTGGCGGAGCTCGGTAATCTTCTGAATGAGCATATTGATCTCATCCATGCTGTTGACGCCGTTGACGGCAGCTTCATATTCTGCTCTGCCGAGTCGGCGGTAATAGTCATTGAGCTGGGAACGCAGCTTGCCGCGCTCATAAAAGCCTTTCGAGCCTTCGAGCACATCTGCCGTGCGCTGGGCTGCCGTATCAAAAACGGAGCGCAGACCGTTCATGGTATCATCAAATTTCATTTGGAAAATCTCCTTTCCGGTTTGAGATTACTGTTCAAATCTCCACGGGGTACCCTTGGTCGATTTCTTATTGGTCGAGGATTCCGTTTCCTTCATCATCACAGCGAACAGAATGATATTCCAGAGGACGATCACGCCGCAGATGATCAGAATGATCCAGAACGGAACCTTGCAGAGAATCATAATGACGAATGCAACAACCTGAACGATTGTCAGAATGAAGGTCACGAGCTTAACGCCCATCCATTTTTTATAGTCGGCCTGATATTTGGTCAGATACTGTTCGATATAGGACTGACGGAAGGCCTCAAAGCCCTTTGCCTCAGCCTTATGCTTCAGCGCAGATTTCTGTTTCTTGCTGCCGAGGAAAATACCCCAGATGAGGTCGCGCATGATCGCGTAATTGATCAGCGTCAGGCCGACGGGCAGCATTGCGAGTAAAATAGAACGAGGATCCATGGTTTCTTAACCTCCAAAATGTTTTTATATTTTCCGCATCCGAGCGGGATCAGGCTTTCTTTTTCCTTCTGAGGATTTTATTTGCCGTTGCGAGCAGCGGCTTGAAGTTAAAGGCGGCAAGCGCCAGCAGTTCAACTGTCAGTACGATCGGGACAATGCCCTTCCATTGCGCATAGGACGCGCTCGCCGGATCGGTATGGCTGACGGCATTGCACATCAGGAACAATATCACGATATTGAAAACCGTCCGCAGATTGGAAACACGGAACGGCACATACCGCCGTGCGTCAAACAGCCGGATCACATAGCAGACAAAATAGCTTGCGAATGTCGCGATGATCGCGCCCTGTACCGCATAAACCGGGATCAGCACCGCATTCAGCACCAGATTGACAACCGCCGCAACAAGGCTGGTCCAGAAGCTGTTTCTTGTATGCTTCGTGACGGTGTAAATGCTGGAGAAGAACTGATTAAAGCACATCATCAGCACCGCGATGACCAGCACCGGCGTATAGAGATATGCGTGCGCATAAGCAGGATCCGTTTCGGTGTCGATCAGCAGCGCGGAGAAAATCTTATCAAATGCGATAATCCCGCCGGCTGCCAGCGCGAGCAGCGCCTGATAGGCATCATAGACCTGCGCATAGAATTTTGATTTGGTATCGGAATCATTCTCGGCGATCGCGCTCATATTCCAGGCCTGATAGAAGATCGTCGAGACCATTGCAAGCAGATTCGGGATTTTTGTCGCTGCACCGTAGACGCCTGCCTCTGTTCCGTTGACGATCGCCTTGACGAAAATGCGGTCCGAGAAGCCTGTGATGAGCCAGAGCTCCGCAGTCGGGATCAGCGGCAGCGAAAAGCGCAGCATCGTTTCCAGCAGTTCCTTGTCGATATACTTGAAGCTGAAGAATTTGCCGTGCTTTGCGATACACCAGACGCCGATGCCGGAAACCAGATCGGCAAACATATTGGAAAGCATGAAGCCCGTGATACCGAGCCGCAGAATTGCGACCAGAATGACATTTGCGAGAAAGAACATCAGCGTACAGATGATGCCGTCTGCGGCAAAGAGCTTGACCATGCCGCGTGCTCTTGCAAACTGTGCCGAGAGCTGCCGGAAGCAGGAACAGAGCACAAAGCCGACCAGCAAAAAGACATGCGGCCGGATGTCGCTGTAAAACAGCAGCAGCGGCGACAAAATCAGAAACCCGATGCTGCCCGTCATCATAATGACGACCGCATTGGAGAAAACAGATTTCTGCTCGTAGTTTTTATCCAGTCCGTAGCGGATAATCGCATCGGCAATCGACATACTGACCAGCGGGATCAGCATATTTGCGCAGGTTTCGAGGATCTCCTTTGTATTGAACACCGGCGCGCTTGAAAAGAACTTGGTATACAGATGCGTCAGCAGAAATGCCAGGATCTTAGAGCCGAAGCTGCCGATCGCAAAGACGACCGTATTCAGCGCCAGCGTTTTATATTTATTCATTCAGACTGTCCTTCTTGTAAATTACCATACAGATATACAAATCTATTATAGCAGAATTTTCCCGGTTCGTCAACCGTTTTTTTATTTGCCGGGCTGCTTCCTGTTTATTCATCAGATTTTCATATTTTGTTCATAATTCGTTCATATTATTGAACCGGAAATATAGTATACTTTATATTGTATAACTATACATTTTCACACCGCTTAGGGAGGATATACATTATGGCTATGGAAAAAATCCTGATCGTAGACGATGAACCGAATATCTGTGAAGTTCTGCGCACGATTCTTGTCAAGGAAGGCTATACGGCAATCACCGCAACAGACGGCGAGGAAGCACTTGCCAAGTTTGCCTCTGTGCATCCCGACCTGGTGCTGCTCGATGTCATGATGCCCGGCATGAACGGCTATACCGTCATGCGTGAAATCCAGAAGCGCTCAAATGTCCCGGTCATTCTCGTAACGGCAAAATCCGAGCCGAATGATGAAGCACTCGGCCTCGATCTCGGCGCGGAGGATTATATCACAAAACCGATCGACAAAACCAAGCTGCTCGCCCGCATCCGCGCCAGAACGCGCAAAAGCGGACAGCCTTCGGCCGAGCAGAGCCAGCGCCGCGGCAGAGTCGATTACGATAAACTGACAGTCGATATGGACGGCTATGTGCTGCGCGTGGACGGCAAGGTCATCGAGACACCGCCGAAGGAGCTTGAGCTGCTCTACTGCCTCGCTTCCAATCCGAACCATGTCTATACCAGAGACCAGCTTCTCGATGAGGTCTGGGGCTTTGAATATTACGGCGATTCCCGCACGATTGACGTACACATCAAGCGCCTGCGTGAAAAGCTCGAAGGCGTTTCCGATAAATGGGGCCTGCGGACGGTCTGGGGCGTCGGCTATAAATTCGCCGTGCCGGATGAATCCAAGGCTGCGCCGGATTCCGCGGAGTAACCGATGCTGAACAGTGTTTACAGCCGCATTTTCTATCTGTGTACGATCATGCTGATGTTTGCATGTGCGCTAACCGGTCTGATTGTCGTGCTCTATGCCAATCATATGCACGAAAAGGAAGCTTATGACCACTTCAATAACACCGCGCACATCATGCTTTCCCGCATCCGCGATGACTATATCAATAATTTTGATGTTGTCAATCCGAAAACGCTCCGCACGGCGCTGGAGCCCTATACGCTGACCGAAAATGTGGACTGCTATGTATTCGATGCGGACGGAAGCTGCATTGTCCGCACGGATTATAAGAATAACGAGGAAATTCAGCTCAGCACGCTGCTGCAAATGGAAGCTGAAAAAGAGCCGTATTGTCAGGTCGGTGTACCGGCCGGCAACTTCACCGAAACCACCGCGACCTATGTAGAGAAATTTGAACTCGGCCAGATGCCCTATTATATGATGCTGCTCTTTCCGGCCGCATATGTCGATGAATATTTCTCGAAGCTGCTGATTATTCTGATTATCGCTGTCCTGGCTGCCGGTGTGCTCGGTGCGCTGCTCTTCTATTTCAATACCAAGCAGGCGCTCAATCCCGTTTTGCAGATTACGCGGCAGGCAGAAAATTATGCCAAGGGCGATTTCTCTGCCAGACTGGAACAGACCGGCGATCCCGAAATGGACCGGCTGATTATCACGATGAACCGCATGGCGGATTTCATTGATAAAAACGAGCGCAGCCGCAGACGTTTTGTCTCGGATGTCTCACACGAAATGAAAACCCCGATGACAACAATCGGCGGCTTTGTGGACGGCATCTTAGACGGCACAATCCCGCCCGAACAGGAAAAGCAGTATCTCCGGACCGTCTCGGCAGAAGTACAGCGTCTCTCGCGTCTGGTACACTCCATGCTGAGCATCTCGCGCTTTGAAGAAGGCACCTATTCGCCCGATTTTGAGCGGCTTGACATCACCAATCTGCTGATTACGACGCTCCTGCTCTTTGAGCAGAAGGTCGAGCGGAAGGAGCTGCATGTCGAAGGTCTGGACGTCTGCCCGCGTACCTTCGCAGAGGTTGACCGCGACCTGCTCCAGCAGGTATTCTATAACCTGACGGAGAATGCGATCAAATTCGTCAACCGCGGCGGCACGCTGTTTCTCGCGGTCGATTCCGATGAAACGCAGGCGCATGTTCATATCCGAAATTCCGGCGAAGGCCTCACGGAAGATGAGATTTCGCATGTCTTTGAGCGTTTCTATAAGACCGATGAATCCCGCGGCAAGGATACCACCGGCGTCGGGCTCGGCCTTTCAATCGTCAGCCGGATCATGATGCTGCACAAAGGCTCTGTGACGGTCAAGAGCGTCAAGGGCGAATATACCGAATTCATCGTCAGTATGCCGCTGACACAAATCTGATTTCACACAAAGGAGACCGTTTCTATGACGGATGAAGAACTGAGCAGACTGCTCGGCGAGGATTTCAGTTCCCGGAAGAAATCTGATCCTGCCGCCGAACCGGCCCCCCAGCCGCAGGATGCTGCGGAAGAGACCGTGACGGATATCCCGGAAGCTGACGCAGAGCCGGCAATCCCGGCAGAACCGGAAACACCTGCCGGAGAAACCGCAGATCCGGCCGCTCCGGCTGCGGAAGAACCGGCAGCAGAGGAACCGTTTTCCGCGGATATCGGCGATCTGTTTGATACCCCGCGTCCGATGCCGGTACAGGATACACCGCCGGAAGCCCCGCAAGAGGAACCGCTCCCGTTCAGCGGAGAGCCGTTTTCAGAGATCCCCGCGGAGCCGGTCAGGGCAAAAAAGCATACCGCGCTCGGCATTCTGCTGACGCTCTTCTGTCTGCTGATGCTCGCCGCTGCGATCTTCTGCATTGTCTGGGATGTCAGCCGCGGGACGACCGCAGGCGGCAGTTATCGTGCCGGGGATATCATTCAGGTTGAGCTCGTCCAGCATCAGAAGCCGGAGCTTGACAATACGCTCGCAGATGAAAACGGCGTATATACGACAGAAGGCGTTGCAAAAGCCGTCATGCCGAGTATCGTTCAGATTTATACATATGCAGACGGCGAAGCAATCGGCAGCGGCTCCGGCATTATCCTCACGGACGACGGCTATATCGCAACCAATGCGCATGTGGTCAAGGATGCAGATAATTATTCCGTCCGGCTTTTCGATGAGGCCAACAGCGAAACGCCTTATGACGCCGTTCTGGTCGGCCACGACACCAAAACCGATCTTGCAGTCATGAAGATTTCCGCACACGGCCTGACACCGGCGCAGCTCGGCGATTCCGATCAGGTGCATCTCGGTGAATCCGTCTGTGCGCTGGGCAATCCGGCGGGACTGAGCGGTTCGATCTCCATGGGCATCATCTCCGGCATGAACCGCAAGGTGCGCGCCAAATCCACCAACTTTGAAATGGACTGCTTCCAGACAGATGCCGCAATCAGCCCCGGAAATTCCGGCGGTGCGCTGGTCAATCTCTGCGGACAGGTCATCGGCATTACCTCTTCCAAGTACGGCAGCAGCTCAATTTTCGACGGCTCCTATGAAGGCCTCGGCTTCGCGATCACGATCAATGAAGCGCTCCCGATCATCAAGGAGCTCATGGAGCAGGGCTATATCAGCGGCAGAGTCCGCATCGGCATCCAGTTCCTTGAAAATGCCAATGCGCTGGAAAATGCCAAGCAGCATGATATCAAGCTGCCGGAAGCGCTGAACGGAATCGGCGTACAGGTCATCGCGATCTCTGAGGATTCCGATCTCCGCAATACCGTCATGAAGGAGAAGGACTGGATCCTCTCGATGAACGGCAAAGAGGTCTCCGATTATGATTCGATCAACGAAGCGATCGCGGGATTAAGCGCCGGTGATTCGGTTCATTGCCGCTGTGCAACCGTTCAGGATAACGGCAAGCTCAAGACCTATGAAATCGACTTCCGCCTGCTGGAAGACAAATCCGGCGAATATTGAATACAAGATAACAAAGCCGCTCCGGTCAGCCTTGATCGGAGCGGCTTTTTCAATATAAAAATGAAAATTTAATGAAACTTTTGTAATAGTTGTACGCGAACGTACAACTTTTTGCAATTTGGAGAGTCATTAGCAGAGGGCGCTGCGAAGCGGGATGTGCTGCCGGAGAATTCCGGAGCGAACCGGTT
>CAMNFV010000076.1 GCA_946537515.1 uncultured Ruminococcus sp. | reverse complement strand
CTTTTTCTTGACAATCGGTCTCATTCGTGGTATACTGTGAATATCCGTGCCGGGAAAGCCCCGGCGAGGCTTTTTGAATGGAGTATTACTTATGAAGAAACATCTCACATGGATTGTGCTCGCAGCGTTCAGCTGCACATTGATGAGTTGTACGCAGCAGACACAGACTGCGGAATCCTCTGACAGCGCGGTGACGGAAAGCGCCGCGGATTCTGCTGCTGAGGAGAGCAAAGACACAGAACAGAAAGAAAAAGACGAGAATGCCCTGCCGACAACGCTTCCGCTGATTTCGATTACGACAGTCAATCAGGATCCGGATGTGCTGGATTTTGTGACAGAGCCTGTTGCAGAGCATGTCTCTGCGGCGATCGCGACCTGGACACCGGGCTATAAAATGCCGCCTGCGCCGTATTATGAGACTTGTAAAATTTCGATGACACGCCCGGGCGGCGGTGAACAGTTTGCCGATCTGGAAGCAGAGGTCAAGGTGCGCGGCAACTGGACAACGAATTACGATAAGAAACCGCTGCGCCTTAAATTCACCGAGAAGCAAAAGCTCATCAGCGATGAGGGCGGCGCAGAAGCGCGGAACTGGCTCCTGCTGGCATGCTTCAAGGATGCTTCTCTGCTGCGCGATAAGACTGCGCTGGAAATGGCCCGCGGCATTCTTGAGCCGGATGGGCTTTATGCATCCGAGGCGGAACTGGTCGAAGTCGAGATCAACGGCGCGTACTGGGGTGTCTATCTGCTGGCTGATCAGCAGCAGGTGCATTCTGACCGCGTTAATATCAATGAACCGGAGCCGGATTATCAGGGCACGGATATCGGCTATCTGCTTGAATTCGACGGCTATTTCTATAATGAGGAGCCGCTGCATCAGTTCCATGTGGATTATATGAACAATGCGCCGCTGATTCCGTATGACGGTGAGGGCGGCAGCGGCAGAACGATGACCTGTCTGCCGGAAGGTGAAGATGATCCGAAGAAGGATATCGGCTTTTCAATCAAAAGCGATATTTATTCGCAGGAGCAGCATGATTTCATTGCATCCTTTGTGAATAACGTCTATAATATCATGTACCATGCCGCCTATGACAATCAGGCTTACAGCTTCAATGCGGATTATTCTGAGATTGCTCCGGCTGCGGATATGACGCCGCAGGAAGCGGTAGAGGCCGTAGTCAATGTGGATTCGCTTGCGGATATGTATCTTGTCAGCGAGCTGACCTGTGACGCGGATATCTATTGGAGCAGCTTCTATATGGATGCTGACTTCAGCGCGGAAGGCGACAAGAAGCTGACGTTTGAAGCGCCCTGGGATTTCGATTCCGGTCTCGGAAACAAGAAGCGCTGCACAGACGGCACAGGATTCTATGCGGCAAATATTGTCCCGGATGTCGATAACAATGTATACGAAACGATTAACCCGTGGCTCGCTGTTCTGATGAATGCGGAATGGTATCAGGAGATCATTCGTGAGAAGTGGACGGCAGCATATGATTCCGGCGTGCTGACGCAGGCGGTGCAGCATGTGACGGATGACAAGACTGCATATGCAGATGCTTTCAAGCGTGATAATAAGCGCTGGGGCAGCTCGGTTCTGGATGAGAGCGTTGCGATGGAGCTCTGTGCAAAAGCGAAAAAATGCGTGACACAGGGTATGGCTGCGGATTATCTTGCCGACTGGCTGCAAAGCCGCGTAGACTTTATGAATGAGCAATGGCACAAATGAAAAAACATAAAATCGGATTGGTACTGAGCGGCGGCGGTGCCAAGGGCGCCTATGAGATCGGCGTCTGGCGTGCGCTGGAGAATCTGCAAGTGACGGAATTGATCGACGGAATCATCGGGACATCGGTCGGCGCAATGAACGGCGCGCTGCTTGATACCTGCGGTCTGGAAAAGGCCGCAGAAGTCTGGACGAATCTGAAGCAGAGCGATCTGCTCCATCTCAAAGAGGATAAGAGCCGCCTCATCACAGAGACTGAGCTCCGACCAATGAATAATAAAGCTGACTATCCGCGGCTTTCCTCAAAGGATCCGGAAGAACAGCGCGTGCTACAGTTTTACCGGTACATGGATTTGCTGCAAAACGATATGCCGAAGGATGCGCTGCTGCAATTCGCGACGAATATCATACACTCCGGCTTTCCGCTGACGCAGGAGAAAATCAATGATCTGATCGTACAGAATATCCGCTTTGAACAGCAGAAACGAGCGCTCTATGCGGTGTGTATCGAGAGCAAATCGCCCTGGAATGTCAAGGTGTTTGATCTGTCAGAATATACGCTGGATGAACGCCGCAGGATCATTCTTGCGTCGTCTGCGATTCCGGTTGTATATGAGGGATCAGACGGCGTCCGGATTCGCGGAACAGGTTATCTGGACGGCGGAATCCGTGTGAATACGCCCTGCAAAGAGATGCATGAGCTCGGCTGGACACAGACAATTACTGTCTGGTTGGAACAGAAAACAAAGCCGATTCAGATGCCTTCGGGACATGAGAATATCGACATTCTTCCGCCGTATTCGCTCGGCGGACATTTCGGGACGATCTGGGTGAACCGCTCGAAGAAGATGCTTGATCAGATGCGCGGATACTATGATACAATGCAAAAGCGCGATCAGATCCTGCGAATGGCAGAGCGTGTCAGCTGATTATTATAATCTTTTGCGTGCATGTGCGGTCTTGTACATGCACTTTTTTTATACGAAATCAAGGGCAATCAGGCAGATAGAATTGGACGGGATCAACTGATTGTTACTTTACAAATGTATATTACTATGAGGATAATTTTACTTTCGGAGTGTTTGGATTATGCACAATTATTGAAATGAATTCGATGTAAATTCAAAACATTTCGTTCCTTGACATGAAATGTGGTTTATGTTATAATTATAGAATAAAATTGCATCCGGATTTTTTTGCCGGATCGGTACGGAGTGATGTGGTGAAAAAGCGATTACAGCTGCTCTGCACCGCTTATGTGCTGCTGTTGATATCCGTTCCGGTATCAGCTGCCGGTGTCGGCGATGTATACGCAGCGCTGCGGGATATCGGCGTACCGGAGGAATATGTTTCGCAGGCAGCCGGTGTACTGGCTCGCGGAACCTCAGACGGCGCCGGTGTTTACCGAAGCGACGGAAGCTATTATGCATACAGCGATATGGTCGGATATATCTATGCGAACAAGGACACGATCCTTGCTTACTGCGGCGTTTTGAGCGGAGAGACTGCTCCGACTGAAACGACGGCTGTGACGGTTGATTCTGCGCAGGGGAGCGGTACCGATTTTGCCGCGGAGACTGCACAGATTACCACGACCGCGCAGACAACGACCGTGACAACGACAACGTTGATGACGACATCGGCTGTCACAACAACGGATTCGCTTCCGGAGACCACGGCAGCCGTATACAGCGAGGATGCTGAACCGAAGAAAAGCTGGCTGCCCACTGCGGCACTGGGATTGATTGCAGCCGGATGCGGCGGTTTGCTGGGGCTTATCCGGTTGATCCGGAAACAGGATTCAGAATCTGATTGATTCTAAGGGGCGGCGGGCGCAGCGGTCCCGGGATTTATAAGATGCGCCGGACAGACTTTGACGGGAAAGGTTTGAGAATATGCATAATGA
Organism: uncultured Ruminococcus sp.; assembly: GCA_946537515.1. Classification (GTDB taxonomy): domain Bacteria; phylum Bacillota; class Clostridia; order Oscillospirales; family Ruminococcaceae; genus Firm-04. Next base: position 9,528 of record CAMNFV010000076.1, on the reverse strand, counting down.
AGAAACCATCTCCATTACAGATTTGATTCGTCTGCTGCTTAGCCGGATCTGGCTGATTATTCTGATCACGCTGGTCGGCGGAGCAGCTGCGTTTGGTTATTCCAAGTTCATTCTCCCGCTGGAATATTCCTCGCATATCACGATGTATGTGCAGAGTTATACCGGTATCTCTGAGAATGTCAATTCCGTGAATAATATCAGCAATTCCAAGCAGCTTGTCAATACCTACATGGAAGTCATGAAGGATGATGCGGTAATGGCAGCGGTCGGGGAACAGCTTGTTTCTGAGTACGGCGCAGAACGCCTCAGCAGCTGCTTTGATGTGCATAACGGTACGGTGTCTCCGTCCGCGCTGCGCAAATGCCTGACGATCAGTTCTGTGACGGATACCAGCGCTGTCAAGGTCACGGCGACAACAAAGGATCCGGAAGTCGCCGCGGCGATCTGCAATGATCTGACGCATGTTGCGCCGAAATATGTGGAAGAAGCCGTCGGCGTCGGCTCGATCAATACGATCGACACTGCGAAGATCTACCGTTCACCGGTTGCACCGAATATCATGAAAAATACGATGATCGGCGCCCTTGCCGGATTCATGCTGATCTGTCTGATTATCTTCCTGATTGATTTCTTTGACAACACGATCAAGGATACCGATCAGCTCAGCAATGAATTTAATAAGCCGATTCTCGGTGCGATTCAGCAATTCGGTGAAACCCGATCAAAGCAGGATGCAGACAAAGATCCGCATGCGAAGCTGACGGATCCGAATATTCCGTTTGCTGTCATTGAAAGCTATAAGTCGATCCGTACAAATATCACATTCGCGCTTTCGACATCCGAAAAGAAGGTCTTTGCCGTTTCTTCACCGAATCCCGGAGAAGGAAAATCAACGACTTCCGCAAACATTGCGATTGCGCTCTCACAGGGCGACAGCAAGGTGCTTCTGATTGATGCAGATATGCGCAGACCTGTCCAGCACGAGATTTTTGCAATCCGGAATAAGAACGGCCTTTCGAGTGTCATCAGCAAGCAGCAGAAGCTTGAGGACTGCATTCAGAAAAATGTCATGCAGAATCTCGATGTGCTGCCGGCCGGTCCGATTCCGCCGAATCCTTCCGAATTGCTCGCGTCTGAGCAGATGTCAAAGATTCTTGAGGATTTGCGTGAACAGTATTCGGTAATTATTATTGATACACCGCCTGTGAACATTGTCACGGATACCATGGAGCTTGCGAAGAATCTTTCCGGTATCATCATGGTGCTGCAATACGGAAAAACAACCCGCGAAGAAGTGGAAGAGGTCGTGAAGCGAATCGAATTTTCGCAGGTGAATCTGCTCGGATTCATTCTGAACGGGATCAAGGTCAAGCGCAGCAGCCGGTATTATTCCAAGTATGCTTACAAGAAGGGCTATGGTTATTATGGTACGGCTGCTTCCGGCGACTGGAAAGCTGCAACGGAACAGGTGGAAAAAGAGCCCGAATCCATGGCCGTTCATGCGGATCAAAAGCAGCCGAAGCAGAAAAAAGGTAAGAAAAACTGATGCGCACTGAATATCATTGCCATATTCTGCCGGGAATTGATGACGGTTCCGATTCTGCGGAAACCTCTCTTGCAATGATCTCATTGATGCAGGAGCAGGGGATTGCACGCATCATCGCCACGCCGCATTTCTACGCGCACCGCGAAAAATCAGTCGCACATTATCTGGAGAAGCGGCAGGCAGCCTTTTCGCAGATTCAGCAGCAGTCTCCGGTCAGCGAGATCCGGCTCGGTGCAGAGGTTGCGATTGAGCAAGGGTTATCGGAACTTGCAGGCATTGAACAGCTGCGCATTGCGGGCACGGATCTGATATTGCTGGAATTGCCGTATCGTCCGTATGCTTCGTGGATGTCAGAGGAAATCTATAATATCGCCGCGGAGTATCATCTGCGCGTGATTCTCGCACATGTACACCGTTATCTGGAATATTACAGCAAAAGTGAAATGCAGAAGATTCTCTCTGCAAATGTGATTTTCCAGGTGAATAATGAAGCCTTCGGCAGCTGGAAGGAACGCCGGTTTGTGAAGCGGCTGATTGCCGAGGAGATGCCGGTCGTATTCGGCAGCGATGCACACAATCTCGGAAATCGCCGCCCAAACTGGGATCTGCTTCAGCGGAAATGTAAACCGGATGTCATTTTGGCATCGGATCAGGTGCTTGACCGTCATTTACAGAAATAAGAAAAGCAGGGATCGGATTGTTTGATTCCTGCTCTTTTTATATCACAAAGAAATGAAAAAGCTTCCGCTCATTGGAACGGAAGCTTTTGATGCGGCGGGGTTTTTGCCGCTTGGTCTGAGTGACCCGACTTGAACGGGCGGCCTCTACCACCCCAAGGTAGCGCGCTACCAACTGCGCCACACCCAGACAACAGAAATATTATATCACAAATCGGATGATTTGTCAAGTGTTTTCCGAAAAAACAATCGAACTCCGCAGATTCGCAGAGTTCGATTGCGAAGATGTAAAAATCAGACGATCGAGGTCGGAACCGGACCGTATTCATTTGCTTCCGGATGAGACGGCTGTGCGCAGAAATAAATGACAACAGCAGTACCGATACCGGTCAGGCAGGCCAGAATCCACGGCCACGGCTTATTGACATCGTGCAGACGGCGAACAGTCATCGAAAGCGACAGGAACGAACCAGCCAGAATGACGAGACTATAAGCCCAGCTGATCAGACTATCCAGGAATTTCAACGGGCTGACAATGATAAGCAGGATCGCAACAAGACGAATCGCCACAAAGACGATCGCGATGCCCAGAATGGCCCACCAGTATTCACCGGATGCAGTTCTGCCCTTGAAGTCCATAACCTCGCCGATCATTTTCATCAGCGCCTTAAAGGGTTTGAATTCCAACAGTTTTTCCATAGTTCTTTTCCTCCTGAAATGAATGTTTAATATTGTCTGATCGGGTGAGGATCAGAGCCAAACAGATTTGTGTCTTCTGTGCCCGGTTCACAGAACCAGATCAGAAGAAGAATGGAACCGATTCCGGTATAGGAAAGCAGGATCCACCAGCCGCTGCGGTTGATATCATGCAGACGGCGGATCTGAAGTGCTGTCAGCGGAAGCAGGACAATCAGATTGTAAAGCATACTTGCAAGGGTAATGATACCGGAGATCCCGATATTCATTTTCAATGAATCCTGTCCGCCGAATGAAAGCAGCATCGAAAGAAATGAGAATACAATCCGGATTACAAATGTGACGAGATAGTTCATCAGCATTGCCCACCAGAGTTCGCTGCGGCTTGCTCTTCCGGAAAAATGTGCGTAATTCCGGAACATTTTGAGATAGTTTTCAATGAGCGGTATGTTTGTCATGTGTCCGATACCTCCTTCGCGTACATCAGACGGGGGAGATATGCCAGCACTCTTCGGCATACTGCCGGATTGTGCGGTCAGAACTGAACGGACCGGCTGCACATGCATTGCGCCATTGTTTTTGCGCAAAGGAAGCTGCATCGCGGTAATCAGAGAGTGCTTTCAGCTTGGTCTCGACGTAATCCGGCAAATCCAGCAGCAGATAATAATGATCCGGCTGATGCCAGCTTGCGCCGTCCAGCAGCGCGAAATAGAGCTCGCGGAATTCGCCGGTGCCGTCATCGGATACGGTTCCGTCGATCAGGCTCCTTACAACGCGCGCCGTCATCGGATTCTTGGACATCACCGACCGGCTGCAATAGTTTTCAAGCTTTTCGAGGTCTTCAACCGTCGCTCCGAAGATATAATTGTTCTCTTTGCCGGCAGCATCGACAATCTCGATATTTGCTCCGTCAAGCGTGCCGAGCGTGACAGCGCCGTTGAGCATCATCTTCATATTGCCGGTTCCGGATGCTTCCGTACCGGCTGTGGAGATCTGCTCGGAGATATCACAGGCAGCAACGAGCTTTTCCGCATAGGAGACATTATAATTCGTGACGAAGTGAACCTTCATCAGTCCGCGGACATCCGGGTCATTGTCGATCAGCTTTGCAATCTCATTGATATACTTGATGATCGCTTTTGCACGGCGGTATCCCGGTGCGGATTTTGCGCCGAACAGGAATGTTGTCGGCGTGAAATTCTGAATTGTGCCTTCCTTGATTCCGTAGTAAATCCAGAGAATCGAGAAGGCATTGAGCAGCTGGCGTTTATATTCATGCAGACGCTTGATCTGAATATCAAAGCAGCTTTCCGGATCAATGGAAACGCCCTCTGCTTTTTGAATATAGGCAGCAAGCTGACGTTTCTTTTCCTGCTTGACTGCACGGAACTTCTCCATGACAGCAGCATCATCCGCGTAATGCGAAAGCGATTGCAGATCTGTCAGTTCCGTCAGGAAGTGCCGGGAACCGGCGAGCTCTGAGAAGAGCGCTGTCAGTTCCGGATTACAGACGCCGAGCCATCTGCGCTGCGTAATGCCGTTTGTCTTATTCTGGAATTTTTCCGGTGCCAGATCATACCAGTCCTTCAGAACCGTTGTTTTCAGCAACTCTGTGTGGATCGCGGCAACACCGTTCACGTAACGGCCGGCATACATCGCAAGATTTGCCATATGCACCTGACCGTTTTTGATGATGCGCAGCGATTCGATCTGCTCCTTAGCGTGTTCATCCGCATAGAGTTTGGTCAGAAACTGTTCCGAGATTTGCAGCATGATCGAATAGATCTCCGGCAGGAGCTCCTCAACAAGATCGCAGTCCCATTTTTCAAGTGCTTCCTGCATGATCGTATGATTTGTATACGAGAAGATCTGCTTTGCCATACTGAGCGCCTGCTCAAAACTGTATCCTTCCAGCTTCAGCAGCCGGATCAGCTCCGGAATCGAAATGACAGGATGCGTATCATTCAGCTGAACCGCCAAATGCTCCGGGAGAGAATCGAGCGTGCCGAACTGCGCTTTATGCTTTTTGAGGCAGTCAGCGAGTGATGCGGCACAGAAGAAATACTGCTGCTTCAGGCGCAGCGCTTTGCCCGCTCTCGTATCATCATTCGGATAGAGGCAGCGGGAGATATCCTCAGCAGAAATTGTTTCAGCGGATGCTGTCAGATAATCCTGCGCATTGAATGTGTCAAAATCAAATGCATGAACCGGTTCTGCCTGCCAGAGACGGAGTGTTCCGATATGCGGCTCTTTTCCGTTCTCTGCATAGCCGATCACAGGCATGTCATAGGGAACTGCACGAACCTGTTGATCGCGGTAGGAGATCAGAACAGCTTCAGCATCCTTGCGGATGCTCCACGGATCACCGAAACGTGACCAGTCATCGCCGGTTTCCGTCTGTCTGCCGTTTGCAAAGCCCTGCTTGAATAAGCCGTAGCGGTAACGGATGCCGTATCCGTCAACCGGAAGCGAACAAGCTGCGGCGCTGTCGAGAAAACAGGCAGCGAGCCTGCCGAGGCCGCCGTTGCCGAGTGCCGCGTCCTCGATCTCTTCAAAGACGGAGAGCGAAGTACCGGCCTTCTGCATGGCCTGTTCCATTTCGTCCAGCAGTCCGAGACAATAAAGATTGTTGTAAACCGCTCTGCCCATTAAAAATTCCATTGAGAAATAACAGACGCGGCGGTTTTGCAGATGTGCCTGACGGCAAGAGTTCCAATGCGGCAGAATTTCTGTCATGACGGCTTCACCGAGCGCATTGTGCAGATCATGAACCTCTGCTTGTGCTGCCGGCTGACCAAGTGCTGATTCTGCGCGGCTGAGGATTGTTTCAGCCCTGTTCATGGGTTTGCATTCCTCCTTTTGTCTATCGTAAAAACGATATTAGTTTATTATATCATATTTTCTTATGAATTGCAAGGGTTTCAGCAGAAATTTGAAAAATTCTGTCATCAGGATTCCTTTGGCTGATAGAATCTGCCGGAGATTTTTTCTGTTTTCATTTCGTTGATAAATGCTTCCGGGTCGGCCTGACGGATGACACGGATGACCTTTTTCGATTCGGCAGCAGATACGACCGAATAGACAACATTTCTCTCGCAATGCTCATAGGAACCTTTGCCTTCGAGAATGGTAGCGCCGTGCTGACTGATATTATAAATTGCGTTGCAGACGGCAACGGGCTTTGTTGTGACAATAAAGAGTGTACTCTGCTGGAATTTTTTATAGAGTACCCGGATAACGGCTGTTGAGGCATACTGGAAAATGATCGAATACAGCGCTTTATCCCAGCCGAAGAGAAATCCTGCGATGCAGAGCACCAGCGCATTGAACAGCAGAATGATCGAAAAAGAATCCACGCCGCGGCGTTCAGACAGGAAGATCGAGATAAAATCGGTTCCGCCCGAGGTTGCTCCGGCATTCAGGCAGAGCGCGATCGAAGCACCCTGAATCAAACCGCCGAATATACTGATGAGCAGGATATCTTCTGTGATGATATGCGAGGGCAGCAGATCGGTGAAGAGGCTGTTCAGAATGATCATCAGGCAGGAATAGAGCGTAAAGTTCTTTCCGATATACCGGAAGCCGATATAGACCGGAATTGCATTCAGAAGAAGATTGATGACCGTAAAGGGCGGCGTGATATGGAACATATCCGAAATGAAGCGCTGAATTAAAATCGTCAGACCTGCCACGCCGCCGGGATATAGTCCTGCGGTATCGACAAATGTGTTTTTGTTGATTGCCATAATCAGCGCAGCGACTGTGACGGCAAGGATTGTCAGAATATGCTTTTTGACCGGCGTTTTCATGTGCTTCCACCTCTTTCAGTCATCTGTTGTATTGCTCATATTATACCACATAATACATCATTTTACAATGGGCGATTGCAAATAAATGAGAAATTTGAAATGAGAAATTAGAAATTGTGGTATCGCTTCGCGATGATTTCAAAATGGAGTAGAGGGGAGTCTATATATATGGTCGATTGAAATATCAAAATGAAAGACACCGCACATTTCTGCACGGTGTCATAATAATTATGAAATATGATTGGTCGTAGTCGGGATGCTCTGCTCATGCGGCTGATAGTGATAAACATATACCTCATAAGGCTTTGCAATATAGAAGCAGATGACGCAGCTGACACCCAATGTCAGAAGCTCTGCGACCGGAATCGTCAGCCAGATGCCGTTGATTGAGCGGAAAGCATAGAATAGGAAGGCGAGCGGTACGACCAGCAGCGCACCGCGCAGAAGCGATACAAGCTGGGCAGCCGTCGGGAGTTCGCAGGCGGTGAAATAGACCGCGAATACCGAGTTGAGCCCCATGAACGGCATATAGAGGAAATAGAGGCAAAGGCCATGCTCTGCAAACGCCTGGAGCTGTGCATTGCCGCTGCCGTTGAACAGCGAGACAAGTGTACCGGTTTTCAGATAGATTGCAGTATACGCGCCGATTGCCAGAATCAGCGATGTGATTACGGAGATGCGTACCAGATAGCGAATGCCCTTTTCATCGCGCTCGCCGCGAAGAGAGCACATCAGCGGTTGTACGCCGCCGGAAAGACCTGTGAAGATCGCCGTAAATACGATTGCGAGATTCGCGATGATACCATATGCTGCAAGACCGGTATTGCCGAGCATCCGGTAGATCACAAAATTGAATACCATGATCACAATGCCGCTTGAAATTTCCGTCACGAGCGAATAGAGTCCGAGGGACATGATATTCCGCGTAATCTTCCACGAGGGACGAACGCGCCGCAGCTGAAATGCATTCCAGCCCGTCAGGAAGTGGATACTCATGATTCCCATGCTGATGAAAGGCGCGATACAGGTTGCAAGTGCTGCGCCTTTCATGCCCATACCAAGCCGGAAGATGAATACATAATCCAATACAACATTCGCAGCGCTGCTGCCGAGTACACCCGCCATTGCGAGCTTCGGCGCGCAGTCATTGCGCATGAAGCAGACGATCAGCTGATTCAGCACGAATGCCGGCGCGAACAGCAGAACCGTCCGCAGATAGCTGTGCGCCATATCAAAGATCGTTTCATCAGCGCCGAGCAGGGCAGTGACCTGTCTGGAGAAGAACAGTCCCGTCAGCTGGAAGACGGCCGAAACCATGAGTGCGGCATAGAATGCGTTTGAGTAGATTTTATCGGTCTCGCGGCGCTCTACGTGGCAATAGAGCATGGAGAATTTGCTGCCGCCGCCGATTCCGAGCATCAGGCCGAACCCGTTGATGAAATTAAAAACAGGAAGGCACAGGTTCAGCGCGGCAAGTCCGTCTGCTCCCATACCTTTTGCAATGAAATATGTATCAATCAGGATGTAGACAGAGATGCCCAGCGTACTGATGATATTGAAAAAGATATACCTGAAAAACTGTGAGCGAATATTAGATCTGTTCATACAATTCATCCTCTTTTGATCGTATTTCTTGTTTCTATGTTTGCTGCGGCTGTTAAAATATACGAGTATTATAACATAAATCTGTGCAAAATGGAAGAATTATCATGAAAAATCTACAAATCGCACAATACGGACCCAATTCTATTGTGCAACATTTTTTCGTGCTAAAGTAATATCTTGATAAAGTAAACATTGATTGTCAAATTTTTGATAATTGTGTATATACAAGTACAGCCGGAGCATTTGCCCCGACTGTACAACTTGGTTCGTGATCCGACAAATTCAGACTTGATCCATAGAACGCGCAGCGACCAGATTCACACCGGTCCCGAGAAGATTTTCCGCGATGACATCGCCGACTTTGACCGGCGCCTGCACTTTGATTCCGCGTACTGCGTCCATCGCTTCCATGACCATATCAAGCGGGATTTCCTGCTCGGTAATGACCGGCAGGACACGGTGAATCGCGCCGGTGATGCGGACGGTTGTTGTCAGAATGCGCGCAGGACGGATGCATTCACTTTTCGCATATTCCTCACCGCGCGGGCAGCTGTTGCCGCTGACGGAGATCACCTGATCGTTTTCGACTTCAACTGTCAGCCGGCATCCGACCGGACAGTTGACGCAAACAAGCTCTTTTACCATATTCTCATTCCTCCGCAATCTCGATTGTGATCGGTTCGGTCAGGCCGTCCATATCCTTTTTCAGCAGCAGCGCTTCCTCCATGACCGAGGGGACAAGCTTGCGCTTTTTGACCGAGCGTATGATCTTTTCGCCGGAGCGGATGACCAGTGTGCCTTTTTCCAGCGGCGTGCGCACACGGAAATAGACAGTCACTTTCTCTGCGGGATCCTGCGGATAGAACTGCGACGGAACACAGTAGCTGACCTGATTGCCGTTCTGAATGCGGAGCGGTTCGCCTAGCGGTTTGCCGTTTTGCAGGTAGCTGACAGCGCCCTCAGCGGCCTTTGCAGCCTGCAATGTGACATAGTCAACGAGATCGTGGACATGCAGACCGTTGCCGCAGGCGAAAATGCCCTCTGCACTTGTCATGTAGCGGTCATCGACGAGCGGACCTTTTGTGCTCGGATCCATTTTGATCCCGGCCTGATCGGCAAGGTGATTCTCCGGAATCAGACCGACCGAAAGCAGCAGCGTATCGACATCAAAATACTGTTCTGTGCCCGGGATCGG
>CAMNFV010000075.1 GCA_946537515.1 uncultured Ruminococcus sp. | reverse complement strand
ATATTTCAAACCCGAAAGCAGCACAAACCCTGCTTTCGGGTTTGCTTTTCATCAGAAAGGAGCACCGCATGACTGTTCTCAATCTCCACGGTTATCACGGCACGCCGCTTACGCCGCGCCCTATTAGAACACCTGGCGCCTTGGCGTCTTGGCGCCTTGCTCGCTTTCAAGCATCAAAGCAACGGGACAGCACAATTTTGCACCGGTGAAAAGCACGTAAATACGACATTATTCATATCCACCCCTGGTACACTATTTAGTTAATATATTTAGTTTATGATGTGCAAGGCGCCACACATCAAATTGTGATGTCATCTTACAAATAAGCAAAACAACGTAAATATGTTCTTTTCATGGGTAAGGCGCCAAGGCGCCAAGGCGCCGGTACTATGCTGAAAAGACCGGTTCCTGCAAATCATCAGCGGGAAACAAGCGAAGCATAAAACAGAAGTGAACACGCATACGGAATCTCAGTATCAGCTGGGATTCCGTGTTTTTTCAAATGCAGATGCTTTCACGGCGTCCTGATTTTTCCGGCACAATCTGACAAAATGCGGCATATATTATACTGCCGGATATGATTATCCGGAGCGGAATCGGGACAAACTACGATCAGCATTCATTACATCATCAGAATGCAAAAATCGAAAGGAAGCATCACTATGATCACAGTCAAACGCGGCGAAATCTATTACGCCGATCTCAGCCCGGTCGTCGGCTCCGAGCAGGGCGGCATCCGGCCGGTGCTGATTATCCAGAACGATGTCGGGAACCGTTACAGCCCGACGGTCATTGCGGCCGCAATCACAAGCCGGCGCGATAAGGCAAAGCTCCCGACGCACATCGCCCTCAGCGCAAAGGGCTGCCGGCTGACCAAAGACAGCGTGATCCTGCTCGAACAGATCCGGACAATCGACAAGCAGCGGCTCAAGGAATGCATGGGCGAGATCCCGCATGAGGTGCTGCAGCAGGTCGATCACGCGCTGGAGATCAGCTTCGGGCTCATCCCCCGCCCGCGCAGTCTCCGCAGCGCCGGAAAATCCGCGCAGCTCAGCCAGTAAACCCGACCGCAGACCGGCGGTTTCCGCTGTGTTCCGGCATCGGAGCCGCCGGCTGTGAAAGATTCGGCAAGATTCGGCAAATTTCTTGCCAATTCCTTGACAATCAGGCAAAAAGAGTGTATAATAATAAGTAACTATTACGTAAAGGATAATTCAATATGCCGCACGCTGCTTCACGTTCTCCGCAGCAAAAGCCGAAGCTTGTCAAAGGCTTGCTGATCATTTTTACGCTGACGCTCATCAGTTCATTCGGCATGGCGCTGCTTTCCAATATGACCGGCGGCTTTTCTGCCGTTGTAGACGATGCTGAAATCAAACTGATCCAGCTTGATCCGCCGAAATCCGGCGATACGCTCGCTGTCATGCACACGACAGCAGGCGATATGACCTATGTGCTCTATCCCGATGAGTGCCCCGAAACCGTCGCAAACTTCTGCAAGCTTGCGGAAGAAGGGTACTACGATCATACATATGTATTCCGCGTTGAGCCGCAGGTTTTCTTCTCCGGCGGCGGAAAGAATCCGGACGGTACGCTCTCTTCTTCCGAAGCGGATCTGCCGCAGGAGCGCATTCCGCAGGAGCTGTCTCCGAAGCTCTGGCCGCTCAGAGGTTCGCTCTGCGCGCTTGAAACCAAAACCGAGGGCGGTTTCTGGAAAACGCTGACCAAAACCCGCGATCACCTGACGGGGAGCAGATTTCTCGTTGTGGATACCGTTGAAATGACTGAGGATATGCAGGAAGGGCTCCGCTCTGTTGAGGATCCCGGACTGCAAAAAGTCGCGGAAGCCTATATCGAACACGGCGGCATCCCGAATTATTCACAGCAGATGACGATCTTCGGGCAGATGACGGAAGGCTTTGAGATCCTCGATGCGATCACCGATGCAAAGGTCACCGGCGAGGGCGATGCGAAAAAGCCCGCCGAGGATATCATCATCACGGGCATTGAGATTACAAAAATGCCCTGAAAGTTACAAACTCGTAACAACCGTTTTTGTGCACTATTGTGAAGAAACGCACAAATCCGGCAGCCGATTTCCCTCAAAATGCTGTAAAAGAGGCTTCCGGAGCCGGTGTTTCTTAGAAAAAGATAACAGAATCCTGAAATTTTCCTTTACAAACGGAAAAAAACGTGATATAATATGAATGTTATGGTCCGGCGGACAAACTGCGCCCTTTTGTAGATCGCCGGAATCTCATAAGGAGAAATCTGTCTCATGCGAAAACAGGATCTCAGGCGGGCCTCTGCTGTGCTGCTCTGCGGCGCGATGCTGCTCTCAACGGGCTGCAAACAAAAAACAGTTACGCTCGAATCTACCGATTATACCGATCAGGTCACCGAGCAATCTGTCTCGGCCTCTGATATCGTGAATTTTACGCTCCCGCAAAAGGGAGAAGAGATCGTCGTCTTAACCATTAAGGATTACGGCGATGTCAAAATCAAGCTCTTTCCGGAGGAAACTCCCAAGGGTGTTGAAAACTTCAAAAAGCTGGTCGAAAGCGGCTTCTATGATGAGCTGATCTTCCACCGCGTCGTGGACAGCTTCGTCATTCAGGGCGGCGACCCCAAAGGCAACGGCACCGGCGGTGTCGATGCGTGGGGCAGCGATACCGGCTTTGCACAGACCATCTCCGGGCATCTCTGCCATGTGACGGGCGCGGTTGCATATGCAATCGGGCAGGATAAAATGAACAAGAGTCAGTTCTATATCGTCACAGGTGAAGAGGTCACACCCGATTATCTCCAGCAGCTCCGTGATGCAGCCGGCATTACCCTCTCTCCTGAGCTTTCACAGCTCTATCAGACTGCCGGCGGTGCGCCGTTCCTGGACGGCGGCTACGAAGTCTTCGGACAGGTCTTTGACGGACTGGAGCATTGCCTCGCGATCCAGAAGGTCGCGGTCGATGCAAACTCCAAGCCGAAAACCCCTGTCGTCATTGAGAAGGCAGTTGTCACGGAATATGACGGCGCTGTACCCCATTGGTACAATGCAGCCGGAGAGGAACTCAATATTTCCTCTGATTAATAAGCGAAGGATGATGGAGTCATTTTGGATACAATAATGGAATCGGCGGCGAATACAGAAACACACTCGCTGTCGGAAAATAAAAACGATCTGTGTCAAGAACAAGGAGAACAAACCGTGAAAACACCTGAGAAATTTGTCATCAGCGGCGGCAGAGTGCTGCACGGTGAGGTCGAGATCAGCGGTGCAAAAAATGCTGTTGTTGCAATTCTGCCCGCAACGATCCTCGCAGATGAACCGTGCATCATTGAGAACGTGCCGGAGATCAGCGATGTCACAATCAGCATCCAGATCCTGCGGGAACTCGGTGCAAAGGTGGAATTCATCGCACCGCATACCTACCGGATTGATACGCGCAGCATCCGCAATCACTGCGTCCCCTATGAGAGCGCCAGAAGGATGCGTGCTTCCTATTATTTCATGGGCGCGCTGCTCGGTAAATTCGGGCATTGCCGCGTTTCCAGACCGGGCGGATGTCCGCTCGGCGACCGCCCGATCGACCAGCACATGAAGGCTTTTGCAAAGCTCGGTGCTGACTGCAAACAGGATCGCGGCATGATCGACATTACAACTCCGAACGGTCTCAAGGGCAATCAGATCTTCTTTGACTGTGTGACCGTCGGCGCGACGATGAATGCGATCCTCGCCGCTGTCAAGGCGGACGGTCTCACGATCATCGAGAATGCTGCAAAAGAGCCGCATATCGTCGATCTCGCAAGCTTTTTGAATTCTATGGGTGCTGATATCATGGGCGCCGGTACGGATACCATCAAGATCCGCGGCGTCAAGTATCTCCGCGGCACCAGCTATGCTGTCATCCCGGATCAGATCGAGGCAGGCACCTATATGGTCGCTGCTGCCGCGACCGGCGGTGATGTGCTGATCAAAAATGTCATCCCGAAGCATCTTGAATCCATCATCTCCGTTATGGAGAAGATCGGCGTCAAGATTGAGCAGTTCGATGACGCTGTCCGCGTTTCCGTGGACGGCCCGCTGGTCAAAACAAGCATCAAAACCCGGCCGCATCCCGGTTTCCCGACCGATATGCAGCCGCAGATCTCCGCGCTGCTCTGCCTTGCAGAAGGTACAAGCATGATCAAAGAGGGCGTTTCTGAACAGCGCTTCCAGTATGTCGATGAGCTGCGCAGAATGGGCGCCGATATCCAGGTGGACGGCAAGGTCGCTGTCATTGAGGGTACCGGTAAGCTCACCGGCGCACCTGTCAAGGCATGTGACCTGCGTGCAGGCGCGGCGCTGATGATTGCAGGCCTCGCTGCAAGCGGCGTCACAACGATCGAGGATATTTACCATATCGAACGCGGCTATGCCGATATGGAAGGCAAGCTCCGTGCACTCGGCGCCTGCATTGAAAAAAAACCGATCACTCCGGTGACGAAACAAAATGAGCCGATCATTCAGGAGGTTCAGCCGGAAAAGCCGCATCAGGACGCGGTATAATTGGAAACTGACAGGGCGGACGGTTGTTTCGCCCTGTTTGTATATGCAAAAGCTGTACGGTCAGTTTCCGGGAAGGATGTGCATACATTTGGCGCGAATCTATCCGCTCTTCAGCGGCAGCAGCGGCAATGCTGAATTCATCGGCACCCCTGCCGGCGGAATTCTCATCGACTGCGGCGTTTCTGCCAGAAGGCTGACGCTCGCGCTCGAACGCTGCGGTGTTCCGGCAGAGGCGGTTCAGGGCATCTTTATCACACATGACCACAGCGATCATGTTGCCGGATTGCGCGTATTTGCGAAGAAATACGGTATTCCGGTCTATGCACAGCCGATTACCCGGCAATGTCTCTATGACGGCAAATATCTTGAACCGGAGCAGGTATGCAGCGTGCTCAACGGCACGGTCGAATGCGCCGGCATCCGCGTCACACCCTTTGCGACATCCCATGACACCGCGCAGAGCTGCGGTTACCGCATGGAACTGCCGGACGGCAGAACCTGCGCAGTCTGCACCGATCTCGGCTATGTATCGGAGGCGGTTTCCGCCGCGCTGACGGGCTGCGATCTCGTCCTGCTGGAAGCCAATTATGACAAGGAAATGCTCCGCACAGGCCCCTACCCCGGCTATCTCAAATTGCGCATCGCTTCGGAGGTCGGGCATCTTTCCAATGCGGACTGCGCCGAGGCGGCGGTCTCACTCCTGCAAAGCGGCACAACACGGCTGATTCTCGGGCATCTGAGTCAGCATAACAACCTGCCGGAGCTCGCAGAACGCACGGTCGAGCAGCGGCTGAACGCATTTCGCCGCGGCAGCGATTATCTGCTGCAAACAGCACCGCCGGAAACAGACGGGAGGATGATCGGATTTTGATGCAGATACATCTGATTACAGTCGGCAAGCTCAAGGAGAAATGGCTCCGCGATGCCTATGCCGAATATGACAAACGCTTGCAGCGCTACTGCCGCCTGACACTCACCGAACTGCCGGAATCGCGGCTTTCGGAATCCCCTGCCGATGCGGAGATCGCTGCGGCACTCGCACAGGAAGGCAAGGCGATCCTGCACAGCTGCCGCGGAAAGATCATTGCGCTTTGCATCGAAGGAAAACTGCGCAGCAGCGAGGAATTTGCACAGATGCTCGACAGCGCCGCAGTCTCCGGAGACAGCACGGTCAGCTTTGTGATCGGTTCAAGCTTCGGGCTCTCGGATGAAGTCAAAAATGCAGCAGATATGCGCTTTTCGATGTCACCGATGACCTTTACGCACCAGATCGCCCGCGTACTGCTCATGGAACAGCTTTACCGCGCATTCCAGATCAGCACCGGCGGAAAATATCACAAATAAAGGAGCATGCACATGATCGGACAGGTTCTGATCGAGGGCATCGTTGCCTGCTTTATCGTCCTGATCGCCTGCGTCATCGGCATTGCGAACGGCCCGGCCGGACTCGTTATCCTGTATGAAAAAGAGGTTCAGCAGCGTGTAATTGAACGCGGACTGATCACGGAAGAACGCATGAAGCGGAATGCAGCGCTGTTTAAAATATTCGGCATCCTGCCGTTTTTCATCTTTGTCCTGGCTGCGGTCTACGGCGTCAACGGCGCACGCGGATTCGGGGAAGGATTCTGGCAGATCTGCGTCATTCTGCTGATAGAAGGGCTCTTCGACCGGCTGTTCATCGACTGGTTCTGGGTCGGCAAAACAAAGGCATGGATCATCCCCGGAACAGAGGATCTGATGCCCTATATCTACGGAAAAAGTCTGATTATAAAATGGGCAACGACGCTCATCGGTTATCCGGTCTGTGCTGCGATCCTTGCAGCAATCATGAATCTGATCCTAAAATAATGAAAAGGAGTGTTTCTCATGATCTATCCTGAAATTCAGGCAACCGCCAATGCTATCGCAGAGCTCGGCAAGCCGCTGAAGATCTATCTCATCAGCCATAAGACCAATCATGCGACAAACGAGCTCATCAGCTTTAAGCTTGCCGTGATCGTCCCGGACGAAACACGGAGCATCTCGGAGCTGGAATGCTTCCTCTATACCGCGGTGGACTGCGATTATCCCTATGATCTCGTACTCTATACAAAAAGCGAATGGGAGACGCTTTCCGCGGATCCGCGTACATTTGCATGGTCAATTCGTGAGACAGGAGGTGTGCTGTATGAGCAGGGGCTTTCGTGACGGAGACAGCAAGCGCTATTTCGACTGGCTCTATTATGCCGCGATAGACCTGCGTGCGGCAAAGCTGCTGCTCGATGATGCGCGCTGCTATAATATTATTTCGTTCCATTGCCAGCAATGTGTCGAAAAGGCGCTCAAGGGCTATCTGCTCTGGCGCAGGCATCGCCTCTATGACGGCCATAACCTGCCGTTTCTCTGCAAGCAGGCGATGCAGGAGGATCCGCATTTCCGCGACCGCATCGAGCTTTGCAGCGAAATCAACCACTACTACATTGAATCTCGCTACCCTGCCGACTTCCTGCTTTCTCTGGATGAAGAATCCGTGCAGAAGCTGATCGTCGATACAACGGATATGCTGACCTTTGTCAACAGCCTTGTCAAGTTTGATTTTACCAGCTACCACGCCAAAAAAGCGGCGGGCTGACGGAGAGAATATGGAACGAGAATACAAATGGATGATTCCGCAGGAAACCCTCGCGGCACTCGCGGATTTTTTGCATCGGGCACAGACGCGGCTTGCGCATGACATGCTGAATATGGCCGCGATCTACTACGATACCGAAGAGGATCTGGTCTACAAAAACGGCGCGGCGCTGCGGATCCGGCAGGAAAATGACCGCTCGGTCTGCTGCATGAAACGGACGATCAAAAAACAAGGCGCACAGGCGCTCCGGGAAGAATATGAAGTCGAGGCGGCAACAATCGCCGAAGGTCTCCAAAAACTCCCCGCTGCCGGTGCACCGCAGGATCTCTGTGAGCTGCTCGCAAAGCAGTCCTTCCGTGAACTTGGCAGAACAGAATTCGTCCGGACCTGCTATTTACTTGAAATCAACGAAAATGCGTCCTTTACGGCAGAATTTGCCGTTGATGTCGGCGCACTCGGCTGCCCAGGAAAAATGCAGCCCTTTGAGGAACTGGAGCTGGAGCTGAAATCCGGCGACACCGCTGCATTCATCGCTTATGCGGACATGCTGGAGCAGAAATTTTCGCTGATCCCGCAGAAGCGCTCGAAGCTTGCGCGTGCAATCGAAGCTGCCGGTACGGCAAGATAATCCCAACACCATCTCAATCAAAGGGGGCGATCCCGATCAAATCATCCTATATTGTCGATTCTGCTGTCAAAACGATCATTCTGCTGCTGGCGGGCTTTCTGCCGATGCTGCTCGCGGCCTGTATGATTTTCATGAGTCAGGACGATACCTTTGAAACGCTCGCGTTCAGCATCAGTATTCTGCTGGGCGGCGTCCTCTCTGCATGGATCGCAGACAAATTCTTCAAGGTGCCGTTCAAGGATCAATGCGGCAAGCTTGCATTCCCCGTCATGGTGTTTGTGCTCATGGCAGCCGTATTCTGGGGACTCTCCTGCTGCTTCCTGTTCACCTCTGATTCCGGCAGATTTCCGCGCTATTACGGGAAAATGTACCCGCTTTCCGTTTTGCAGCTTTTCGGAATCTCCTGGCTGACACCGGTCGGTGAGGAGCTGACCTTCCGCTTCTCGGTTCTGAATCTGCTGCGCCGCAAAAGCCGTGATCCGCTCCGGAATGCCGGTGCTGTGCTGATCACCGCGATTCTTTCCATGATTCCGCATCTGCTCGCAGGAACGGCCGGCGTACTCGATCTGTTTTTATTCGGCTGCATCGCCGGATTTATTCTGGTACGGACAAGAAGCATCGCCTATCCGATCTGTTTTCACCTGGCCGCAAATCTGACTGCGATGATCAGCTACGAAAAGCTCTCCCATGCAGCCACAAAGGACTGGCTCTGGGTCACGCTGCCGCTCGCGGTCTGTTTCCTCGGCGGCATGATGCTCGCAGCAAGCAAGCAGCAGGCAGAGGACGAAGAGGAAGAAAAGCAGGAATCCGAGGCAGCATCGGAGCCGGAAGAACCGGAAGAGGAGCCGGAAGATTCCGAGCCGGTTGTTGTTAAGCCGGAAGAGCCGGAAAACGCCGATCCGATCCGTGCCTATCTGGATTCCCAGGAATATGACGAATTTGTTGAGGACGATCCCGATGAGCCATATGAAGAATGAACGCATCTGCGTGAACGGCGCAGAGAGCGAGATCGCGGTATTCGGCCGCGGCAGCCGGAATCTCATTATCCTGCCGGGCGCAGGAGATGCCTTCCGGACCGTCAAAGGCATGGCGCTGCCGCTCTCGCTGATGTACCGGAAATTCTCTCCGCATTACCGCGTCTATTTCATCAGCCGCAGATATCAGATGCCGAAGGGCTTCACAACCGCTGATATGGCCGATGATATTGCGGCGATCATGGAAAAAGAACAGCTTGCAAATGCCGATGTATTCGGCGTTTCGCAGGGCGGCATGATCGCGCAGCAGCTCGCGCTCCGGTATCCGGGAAAGGTCGGGCGGCTCGTACTCGCCGTCACATCCGCCAGAATGAGCCCCATGACGCAGGAAGCGCTTTCCGCATGGCTGCTCTGGGATACACTCCATGATTATGAGAGCATCATGGAAGATACCGCAAAGCGCTCATATACCGAATCATACCTCAGAAAAAACAAGCAGATGCTGAAAATTGTCAACCGCAGGACAAAGCCCGCAGAGCCCAAACGCTTTGACGCGATCATTCGTTCCTGCCTGACACATGATGTCCTCGATCAGCTCGGCAGCATCCGGAATCCGACACTCGTCATCGGTGCCGGAAAGGACCGCATTGTCGGCGGAGAAGCCTCGCAGCAGATCGCAGAACAAATTCCCGGAAGCAAACTCATTATGTATGACGAATACAGCCACGGCGTATACGATGAAGCCGCCGACTTTTATGACCGGGTTCTCACCTGGCTGACAGAACCGGAAGGGAGCGAAAACAATGCTTGACTCACTCATTCTCCGCACACCTGCAAAAATTAACCTCTCGCTGGATATTACCGGAAAAATGCCGAACGGCTATCACACGATGCGAAGCGTCTTTCAGACGATCGGCATTTATGACAGGCTGATTCTGACGAAAACGGAACCCGATCGGCCAATGACGCTGCTCTGCGATACACCGGGCGTCCCCTGTGATGAGCACAATCTCATCTGGAAAGCCGCGGTGAAGCTGCTCGGTGAGAAGCCGCGCGGCCTGTCGATCCACCTGGATAAGCGGATTCCCTCGCAGGCCGGCATGGGCGGCGGCAGCTCGGACTGTGCCGCGGCGCTGAAGGGCATTCGCAGCATGTTTGATCTTCCGGTCTCCGATCAGGAACTGCACGAAATCGCGGCTTCACTGGGTGCAGATTGTGCATTCTTCCTCTATGGCGGCAGCTGTCTCGCGGGCGGAATCGGCGAGGAACTCACGCCCCTGCCCGATCTTCCGCGTTATCCGCTCGTCATCGCAAAGGGCAAAGCAGGCATCCCGACACCGGAAGCTTACAGCAGACTGGATGCCTGGCCGGAGCCGCTGCCATTCGCGACCGACAATGTCCTTGCAGCAATGAAAAGCGATGCGGATACGCTGTTTTCAGCATGCGGGAATCATTTTGACGCAATCACCGATCTGCCGGAAGTCGAGATCATCCGGAAGATTATGCGGCTGCACGGGCTGAATCCGGTTCTCTCCGGAAGCGGTGCGGCTGTCTTTGCAGGTTGTGCCGAACCGGCGCGTGCTGAAGCATGTGCGCAGGATCTCCGCGATGCCGGACTCCCCTTTGTCCGCGTGACAGAGACCGTTCCGGCAAATTAATCGTCTTTTTCGTAGGATGCGCCTGATGTCTGTATACAACTATGAACCCATCATGAGAAAAATCCGCGCCTGGATTGATTATGACAAACATGCGCCGAAGAGCAATTATTATTCTAATCCGCAGGAGCATGATGCATACCGAAGCACACATGATCTGGATTGTATCTTAGCAGGCGGCGATTTGAACGCAGATACGATCTTTTCGCTATGGCTTCCGCTCCGATTTGTCCTGGTCAGACTGAACGGCTATCTGACACTGCGGCAGTATGGAAATATCAATGATAAGATCGCTTTTCTGGAAGCGATCGCAGATGAAGCGGTGCTCCGACAGCTTTTGCCGGACGAAAATGAGACAGTCGCAAAGCTGATCCGCTTGTTTGATCTCGGCCAGCAGGCATGCAATGTCATGATTCTGAAAAACAGAAGCATGCAATTCAGAGGCGCCGCGCCCTATTACGACTATATGCCCTATTTTTTATCTGAATGCTTTGCGCCGGGGGCATTCAGCAAGTATTTTCAAGGGGATTCAGATCTGACTGCATGGATTCGCCGGCAAAAACTGGAGATGTTTTTTGACGGTGCGATCGCGAGGTCACAGATCATTGACCTCGCCGGCACCGGTCAGATCACAAACGGCGTCCCTGACGATATCAACCTTCTGCTCGACAATTATATCGGCATTTTAGAACAGCGCAAAGCGCGTATGCATGCTATTGATAATTAAAAAACATCCGGGAGCCCGATGCAGCGTCGGTTTCCCGGATGTTTTTTTACCAGTATTGTGACGGATGCGGACAATGCATGGCTGATTTTGCAGCGCGCAGCTCCGTGAAGCAGCCGCAGATCGTGCAAAGACCATTGACAAGCGCATCACATGTACAGCAGCAATCCAGCCGCCGCTGATATTCGGAATCCGTTGTGCGTGCATCATCCGGAAGCAGCGCGATCCGCCGCCGGATCGTTTCATATACGCCGCCCGCATCCGCTTCAGAAAGCAGGCAGCGCCTGCAAACCGGCTTCATTGCAGCGTCACCGCAGCAACCGCGCAGGGCGGCAGCGTCAGATACAGTTTGCCGTCCTTCAGCTCCGCCGGATGCGGCTGAATCGTGACACGATCCGGCACATCAAAATCATTATACGCATGAACTTCCTGTGTCAGGATCCGCGCAGATGCTTGCGAAACATCCAGATTGCAGATATCACAGACGATCTTTGCCTCATCGTGCAGCGAAGCATTGGAGACCGTCAGCGTCAGGACACCCGCCTTGACGGACGCAGACCCCGAGAGCATCGGCACGTATTTCTCATCGCAGAGCGATTCATTTTCCATGAAACAATAAACCGCATCCCCGCCCTGATGTTCTTTGAACAGGTCGAATACATGATAAGTCGGCGTTTTTACGAGCTTTTCACCCTCTGTCAGGAGCAGCGCCTGCAAGACATTGACTGCCTGGGCAAGATTCGCCATTTTGACGCGGCGGCTGTTCCGGTTGAACAGGTTGAGATTCAGCGCTGCCGTGATCGCATCGCGCATGGTATTCTGCTGATAGAGAAAACCCGGATGCGTCCCCGGCTCCACGTCATACCATGTCCCCCATTCATCCACGACAAGCGCGATCCGGTTCTGCGGATCGTAGCGTTCCATGATCTGCGTATGCATCCGCAGAAGCGTTTCCATTTCATTCGCACAGGCAAGCAGCGTATAGTATTCGTCCTCGGTGAATTCGGTCGCGGAGCCCTTGTGATTCCACTCCGGCACCGAATAGAAATGCAGCGCGATCGCATCGGTATGCGCGGGCGTCAGATTCTGCATCATGACCTCTGTCCAATGCAGATCGCTTCCGCTCGGACCGCAGGCGATCCGATAGAGCTGATTGCCGGAAAAATTCTTGCAGAAGCTCTGGTAACGCCGATAAACATCTGCATAATACTCCGGGCGCATATTGCCGCCGCAGCCCCAGTTTTCGTTGCCGATGCCGAGATATTTCAGCTTCCAGGGTTCATTCTGTCCGTTCTGACGCCGCAGATCTGCCATTGGAGATACGCCGTCAAAGGTGATATATTCCACCCATTCCGCGAGCTCCTGTACGGTCCCGCTGCCGACATTGCCCGTGATATAGGGCTCGCATCCGACCAGCTCGCAAAGCTTCATGAATTCATGCGTGCCGAATGCATTATCCTCGGTAACGCCGCCCCAGTTCGTATTGATCATTTTCCGGCGCACTGCCGGCTCACCGATACCGTCCTTCCAATGATATTCATCTGCAAAGCAGCCGCCCGGCCACCGCAGAACCGGCATTCTGATCTGACGAAAAGCCTCAATGACATCCTTCCGGATACCGCAGATATTCGGGATCGGAGAATCGGTGCCGACATAGATGCCCTGATAGATGCAGCGTCCGAGATGCTCTGCAAAATGGCCGTATACTTCCGGCTCGATATGGCCGGTGCAATCTGCTGCATTGATGAGCATACGAAACTGTTTCATACTGACAGTCCTCACTTTTTCGGATTATATTGTTATCATATCATATTTTTGCAGGAATGGCAATGATAAATCAAAGCAATTCTATAACATATCGTCTCTGGGGCGGCCGGCCGGTAGAACCGGCATCCATAGATCTAAAGTTTGCCGGTAGGTCAAGCGCAGTAGAAGCTTTGATTCTCTTATTTTGCTTTCTTCTCTTTATTCCTTTCTGCTTCCTTTTCCTACCATTTCAAAATCATCGCGAAGCGATACCGCAACTTCTCATTCCTAACTCCTATCTTTCCTCTCTCCTGCTCACTTCCTCACAAATC
>CAMNFV010000074.1 GCA_946537515.1 uncultured Ruminococcus sp. | reverse complement strand
TTGCACGCGGGTTGTCCCAGGAACGGAAAACAGCCTTGATTGCGCCCATGAGCTGCTCCTTCGGATCAGACGGGAAGTCCTCACCGATCTTGGACTTGTACTCAGCCTTGAACTGCTCTGCGAGCTCCTTGAGGTCATCAGCAGTCAGCTCAACGTCCTGTGTGACGCCGCGGTCTGCCTTCATCTTGTCGATGAGTTCCTCAAAGTACTTCTTGCCGACTTCCATAACGACGTCGGAATACATCTGGATGAATCTTCTGTAGCAGTCATATGCCCAGCGAGCATTGCCGGACTTTGCTGCCATGGTCTCGACAACGGTCTCATTCAGACCGAGGTTGAGGATGGTATCCATCATACCCGGCATAGAAGCGCGGGCACCGGAACGAACAGAAACGAGAAGCGGGTTCTCCTTATCACCGAACTTCTTGCCGGTGATGCCTTCCATTTTGACAATGTACTCTTCGATCTCAGCCATGATCTCAGGATTGATCTGACGGCCGTCCTCGTAGTACTGTGTGCAGGCCTCGGTAGAAATGGTGAAGCCCTGCGGAACCGGAAGACCGATGTTGGTCATCTCAGCGAGGTTTGCACCCTTACCGCCGAGGAGCTCACGCATGTTTGCGTTACCCTCTGTAAAGAGGTAACAATATTTTTTGCCCATTGGAAAAACCTCCATTCTTTGTATACCGGTTTGCGGGAACTTTCTGCGGGCGCAGATAGCCCCTATACCGGAGATAGCACTATTATAACATAATATTCCATAAAAATCCAGTCCCTTTCAAAAGATTTTTTTGATTCCGGCGATTTTTGGCATTTTCAACAAATCTCCGAAACATGCTTGCATTTTCCGGTAAAATCGGGGATAATATAGAGTGCTGCGGACGGGATCCGCGGCTGAACAGGGACGAAGAGAGGAGAAATATACATTTATGATTCTGGAAAACGGTCTGCCGCAGGTGCAGATGTTCTCGGACGGCGCTTGCAGCGGCAATCCCGGGCCGGGCGGCTGGGGGACGATTCTGCGCTTCACGGACGGGAGCGGCAAGGTACATGAAAAGGAGCTTTCCGGCGGCGAAGAACATACGACGAATAACCGCATGGAACTCATGGGGGTGATTTCCGGGCTTGAGGCGCTGAAGGCATCCTGCGCGGTGACGCTGACCACCGACAGCCGGTATGTTGTGGACAGCGTGACGAAGGGCTGGGTCTACGGCTGGAAGAAAAAGGGCTGGATCAAATCGGATAAGAAGCCGGCGCTGAATGTAGACCTCTGGGAACGGCTGCTGCCGCTGCTGAAAAAGCATCAGGTGACGTTTGTATGGGTCAAGGGTCATGCGGGGCATCCGGAGAATGAGCGCTGCGATGCGCTTGCGGTTGCCGAGCGCACGAAATTCGGCCGCCGGTAGAACCGGCATCCATTGGCCGGTAGAACCGGCATCCATTGATCTAAAGTCCGCCATGCGCGGAATGAAACATGAAGCGTGAGGATTCTTTCGCAGATTCATTCGTGTGTTTCAGGCGATGTCAGTCTAATAATTCGCGCTTCGTTCGCAATGTCAGATACCGGACGGCGAACTTCAGACCGATGCCGGCAGTATAATATGCATAATTTACGCATACCCCATTGACCTTTTCGGAGAAATGTGGTATAACCGCGCCGTGCGCGGCTCCGTATTTGCACCCAGGAAGCGAATGGTCAGATTTATTTTTTCTTCTCCCATTGACCTTTTCGGAGAAATGTGGTATAACCGCGCCGTGCGCGGCTCCGTATTTGCACCCAGGAAGCGAATGGTCAGATTTATTTTTTCTTCTCCCATTGACCTTTTCGGAGAAATGTGGTATAATATCAATTACAACAGGGAGCTTGTAAGCAGGCTGAGAGGAAGGCGCCTGAGCCTTCGACCTATAACCTGATTTGGATAATGCCAACGTAGGGACATCATACCCGGAATTTGCGGGGAGCTGTGTTTTTGCGCGCGGCTCCCCGTTTTCTATTTGTATACGGAGGTGTATGAAATGGTCACGGTCAACGGAATCCCCTCTGACGCAGACGGCCGCAGCATTGCGCAGCTGGTTGCAGAGGGCGGATATCAGCCGCAGCGTGTTGCGGTTGAACTGAATGAACAGATCGTTCCGAAGGCACAGTATGAGAGCACGGTCGTGCAGGACGGCGACAAGGTCGAGATCGTCGGATTTGTGGGGGGCGGCTGATATGGCAATTCCGTCAAAAGATGAAATGTATGCGGCACTCTGTGCGCGGCACGGCGCGGACATGCAGGCGAAATTTGCGGCCGGTTCGGTCGTGATCTGCGGGCTCGGCGGACTCGGCTCAAATGTGGCGGTGCATCTGGCGCGTGCAGGCGTCGGCAGGCTGCACCTGATCGACTTTGACCGCGTGGATATTTCCAATCTCAACCGGCAGCAGTATTTCCCCGATCAGCTCGGCGCATACAAGACCGATGCACTCGCGGAAACGCTTCACCGCATCGCGCCCTATTGCGAAATTACCGCGGAAACCGTGAAGCTCAATGAAGAGAATATTCCGGCGCTGCTTGCGGGGCGGCCGGTGATCTGCGAGGCATTTGACCGCGCCGATCAGAAAGCGATGCTCGTCAACTGTGTGCTGGAAAAGCTGCCGGAAGCCTATCTTGTTTCCGCGAGCGGCATGGCAGGCATGGATACGGCGAATACCATTCAGACGCGCCGCATCACTTCGCATTTCTATCTCTGCGGTGACGGCAAAAGCGACGCCGCGGACGGGTTCGGTCTGATTGCTTCGCGCGTTGCGGCCTGTGCTGCACATGAAGCACATATCATTCTGCGGATTCTGGCAGGGCTTGTGCCGTAATCAGAATCAGGAGATCACCGATCCGGCAACGCAGCGCGATACAATTATAAGGAGAAAAAACTATGAACGATGACAAACTTATCATCGCCGGACATGAATTCCATTCGAGATTCATTCTCGGTTCCGGCAAATATTCCCTCTCGCTGATCGAGGCGGCTGTGAAGTATGCAGGCGCGGAGATCATCACCTGTGCGGTGCGCCGCGCCAATACAAAGGAGCAGGAGAACATCCTCGACTATATCCCGAAGGGCGTTACGCTGCTGCCGAATACTTCCGGTGCACGCAATGCCGATGAAGCCGTCCGCATTGCGAGACTTGCAAGAGAACTCGGCTGCGGCGATTTCGTCAAGATCGAGATCATGCGCGATACGAAGTATCTGCTGCCCGACAATGCAGAGACCGTCAAAGCAACGGAAATCCTCGCAAAAGAAGGCTTTATCGTCATGCCGTATATGTATCCCGATCTGAATACGGCGCGTGATCTGGTCAATGCCGGCGCTGCTTCCGTCATGCCGCTTGCATCCCCGATCGGCTCGAATAAGGGACTCGCGACAAAGGATTTCATCCAGATCCTCATTGATGAGATCGACCTGCCGATTATTGTGGATGCCGGAATCGGCAGACCTTCGCAGGCCTGTGAAGCCATGGAAATGGGCGCAGCTGCCGTTATGTCCAATACGGCGCTCGCGACCGCAGGCGATCTGCCGGTCATGGCGGGGGCATTCAAGCAGGCGATTGAAGCGGGCAGAGCGGCCTATCTCTCCGGACTCGGCAGAGTGCTCGTCAGAGGCGCATCCCCCTCGGATACGCTGACCGGCTTCCTGCATGACTGAAAGAAGGCTGCCGAAAATGGAAAATGAATTTCTGATTGATTCGGACGCGCTCTCTCCGGAAGCGCTCAAACGCAAGCATCAGCTGGAAAATGATCCGTCCTGCCGCACCGACCATATGGCCTATATGGAAGGGCAGGAGCAGATTAAATCCGATATCCGGGAAAAGGTGATGTCGGCCGTTGCGGACTATGATCCGGCACAGTATACCGGCGCGGATGTCCTGCACGCACTTGAAAAGCAGACGCTTTCTGTCGAAGATCTCAAGGCGCTGCTTTCGCCTGCTGCCGAGCCCTTTCTGGAACGCATGGCGGAGCGTGCACGCATCGAAACACGCAAGCATTTCGGCAATACGGTCTATCTCTTCACGCCGCTGTATATTGCGAATTATTGCGAAAATTACTGTGTTTACTGCGGCTTCAACTGCTATAACCACATCCGGCGCATGAAGCTGACCGCAGAACAGATCGAGCATGAGATGCAGGTCATCGCGGAAAGCGGTATGGAAGAGATCCTGATCCTGACCGGCGAGAGCCGTTCCAAAAGCGATATCAAATACATCGGTGAAGCATGTAAACTCGCGCGCAAATATTTCCGTATGGTCGGCATCGAAATCTATCCGGTCAATACCGAAGATTACCGCTATCTGCATGAATGCGGCGTCGATTATGTGACGGTGTTCCAGGAAACGTATGATACGGATAAATACGAAACGCTGCACCTTGCCGGACATAAGCGCGTCTGGCCCTACCGCTTTGAGGCGCAGGAGCGTGCGCTCATGGGCGGGATGCGCGGCGTGGCATGTTCGGCGCTGCTCGGACTCTCCGATTTCCGGAAGGATGCCCTGGCCTCGGCGCTGCATGTCTATTATCTCCAGCGGAAATATCCGCACGCTGAAGTCTCGCTCTCCTGCCCGCGCCTGCGTCCGATCATCAACAACGGAAAGATCAATCCGCATGATGTCGGGGAGCGGCAGCTCTGCCAGATCCTCTGCGCTTACCGCATATTCCTGCCGTTTGCCGGAATCACAGTCTCCTCGCGGGAGAGCGCTGCATTCCGGAACGGCATCGTAAAGATCGCAGCGACGAAGATTTCTGCCGGTGTCTCGACCGGCATCGGTGACCATGAAAGCAAATATACCGGAAAGGAGAACAGCGAGGAAGGCGATGCGCAGTTTGAGATCGCGGATAACCGCAGCTTAGCGCAGATGTACCGCGATATGAAAGCGGAAGGCCTGCAGCCTGTGCTGAACGATTATCTCTATGTCTGAATTGATCTGCGTCACAAACCGTGTAAGCTGCAATGACGATTTCTTGAGCAGAATCGAGAAAATTGCCGCGGCACATCCCGACAGAATCATTCTGCGCGAAAAGGATTTGTCTGAATCAGAGTATGCAGCGCTCGCAGAAAAGGTCCTGGCAATCTGCCGCAGATACGGCGTGACCTGTACGCTGCACAGTCATCCGGAAGCGGCACAGCGGCTCGGTGCGGAATCGCTGCATCTCCCGCTGCCGCTGATGCAGTCGCTCCGCAGCGATCTGCTCCGGCAGTTCCGCGAGATCGGTGTCTCCTGCCACAGTACAGCAGATGTCAGGACGGCGGAAGCACTCGGCGCATCCTACATCATCGCGGGACATATCTTTGAAACAGCCTGCAAACAGGGACTGCCCGGCCGCGGACTTGGATTTCTGCATGAAATCTGCGAAAATACGTCGCTTCCGGTATACGGCATCGGCGGAATTTCAAAGGATAATATCGCTGCGGCGGTGCATCAGGGCGCAAAGGGCGTCTGCATCATGAGCGGCTGTATGCGGGCTGACAACCCGGTTTCCTATCTGGCCGGACTGCGGCAGGCCGCACAGGCACGGCTGAGCAGATCGGAACTGAAGCTCTATGCGATCACCGACCGCGGATGCATCGGACGGCGCGATTTTTATGCTGCGGTTGAAGATGCCTGCAAGGGCGGCGCAACGATCATGCAGCTGCGCGAAAAGCACGCTGATCCGGATGAACTGATCGGAATTGCAGAAAAAACCGCGGCGATCTGTCACCGGTACGGTGTCCGGCTGATCGTCAATGATAACTGGCAGGCGGCGATTGCGGCCGGGGCGGACGGCGTGCATGTTGGCATTACGGATGCGCCCGTCGCGGACATTCGCAAGGCATCGCCGGGGGGCTTCATCATCGGCGCAACCGCAAAAACAACCGAACAGGCACAGCTTGCAGAGCAATCCGGTGCGGATTATCTCGGCGTCGGTGCGGTGTTCCCGTCCCCGACCAAGACCGATGCGATCCGCATTACGCCGGAGCAATTCCGGGCGATCGCGGGCAGCGTGCAGATCCCGGCTGTCGCGATCGGCGGCATCAGCAAGGAAAAAATCAGTACCTTGCAGGGATTCGGCGCGGCCGGTGCGGCGGTCGTTTCGGCAGTTTTCGGTGCGGAAAACATTGAACAGGCCGCAGCGGATATGAAGCAGCTTGCAGGAGGAATTGTATCATGAAAACAGCACTCACCATTGCGGGCAGCGATTGCAGCGGCGGCGCGGGGATCCAGGCGGATCTCAAAACCATGACCGCACACGGCGTCTACGGCATGAGCGCGGTCACGGCGCTGACGGCGCAGAATACAACCGGCGTTACCGGCATCATGGAAGTTACGCCCGAATTTCTCGGGATGCAGCTGGACAGCATCTTCACGGATATCGTGCCGGATGCAGTCAAGATCGGCATGGTCGCATCGGCCGGACTGATCGGTATGATCGCGCAGAAGCTGAAGGCGTATCACGCGCAGAATATTGTGCTTGATCCGGTTATGGTTGCGACAAGCGGCGCAAGGCTCATCAGCGAGGATGCGGTCTCTGCGCTGACAGAACAGCTGATGCCGCTTGCCTGCGTCGTGACACCGAATATCCCCGAGGCGGAAGTGCTGACCGAAAACAAAATCTGTACGCCGGCGGATATGGAACATGCGGCACGGCAGATCGCGGAACAATACGGCAGCGCCGTACTGCTCAAAGGCGGCCACAGCCTCAGCGATGCAAATGATTATCTCTATGACGGCGAAACGGGCATATGGATGCGCGGGGAACGCATTGACAATCCGAATACGCACGGCACGGGCTGCACGCTTTCCAGCGCGATCGCGTCAAATCTCGCAAAGGGATATGGCCTTGCGGATGCCGTCCGACGTGCAAAACAGTATCTTTCCGGGGCGCTTGCCGATCAGCTCGATCTCGGCGCAGGCAGCGGCCCGATGAACCACGCATTTGATCTGCACAGCGAATTTGCAGAATCTTGAACATAAGGAGTCTTACATGAAAGAGTATTATACACAAATGGAAGCGGCGAAAAAGGGCATTATTACACCGGAAATGGAAATTGTCGCGAAAAAGGAATACATGGATCCGGAGAAGCTGCGCGCACTCGTGGCATCGGGTGAGGTCGCAATTCCGTGCAATGTCAATCACAAGGCGATCTCGCCGGAGGGCATCGGCGGGGGACTGCGCACGAAGATCAATGTCAATCTCGGTATCTCCGGCGATGCGAAAAACTATGACGTTGAGATGCAGAAGGTCGAACTTGCGCATAAATTCGGCGCAGAGGCGATCATGGATCTGAGCAATTACGGCAAGACCAATACCTTCCGCAAAAAGCTCGTTGCGGAATCTCCGGCCATGATCGGCACGGTGCCGATGTATGACGCGATCGGCTATCTCGAAAAGGATCTGCTCGAAATTACCGCGGAAGATTTTCTCAAGGTCGTGCGCGCCCATGCGGAAGAAGGCGTGGACTTCATGACCATTCATGCGGGTATCAACCGCAGAGCGGTCGAGGCGTTCATGCGCGAGGGCAGAAAGATGAATATCGTCTCACGCGGCGGCTCGCTGCTCTTTGCCTGGATGATGATGACCGGCAATGAAAATCCGTTCTATGAGCATTATGATGAAGTGCTGGAGATCCTGCGCGAATTCGATGTCACGATCAGTCTCGGTGATGCGCTCCGTCCGGGCTGCATTGACGATGCGACCGATGCAGGTCAGATTTCAGAGCTGATCGAACTCGGAAACCTGACGCTCCGCGCATGGGAGAAGGATGTGCAGGTCATGGTCGAGGGACCGGGGCATATGGCGATGAATGAGATCGCGGCGAATATGACGCTGCAAAAGCGCATCTGCCACAATGCGCCGTTCTATGTGCTCGGACCGCTCGTGACGGATATTTTCCCGGGCTACGATCATATCACATCTGCAATCGGCGGTGCGATTGCGGCGGCAAACGGTGCTGATTTCCTCTGCTATGTCACGCCCGCGGAGCATTTGCGCCTGCCGGATGTAAATGACGTCAAAGAGGGCATCATTGCATCGAAAATCGCAGCACATGCGGCGGATATCGCCAAGGGCGTGCCGCACGCAAGAGATCTCGACAACAAAATGGCAGAGGCACGCCATGCTGTTGACTGGGATAAAATGTTTGATATCGCCGTTGACCGTGAAAAGGCACAGGCTTATTTTGAGAGCACGCCGCCTGCGGATCGCCACACCTGCTCCATGTGCGGCAAGATGTGCGCTGTCCGGACGACGAATCTGATCCTCGCCGGCGAAAAGGTCGAATTCTGCACGGAAAAATAAGAGATACCGGATTCATTTCCGGATGATAGAAAGCCGCTCCGACGAAACTCCCGGAGCGGCTTTTTCCTTTCTGCAAAACTCCTGATTGACAGAATCCAGAATCTGCGGTAAAATAGAAATAACAATCCGCAGAGGGGGAACCGTCATGGCGAAGGCTGTTATCCGCGAAGGAAGGATCAATTTCTTCGCAGCTTCTGATATTACCTGTTATGTGCTGCACGGTGCGGATGGCGATTTGCTGATCGACACCGGCCTGCCGCAGACACGCAGGGCGATGCTGCAATGGCTCCGGAATTACAAAATCCGCTGGGTGTTCCTGACACATGCACATGCCGATCATGACTGGAATGCGGCGTATATGCAGAAAAACGGCGCCAAGATCATCCTCAGCGTTCCGGACAGGGATCTGCGGCAGGATTTTCTCTCGCAGCGCGTCATGCCGACTGCACCGCGTTATGCGGTCCGGAATGTCTTTCAATGTGTCGGCGGCGGCATCCTCAAAAGCCCGCGCTATGATGCGGATATTTATTTCGGAGAACAGGATACCGGTCTGCTGCGGACGCTCGGTTTTGATGCGGAGATCGTCCCGCTGCCCGGGCATACCTACGGCTCATCCGGCATTCTGCATCAGGGTGTGCTCTACTGCGGGGACGCTTTCACGATGCTGTTCCGGAAGCCGGATATCACGCCCCATGCCGTCAGTCCGCAGATGATGGCAGAATCGCTGCGCGTGATACAGAAGATCCGGCCGAAATGGCTCGCCTGCGGGCACGGTCTGCCGGTCCGCTACCGGGATGCAGAGCCCGTGATCGCGGCGTATTTATCCGAACATGCAGAAGCGCGAACAAAATAAAGGAGAATCAGGCAAGTGATTTTATTATCCGCACAGAATATCTCGAAAACTTATATGGAGCGCAAGGTGCTGGACAATGTATCCTTCTTCCTCAATGAGGGGGACAAGGTCGGGATCGTCGGCATCAACGGCACAGGCAAATCAACGCTGCTGCGTATTCTGGCAGGCGCTGAGGAACCGGATTCCGGCGAGATCATCCGCACAAACGGCATCCGGCTTTCCTATCTGCCGCAGATCCCGGAATTCGGGGAGACCGGCAGCGTTCTGGAGCAGGTGCTGGCGCATCTCCCGGCGGATCTCAAGGAATCGAAGGAATATGAGGCGAAATCCATTCTGGAGCAGATGCATCTGCCGGATTATGACCGGCCGATCAGCACGCTCTCCGGCGGTGAACGCAGACGCGCAGGCATCGCGGCAGCGCTGATTCAGCCGAGCGATGTGCTGCTGCTCGATGAGCCGACGAATCATATTGACAATGAGACCGTACAGATGCTTGAAACGCTGCTGCGCAAATACCGCGGCGCGATCGTCATGGTGACGCATGA
Source organism: uncultured Ruminococcus sp. (assembly GCA_946537515.1). GTDB lineage: Bacteria > Bacillota > Clostridia > Oscillospirales > Ruminococcaceae > Firm-04. The sequence continues at coordinate 3,769 of CAMNFV010000074.1, read as the reverse complement.
CCGCTATTTTCTCGATCAGATCTGCCATTCGATCGCGGAGATCGACCGCGGCAGCCTGACGCTCTGCGAGGGAAATTACAGCGAATATCTCGCGCAGAAGGCGCAGCGGGAAGCCGATGCGGAAGCCGCAGAACGCAAGAACCGCACGCTCTATCGCCGCGAGCTCGCCTGGATCCGCAGAGGCCCCCGCGCACGCGGTACAAAATCAAAGGATCGCATCGAACGCTTTGAGGCGCTGCGCGACCGCGAGATCCCAACGGAAGCGGCAGCGATGCAGATGCAGTCTGTCGCGAGCAGACTCGGCCGGAAAACCATTGAGATCAACGGCATCAGCAAGACGATCGACGGCAAGCCGCTGATCACCGATTTTTCATACATTATTGCACGGGATGCGCGCATCGGAATCGTCGGGCAGAACGGCGCCGGAAAAAGCACGTTCCTGCGTATGATCGCGGGGCTCGATATCCCCGACAGCGGCGAGATCATCTGCGGCGAAACGGTCCGCATCGGGTATCTCTCGCAGGAATGCGGCGAAATGGATCCGCAGGAGCGCGTGATCGACTACATCCGTGATACGGCGGATATCGTGCAGACGCCGGACGGCACGGTCACGGCTGCGCAGATGCTCGAACGCTTTCTCTTTACGCCGGAGCTGCAATGGAGCCGCATCGAAAAGCTTTCCGGCGGTGAGCGGAAACGGCTGTATCTGCTGAAAGTGCTCATGGAAGCGCCGAATATTCTGCTGCTTGATGAGCCGACAAATGATCTCGATATTACCACGCTGACGATCCTTGAGGATTATCTTTCGCAATTCAGCGGGGCGGTGCTGGCGGTCTCGCATGACCGGTATTTCCTCGATAAAATTGCATCGGAGATTTTTGAATTCCGCGGCGGTACATGCAGGCGCTTCACCGGCAATTATTCCGATTATGCGGAAAAGGCGGATTTTTCGGATGCAGCGCCTGTGCAGAAAAAGAAAACCGAGAAATCAGAGCGGACGTTTGTCGGGACGCGCAAGCTGAAATTCTCCTACAAGGAGCAGCGGGAATACGAGACCATTGATGATGATATTGCGGCGCTGGAACAGCAGATCGCAGATGCGGAATCGGCAATCGCGCGGAACAGCTCGGATTATCAGAAGCTCCAGGAGCTGACCGGTCAGAAGGAACAGCTGGAACAGCAGCTTGCGGAAAAAATGGATCGCTGGGTATACCTCAATGATCTTGCGGAGAAAATTGAAAATGAGAAATGAAAACCAGCGGCGATGATCTGCACTTGAACGGGGTGGTACGATGAGCACGAAATGCAAATGGGTGCTGCGGCTCGGCTGCATCGCGGCCGCTGCGGTATGCATCCTGATCGGGATTTGGCGCGGTGAGTGCGCTGTGATTCTGCAAAAGGCGGTGAAGATATGTCTCGAATGCATCGGGATCGGCTGACAACACATGCTTCCGATGATCGGAATTCTGCCGGAGACGGCGCGCAGAATCATGCACAGTCCCGGCAGAAAGAAATGCGCCGCCATGAACGCTTCCGCCTGCTGATTCAGCTGCTTGCTGCCGCCTTTTTCAACGGCTATGCGGCGGGCTTTCTCAAGGGCAAAATCTTCACGGGCAAAACCAAGCTGCTCTGTGTTCCGGTGCTCAACTGCTATGCCTGTCCGGGCGCGCTCGGCTCCTGTCCGATCGGCGCGATGCAGGCGGTCGCAGGCGGGCGGCATCGCGTTTCATTCTATGTTCTCGGAACGCTGATGCTCTTCGGAACGGTCTGCGGACGGCTGCTCTGCGGATTCTTATGCCCCTTCGGGATGATTCAGGATCTGCTGTACCGCATTCCGCTGCCGAAACTGAAAATTCCGCGCAGAACCGACAAAATCCTGCGGTATCTGAAATATGCGGTACTCGTGATCTTTGTGCTGCTGATGCCGGTCTTGACAGCCGGGCCGCTCGGCGGCGGTGATCCGTGGTTCTGCAAATATGTCTGTCCGGCAGGAACGCTTGAGGGCGGCATCCCGCTGCTGCTGAAAAATGAAACGCTGCGGCAGAGCGCAGGCTTCCTGTTTTCGTGGAAATGTGCGGTGCTGATTGCAGTTCTCCTCGGCGCGGTATTGATCAGCCGTTGCTTTTGCCGGTATCTCTGTCCGCTGGGGGCGGTCTATGCGCTCTTCAACCGGTTTGCGCTGTATCAGATGCAGCTGGATTCTGCGCGCTGTATCGGCTGCGCGAAATGTGATGCGGCCTGCCCGATGGCGCTGGATGTCCGTAAAGAGCTGACAGGCGGTGAATGCATCCGCTGCGGCAGATGTAAGGCTGCGTGTCCCGCGGATGCGATCGGCAGCGGATTTCAGACAGGTAAAATTCAGAATCAAACAAAATCCCAATCATAAAATAAACCGCGAAATCAAAGCAGCTGCAATGATTTCGCGGTTTTTCTTTATTCGGATGTGATGCTGCTGAGCAGTACGCGCAGATCGGCCATTGTCAGCAGATCATCTCCGTTGATATCATATTCTTCTGTCGGACGCAGCGGCTCGGGCAGCTCTTCGGCAAGCAGCCGGTTCAGCAGGACAGCGTCTGCAACGGTGACCTTGTTGTCGCGGTTGAGATCGCCTTTGAGGTCGGGATCGGCAACGGTGATGCTGCCGTTTTCCATGAAGCATGGGACGTTTCGGGAATTCTTATTTCCTTCTTCTCCGTACATCTCTGTACATTTATCTATCTCCGGTCTGATCTCATAGACCGTATTCGGTTCAGCATCCGCCGGAATCACCACCCAGAAATTGATCAGGTTTCCGGTCAGGCTGCATCTGTCCGGTGCAATGGCGCCGAATGCGACAATAGACTTATCTTCTTGATAACTGTATGAGAGCAGAATATCCTCGGCGACTTCGCCTTTTTTGCGCTTGAAATCCTCGCCGTTTTCCTGCATAACCGGCTTTAACTCTCGCGGGACATAAACGCGAAGTCCGAAGGCATTGAAGCCGGTATTCTGCGGCACGTTGACCGATACCATGACGGTTTCACCGGGGAGACCGCTGACATTTCCGCAGGAAAAGACAGTCGTATCCGGCGGATAGTCTCCGGCCGAAACCGGGATGCGGCATAGGAAACATGCTGCCGGAATCATCATCAGCAGCGCGGCGGTGATTGACGGACATCGCTTCCGTATCATATGAAACCCTCCTTATCGGTCGGATGCTGTTTTTCTTCATTATAGCACGCTGCGTGAAGAAAAGCAAGCGGTTACGGCAATCATCTGCATTTTAATTGATTGATATTTAAATTAAATGATTATAATAAACAGAAGGACTGTATTTTGTATTGACAAGAGGATGATGATGTGATATATTAAATTTATAGACTGGTTTTCAGCCTGAATATGATGAAGAAATGAGGGATTCTGATGAGCGATACGGATAATATCCGCTGGTGTCCTGCCTGTCAGCAGGAGAGCCTGGATGGCGATGAGCGGTTCTGTGCGAACTGCTGTAAGGTCTTAGATCAGCTGTTCCCGGACGGTGCATGGCATAATATGGAAACAGAGGATCTGGTTGAGCATTACCACAGCGGCCTTGAAAGTGCAGGTACGGCGGCCAGGGGCATTCCGCCGGTCGAAGACATGAATGCGCCGAAAGAAGAAGGCGCAGAGGGCTTCTGGAAAGAATGGGGCGCGATCATTGTTGTCGCCGCCGTTGTCGTCATCGGCCTGCTGATCTATTTTTTCCTGTGATGAGGGCTTGACATTTGCACGTTTCTGTGCTATACTTCTT
>CAMNFV010000073.1 GCA_946537515.1 uncultured Ruminococcus sp. | reverse complement strand
TGCTTCATATTTTTTGGAAGGAAGCTGTCACCTATCATTGACATTCCTACAATTTCCCTGCGCTTTTTCTGTGTACGGATATTGCGTTTTGCAGAAAGATGTGGTATAATAAATCATGTATGCCAATTTGGATTCAGAACGAATGGAAAGGAGCGCGTTTCATGCCGGAAACCATGATCGGAAGCGGAATCCGATATACCGAAATTCATGATCCGAAATTCCGGAGCTGCCTGCTGACCATTCAGTTTCATGTCCAGCGGGATGCGCAGACGGCGCCGGTTCATGCGCTGCTGCCCGATCTGCTGACGGCATCCTCTGCGGATTATCCCTCTGTCAATGCGATGACGCTGCGGCTGGAATCGCTCTATGCAGCTGATTTTCTCGCAAAAGTTTCGCTCTGCGGCGACAGTGCTGTGCTGGATTTCACCGCCTCGTGGCTCGATGATGCGTATGCGCTGGAAGGGGAATCCGTCACCGTTCCGATGCTGGAGCTTGTCACCGGTGCGCTGCTGCATCCGAATGCAGAGCAGGGCGCATTCTGTGAACCGGAATTCCGCATCTGTATGCAAAATCTGCTCGATGATATCGACTGCGAGCAGAATGATAAACGAAATTATGCGCTGCGGCAGGCGGCTGCGCTGACCTTCTCCGGAGAGCCCGCCGCGATTCCGGCACACGGTACCCGTCCGGAAGCGGCACGCATCACCCCGGACGGTGCCTATAAAGTCTGGCAGGAGATCCTGCGGACGGCCTTTATCGAGATCGCTGCCGTGACGCCCGCTCCCAGACCGGAAATTGCGGAGATGCTTTCTGCGGCATTTTCTGCGCTGCCGCGTCAGCCGGAGCCCATACGATTTGAAGCGCCCAGCCCGATCCGGCCGCAGCGCCGTACCGAAACGGAAATCATGCCCGTCGGACAGACAAAGCTGGTGCTGACCTATAAATACCCGGCGATCCGGCGCGAAGTGCTGCTGATGCTGTGCAGTATTCTTGGCTGGATTGCGGATTCGCTGCTGTTTACGAATCTGCGGGAACGCTGCGGGCTCTGCTATTACTGCCTGCTCTCGCTCTCCGCATTCAAGCATACGCTGTTCATTGATATCGGCATAGATGCGGATCATCTGGATGCCGTTCAGACTGCCGTTTCTGCGCAGATCGAAGCGCTTCAGAGCGGCGATTTTACCGATGATATGATGCAGAAGGCCGTGCTGCGGTATGCATTTCAGGCCGCGGCTGCATCCGATACGATCAGCGACCTTGCCATGCAGAGCATCCTGATGCTGCGCCGCGGAGATCCGCGCAGTCCGCAGGAAATCTCGGCCGCGATGCAGAAAGTCACGCGGGCGGAGATCGCAGCGGCTGCAAAGCAGCTTGTGCCCGATGTCGTTTATGTGCTCCGCGCAGAGCAGGAGGAGGCCGAAGAGGATGACATCTGAGATCATTTCTTACAGGGAGCCTGTCACCGGCGATATCTGCTTCCGGATCCTGCATCCGTCAGGGCTTGAGATCCGCGTCATGGAGATGCCCGATTTCAGCACCGCCTATGCGCAGTTCGGGACAAAATTCGGCGCGGCATATCAGCAGTTCCGCAGCCTGGATTCCGGACTCGTTACGCAGCTTCCGGCCGGTACGGCACATTATCTGGAGCATAAGCTCTTTGAGAAAGAGGACGGCGATGTCGCAAAAAAATTTGCGCTGCTCGGTGCCTCGGATAACGCCTTTACCGATTACGACCGGACGGTCTATTACTTCCGCACGCAGCAGCATTATTATGAAGCACTTGCGCTGCTGCTGGAATTTGTTCAGCAGCCCTATTTTACCGCGGAGACTGTCGAACGCGAGCGCAATATCATTTTGCAGGAGCTCATGGAAGCGCTGGACGATCCTGCCGATCAGGGATTCATGCAGCTGCTCGAAGGCATGTATCATGCCTATCCGCTGACGCCTCATATTCTCGGGACGCCGGAGAGCATCCGGCAGATTTCAGCGGAAACGCTGCTGCAAAGTCATAATGCATTCTATAATCTGCATAATATGGTACTCTGCTGCGCGGGCAATGTCCGTGTGAAAGAGATCATCGCAGTTGCGGACAGGGTCCTGATCCCCGCGCCGCCGATGCGGACAGAGGCGATCTTCCCGCAGGAGCCGGAGACAATCGCCTGCCGCACGCGCAGAACCGCAATGCCCGTCGGCAAAACGCAGTTCTCGATCGGCTTCAAGAGCCGTCCCGCGGCGGGGCTTCAGCGGCTGCATGATTCGCTGCTCAGCTCGCTGACTGCCGATCTGCTGATCGGTCCGGCTGCACCGCTTTATCAGAAGCTGCTGCGCGCCGGATTGCTCAATGATACCTTTGATACCGATTGCTTCGCAGGCGACGGCTGGTTTACGGTGCTCTTTGAGGGCGAATCCGATCAGCCGGAGCAGGTGCTCGATGCGCTTTGTCAGGAGATCCGCAGAAAGCAGCAGGCGGGCATCGACGAGAAGCTGTTTGCTGTCTTAAAGCGCGCGGCCTACGGCGACAGCATCATCGGCATGAACAATCCCGAATCCGCCTGTACGGCAATGCTGGATGCGTATATCTGGGGCTGCGATTCCCCCTTTGACCGCACAGCGCTGCTCGCGGAGCTGACGCCTGCGGATGCAGCACGCTGCCTGAATGAACGATTTTGCTGCGAAAACGTCTGTCTCTCTGTCATTGAACCAGAATTCCCCGGAAAGGAAGAATCTTAAATTATGAGTTATTCTGCTATCCTTGCTGCGGTCGATCCGAACCGCATCCGTTTCCCGAAGCTTGGGCTGGAACTGACCGTCAACAGCAATGCCTTTACGGTATTCGGCTTCTCGGTCACATGGTACGGCATCCTGATCACGCTCGGCATGATCCTTGCGATGATCTATGTATTCTCACGGATGCGCAAATTCGGCCTGGATTCCGACCGTGCGATCGACGGCATCATCGGCGGCATCATCGGCGGTATCATCGGTGCCCGCATCTACTATGTTCTGTTCCATTGGGATCACTACGCAGGCGACTGGAAAGCGATCTTCAATATCCGGAACGGCGGCCTCGGCATTTACGGCGGCCTGATCGGTGCGCTGATCATCGGCTCGATCGTCTGCAAGCTGCGCAAGGTGCGCCTGCTCCCGATGTTCGATGTCGTGTCGCTCGGCTTCCTGATCGGACAATGCATCGGCCGCTGGGGCAATTTCATGAACCATGAGGCATTCGGCTCCAATACCGACAGCATCTTCGGCATGACAAGCGGAAAGATCCAGTCCTGGATCGCCGCGAATTATCCGGACGGCTCGGTTGTTGCGGATCAGCCGGTACACCCCTGCTTCTTTTATGAATCCATGTGGTGCCTGCTGGGCTTTATCGTGCTGCACTTTGTCTCGAAGAAGTGGCGCAAGTTTGACGGCCAGATTTTCCTGATGTATGTGATCTGGTACGGCAGCGGCAGATTCTTCATTGAATCGCTGCGCACGGACAGTCTCTATGCCGGTACGGTGAAGATTTCGCAGGTTGTCGCGGTGATCTCCGTGACGGCATCGCTGGTGCTGCTGATTATCGGCCTGCTGCGGACGAAGCGTCTGGGCACGGATTATCAGCTCTATGTGGACACGGAGGAATCGAAGCGGCTGCTGGCCGAAGCGGATGCCCGTGAGGATGCCTGGGCGGAAAAGCACGGCAAGAAGGAAGCAGAGGCTTCCCCGATCCTTGCGGAGGATGATGCAGAGAAAACCGAGGAGCAGATCAAAAAGGAAAAGGATGCTAAAATTGATGCGCTGCTCGATGAGATCGCTGCAAAGGCCGAGGAGGTCAAGGCAGAGGCTGCTGCGGCGGAACAGACAGCGGAAGAGAAGCCCGCGGAGGATTCCGCAGAGAAGCCGGAAGCATAAAGAACGGCTGCCGGTTCGCTGAACTTGACAGCTTTTCTTCCGGGTGCTATAATAGTAGAGTAATCAAAAATATATTCAGGAGGATTTATCATGGCACAGATCATCGACGGCAAGCAGATTGCCGCAAATGTCAAGGCGCAGGTGCGCGCAGAGGTCGAAAAACTCAAGGCAGCAGGCAAAAATCCCGGCCTCGCAGTTGTTCTCGTCGGCAATAATCCCGCATCCCGCGTCTATGTTTCCAATAAGGAAAAGGACTGCGCGGAGTGCGGCTTCCAGTCCTATGAATACGCCCTGCCCGAGGAAACCACCGAGGCAGAGCTGCTCGAACTCGTCGCAAAGCTCAATGCAGACCCCAATGTCAACGGCATTCTCGTGCAGCTGCCGCTCCCGAAGCAGATCTGCGAGCAGACCATTCTGCACGCGATCTCCCCGAAAAAGGATGTCGATGCGTTTCATCCGGAGAATGTCGGCAGAATCATGATCGGCGATTATAGCTTCCTGCCCTGCACCCCCGCAGGTGTCATCGAAATGCTCGATGCCATGAATATTGAGATCAGCGGCAAGCATTGTGTTGTGATCGGCCGCAGCAATATCGTCGGAAAACCGATGGCGATGCTCCTGCTCCACCGCAGCGGTACCGTCACGATCTGCCACTCCCGTACAAAGGATCTCGCAGAACAGACCAGACAGGCTGATATCCTCGTAGCAGCTGTCGGAAAGGCGGGCTTTGTGACTGCGGATATGGTCAAGGAGGGCGCTGTTGTCATCGACGTCGGCATGAACCGCAATGCGGAAGGCAAGCTCTGCGGCGATGTCTGCTATGACGAAGTTGCTGCAAAGGCATCCGCAATTACCCCGGTTCCGGGCGGTGTCGGCCCGATGACCCGCGCAATTCTCATGCGCAATACCCTGACCGCTGCAAAGGAACAGCTCTGATCCGGATTTGCAGACCGGCCATTGTTCGCATCAAAGCTAAAAAGATCGCCGCTCCCTTTCGCTGATCCCGTGAATCGGAGCGGCTTTTTCCTATACGGACGGAGGATGTGCAAATGAAAACGAAGCTTGTGGCAGGACTCTGCGCGGCCGTATTGCTCGGCGGTGCAGCAGGCGGATTCTTTGCCGGACGGAACATGAACCGGCTGAAAACAGAGCGCGATACGCTGGCCTATCAGTTGGAGACCGCGAATGCTGCGAAGACGAAACTGGAAGCGGAGCTGGAGAAATTTATTCATCCGGTTGTGCAGATCGACGTCAAACAGCTGGAGAAGGAGATCGGTCAGATCAGCGAACTCGCAACCGTTGAATATCGTTACAAAGAGCAATATTCTTTCAAGGGGCAGCTGGAACTGAGCCTCAGCGATCTGCTGGAAAATGTGCAGATTCCGCTTGACAAGGCGCTGCTCGAAGGCGTTACGATCCCGCTGCCGCTGACCGACAAGGAGCTGACCGTCAATATGGAAGGCGTCATCAAGGCGGGCATTGATTTTTCCAAAATGCAGATCTCCTGTGATGAGGAGAAAAAGGTCATTGTCATCAGGCTGCCTGCTTCGGAATACCTCTCCAATGAGCTGGACGAGGAGAGCATGGAGACGATCAGCGAGAAGAATTCATTCTTCAATCAGCTGACAACAGAGGATCAGAATCTCGTGCGCAAGCGGATTAAGGAGAATGCGCTTGCGGGTGCGGATAAGGCAAAGACGCTTCAGCAGGCGGATGACCGCGCCAAGCTGCTGATTACGGATATTGTCGAATCAACGCCGAATGTCAAGGGCAATTATAAGATTCAGTTTGAATCGGTCTGATACTAATTCAGCCGCATGTTTCAACTTCGGAACATGCGGCTTTTTGATTCTGTGATACCAAAAGAGAACCGCCGGAATCAGCGCATCAGCTTGCATTCCGGCGGGCTTTCTATGCAGTTGTTTTATACGATTTCCATTTGGCAGGCGGTCATTGCGGCGAGCGCGGTCGCGTGGCTCTCTGGCGTCACACCGGCGCAGCATTCTGCAATAATCTTCACCGGCACCTCGGGAAATGCTGCCTTGAGGATCATCGCATTGCTGATGACGCAGATATCCGTGCAGACACCGATGACCTGGAATTCCTCGATTTTGCGGCGTTTTCCGATGATCTTCGGCAGATCGGCAGCGCCGAATGTCACCTTCTCGACCAGCACGGCATCCTCACCGAGCGCATTCTGAACGGTCTTTTCGAGCGCCCAGCCCTTTGTGCCCTTGATGCAGTGCGGAACGGGCAGCTTTCTGCCTTCCTGCGTATTGAGGTAATCCTCGGTGTGCGTATCGAGCGTTGCGACGACGAGTCCGTCCGGATTCTCCTTGCGGAACGCCTTGATATACTTGACGACCGGCTTCACGACGGCAGCGGTCTCCGGATTGCCGAGCACGCCTGTTGTAAAGTCCTTCTGCATGTCAATGACGATGAGTGCTTTCATGTGAAAAACTCCTTTCCCGATCAGATCATTTTGCGGATGAGTCTGCCTGCGGCATGTCTGCCGACTGCACGCCGACCCTGCTTCAGAACGGTGTCAACGGCCTTTTCGACGATCCGCTCCGTGATTTCCTCTGTGACCTTGCGCGTGATTTCTCTGCCGACTCTGCGCACGATTTTCCTTGCGATTCTGTGTCTCATGTGATCCCGTCCTTTCTGCGGTAGAGCTTGGCGGTGCGGTGTGCGGCCGCCTCGTTGTAATATTCGGTTTCGACCAGCTTCGAGGCCATTTTCTTGCGGAAATTCTGCGGCGAGGTATGCGTGCCGGTGATGATCTCATAGGGCTGCTGCAAATCGGAGACTGCAAAGAGCTCCGGCATCAGCGCAAAGATCAGATCATGATACAGCACCTCATCGCGCAGCCGCCGGAATCCGGCAAGAATGATCTCCGCGTGATCGAATGCGAGTGCATTGGTTTTGATCTGCCCGTTTTCGGTATCGAGCAGCAGCGTCCCGTCATCATCTGTGATCGAGAGCGCTTCGCCCTGATCTGTTTCGGTGCAGCTGACCTGCATCCAGCGGGCTTCGGCGGCATCTGAGCCTGCGGCAGTCGAGAGCGCAACGGTTTTCGTCAGCGCGAGGAATGCGCAGGAGACGACCCAGCCGCGGGGATCGCGGTCCGGCCTGCTGAATGCGCCGAGCTGAATGAGTTTTGGCTGTATGACGCCTGTTTCCTCGGCAAGCTCACGCTGCGCGGCCTGTTCAAGGGTTTCGCCGGTGCGCAGGAATCCGCCGGGGAGTGCATAGCGCCCGGCAAAGGGCTCCTCGCCGCGCCGGATGAGCAGGGCTTTGAGTTTGCGCTGCTTGAGGCCGCCGCGGGATTCCGCCTGTGCGGTATCGAGGCCGAATACAACAGCATCGGCTGCGACGGAAGGGCGCGCATAGTCTTCAATCCGGTTCATGGGTACCGCCTTTTGATAGGAACTTTTAGTTTTGAACTATCTCTTGCATTTATTATAGCACATTCCGTTCCGATTGTCAAGATATTTTTGCACACGGGGAAATTGTGAAATGAGAAGCCGCGGTGTCCTTATCCTTCCATTGTCGCTTTCTTCGCACCGTTCTGCACATCACCGCTTATGACAACTGCGTGGCCGAAGAAAATGCCGCCGTCATCGTACCACATTTCAAAGCTGCCATCGGTATCCATGATGATGCTTTCGTTTTTCAGCGCCTTCGCAAAGCTTTCCTCTGTCCAGACTCTGCCCGGATGTTCGTCATCGTTCTCCGCCCAGTCATTCGCCAATGTGAGCAGCTGCTTTGCTGCAAAAGCCCGCAGCTTTTTATCCCATGCTGCCTTCTTCTTCCAGAATTGCTCCAGCAAGGCAAGCCCGTCTTTCGCGTCCTCATTTTCATCATGCAGCTTCAGTCTGATATAAAAAGGCATTCTGCGCCATTGCGCCTCAACATTGAACCACATGAGCTCCTTATCGAGCACCATGTCGCCGAATTCCCCGGAATGCAGCGTCACGGGATTGTACCACATATCAAGCAGATTCTGCAAAAATTCGTTTTCCTCGCCCTCGGAGAGTACTTCGAGCACATAGAAGCTCTGCATATGTGCTTCGTTGTTGAAGGGTTTGAGATCGGGGCGGGAAATCGGCGGGAGACCTTTCACGCGGTAGATTTTATTCGGCCGGAAGATCTGCTTCATGCGCGCATATTCTTCCTTTTGCGCATCGGATTCCTCCTTTGACACATCTATGTTGTTCGGCGTAGGGGAACAGGGGAAATTCGTGGTGAACGTCATATGCATCCATTTGCCGCTTCGCAGCGTGGTATTTGCCGTCAGGTCAATATAGCCGGCGATATCCGCATTTGCATAGATGATCTGCTTGACCGGGTAGCAGCCGTGTACAGGATCATAGCGCCGCGTGATGACCACTCCAGTGAGCCCCTCAGCGCGGCTTGCGACCAGATATTCATGCGGCTCAGTCTCGTAGCGGTCTTTCAGCTCGTCAGGCATGGGAAGGCCGACTTTGTAAGGATATTCCATAATCATGTTCCTTTCTGTATTGAATTTCGATTGCGCACGGAAATGCGCTGAATGTGTCAGTATATTTTGCCTTGCTTTGTAATTTTCCCTTGCTTATCAAACAGGATGCGCTTGTTTTGATCACAGTCAATATATTTTTTTATCATTCCGTTTTCATACCATTCATATGATTTCCCTGCCGGTTTTCCTTTCTCATAGACACAATAACTTTGCACGGCACCTGAGGGATAGAACTCGACTTCCGCTCCGTCCTGTAACCCATTAACATAATATACATAATCCATCAGGGTTCCATCCTGAAAATCCGTGTTGAAAAACGGATAATACTTCATGTCCTTATGATCGTATACTTCATATGCCAATCCGGTAAAATGAATCCCCTCACGATCGACTGTATAATATCCGCATTCGTCCCAGTTGAGTTCCGCATCGTCCCAGAATACGCCGTGCTTCATCACATAATCCTTAGATAAGATTGCTATCACTTTATTTTCAAGTAAGTAGTCAAGGGAAAGTTGATCCGGGTCAATCGGGTTCATATATTCTCAGACCTCCTTCAAAAGGGTTATGAACGGCGCTGCATTCTATTCTGATTATATCACATCCGGTTCGGAAAAGTAAAGGGGTGCAGCCATGTTTTTAAGCTGCTTTGAATCCTTTTATCATCCGCCAAGCGACATTTTTCGCGCAGCTTTTGCGGTATAATAAAACAGATAATCTGCATATGCTCATACAATGTGCAAAAAGTGAAAGGATGATTCTGATGATCGAATGGAAACAGCTGCGGCAGAATCCGTATCTGCGGCGTGGCGGGGTATTGCTGCTCTGTATGCTGACGGCCTGCCTGCTTTCGCTGGCACGCTTCGGGGGACTTGCCTTGCCGCTGAATGCAGCGCTTGCGGCGGCGCTCTCGCCGGCCGGGGGAATCGCGGTTCTGGCGGGGAGTGCGGCTGCGGATTTTCTGACCGGTACGCTGCAAAAGCAGCCGATTCTGCTCTGCGCAACGGCGCTTGTGACGATGATCCGCTGGCTGCTCAATGTCAAACAGACACCGCGTGCATCGGCCTTGCTGGCGGGATGCAGCACCTGTGCCGCGGCGCTGATCTTTGCGATCGCGCGCCTGACGGGCAGCCGGGAATGGCTGCTCTGGGTGATTTTCAGCCTGTTCGCGGCGGGACTGGCTTATTGCATCCGGCAGGTCTGCCTGCGCATCGGGACAGACCTGCCCGTGCGGCTGCATGAAGGGGATACAACGGCATTCTCGGTCTGCACGGTGATTGCGCTGACGGCGCTCTGTTCGCTGAAGCTTTTTCAGATCAGCTTCGGGATCATGCTGGCGGCTGCGCTGATTCTGACGGCTGCGCGGCGATACCGCATCACAGGCGGCGTCATCTGCGGGATGCTCGCGGCATTGGCGATCGTCCTTGCAGACGGCAAAGCGGCGCCCTATGCGGTTATGCTGCCTGCGGCGGGATTCCTCGCGGGTCTGCTCTCCGGCAAACCGTCTACGGTCAGCTATCTGGCCTTTGAGCTCTGCGGTGCGGGCGGACTGCTCCTCGTGCAATGGGAATCGGCGGTCGCGAATGCGCTGGTCAGCGGAATCATCGGCGGGCTGATTTATCTGCTGCTTCCGACGGTACAGGCCGCGGACAGGCTGATGCAATGGAGCGATTCGGAAGCGGATCTCGCCGCGCTGACCGAGGCACGCCTGGAATTCCTCTCGCATTCGATTGCGGGGGTGCGCGGAAATGCCGAGCGCATTGCGAATATGATGTCCCGGAATGACCGTGCCGCGGATCAGTTCAAGACCGTCTGTGATACAGTTTGCAGCCGCTGCCGGAGCCGTGCGCTCTGCTGGGAGCATGACGACCGCGAGACGCGAAACTGCTTCCGGCAGCTCTCCGAAGCCGATCTCTCCGAGAAACTCAAGGCACCGTTCGGGTGTGTGCAGCCGGATCAGGTTACGGCTGCTTTTTCGCGTACAAAGCGACAGAATGCGGTCGCACGGGTACTGGCGGCAAGGCTGCGCGAATCCCAGAAGCTGCTGTTTACGCAGATGCGCATTACCGAGGAATTGCTGCACGGCGCAGGCAGGCAATCCCGCCGGACGTATCACCGGGAGCTGACGCGCTATGTCTCGGATGTGCTTGCAAAATATGATGTCCCGGTGCTGGCAGCGGCGGTCTCAACGGGAGAGCACAGCCGGATGCTGATCGAACTCTATGCGCCGGCTGATGAAAAGCTTGATCCTGCGCTGATTTCCGAGTGCCTCTGTGATGCGCTGCAAAGGCCGGTCGAATGCTGCGGGATGGAGACTGCCGGGAGCGAGCAGCGGATGATCCTGCAAACGGCGGGCGGATTCGGCGTCCGGACGGCTGCGGCACAATGCGCGGTGCATGAGGACGAGCCCTGCGGTGACTGCTGGGACACTTTCTCTGATAATGAAGGCGCGGTCTATCTGGTTGTATCGGACGGCATGGGCTCCGGCAGATACGCGGCCGTCGATGCGCGGATCGTACTCTCCAATTTCCGGCAGCTGGTGCAATCCGGCATGGACTGCAAGGCAGCGGCGCGGATGATCAACGCGATCATGCTGACGAAATCCGGCGAGGAGCGCTTTGCGACGCTGGATGTCGCGAAGATCTGTACGGACACCGCCGCCGTTACACTCTATAAATACGGCGCGGGGCCGACCTTCGTGAAGCACGGCAGCCAGATCACGCTCTGTCAGGCGGCGACAAATCCGATCGGGATCCTGCCGAATGCGGAGCCCTATACGACCGTTCTGAAGCTGGATCGCGGGGATATGCTCTTTCTGCTCTCGGACGGGCTGGATGATGCGCTGTTTCCGTATGTCCGGCAGAAGCTGCGGCAGGGCGGTGATCTGCAAACGCTTGCGCATACGGTTTGTGCAAAAGCACAACGGGAATCAAAGGGTGCGCCGCGGGATGATGTCACGGTGCTGGCAGCGGCGATTACGGCCGCAGAAGTGGACGAATAATGGGGAATGTTGCGGAAAAACTGGGATTATATTGAGTTACTGTTCGGTGATTATACGCATATTTTTTTCAAAAACGCCTGCTTGCTATTGTTAGGTTGCACAAAAAGCAGGGGCGAAATTGTCTGAAACTCCGAAATTTTTGTAAAATTGCAAAAAGGCTTGAAAGTTGCGGCATTATATGGTAAAATGTATATACGGCATATTGGCGGTTGTACGGATTTTGCACAACCTGCACCATGCCGTCGTTTTGTTCTGAAACGAAGATAGAATAACGAAGAGAATGTGAATAGAAATCACTGCCGGAATGCAGATGCCGCAAGCTCCGCCAGAATTGTTTTAGGAGGAATCTATGAGTACTGAACAGACAAACCGGAATCCGAATGCCTTTCCGCTTCATTTGTTTTATGAGGGCAAGAATTTTGATGCACAGCGCTTTTTCGGTGCTCATACCGAAGAACGGGACGGAATCAAAAAGACGGTGTTCCGCGTCTGGGCACCGAATGCGATTGATGTCTCCGTCGTCGGTGATTTCAACGGCTGGGACCGCCACGTCAATACGATGCTGCCGGTTGCGGACGGTGTCTGGGAGGCAGCGGTCGATCTGCTCCCGCCCTATACGATCTACAAATACAGCATCCTCACGAAATCCGGCGAGGTCCTGCTGAAGAATGATCCCTACGGCACCCATTTTGAAACGGCGCCGCAGAATGCGACCAAGCTGTATGAATCCTCTTATAAATGGAAGGATGCAAAATATCTGAAGCAGAAGTCGGAGCAGAATATCTATAAATCCCCGATGAATATTTACGAGGTACACTTTGCCTCGTGGCGCACCTATGAGGACGGCAATCCGCTCAATTACGTCGAATTTGCCAAGCAGATGGTGCCGTATATGAAGGAGCTTTCCTATACGCATATCGAATTCATGCCGCTGACGGAATACCCGTTCGACGGCTCCTGGGGCTATCAGGTCACGGGCTATTTCGCACCGACCTCACGCTTCGGTACGCCGGATGATTTCCGGCAGATGATCGACCTGTTCCACCAGGCGGGCATCGGCGTCATCCTCGACTGGGTGCCGGCGCATTTCCCGAAGGATGAGCAGGGACTCTATGAATTCGACGGCGCTTGTCTCTATGAATATACCGATCCGCTCAAGCGGGAACACAAGGGCTGGGGTACCAGAGTCTTTGATTACGGCAGACCGGAGGTCGTGTCGTTCCTGATCTCCTCGGCCTGCTACTGGCTCGATGAATACCATATCGACGGCCTGCGCGTGGATGCAGTCGCCTCGATGCTCTATCTCGATTATGACCGCCGCGACGGTGAATGGAGACCGAATGCCAACGGCGGCAGAGAAAATCTGGAAGCGGTCGCATTCCTGCGGCTGCTCAATGAGACCGTGTTTGCGCGGCATCCCGATGTGCTGATGATTGCAGAGGAATCGACCGCGTGGCCGCTTGTCACCAAGCCGACTGATATCGGCGGCCTCGGCTTCAATTTCAAGTGGAATATGGGCTGGATGAACGACATGCTCACCTATATGTCAATGGATCCGCTTTACCGCGCATTCAATCACGATAAGCTGACATTCTCGTTCTTCTATTGCTTCTCCGAGAACTACGTCCTGCCGATCTCGCATGATGAGATCGTTCACGGCAAATGCTCGATGATCGAGAAAATGCCCGGCCTTGATGGCGATAAGTTCGCTTCCTATCGTGCATTCCTCTGCTATATGTTTGCGCATCCCGGCAAGAAGCTGCTCTTTATGGGACAGGAATTCGGCCAGCGCAGAGAGTGGAATTACAAGGAGCAGCTCGAATGGTTCATGCTCGATTATCCGAATCACAGCACGCTGCTTGAATTTTCCAAGGCGCTCAATAAGTTCTATCTGAATACCGCGGCGCTTTGGGAGAATGATGATTCCTGGAAGGGCTTCAGCTGGATTTCCAATGATGACTACCGGCAGAGTGTTATCGCATTCCGACGGATCGACGACAGCGGCAATGAGATCATCGCCGTCTGCAATTTCGTTCCGGTCGGCAGAGAAAATTATAAGATCGGCGTGCCGTATGAAGGCACCTATACGCTGGTATTCGATTCCGATGCAGTTGCATTCGGCGGCGGCGGTTCCGCGCTGAAAAAGGTCAAGTCCGATGAGTACGGTATGCACGGCTTCGATCAGTCGATCGAGCTGGTGATCCCGCCGCTCTC
>CAMNFV010000072.1 GCA_946537515.1 uncultured Ruminococcus sp. | reverse complement strand
AAGTATTATGAGCGAAAAGGGCAGTAAGCGGCAGACCGGCAATCTCGGCGAGGATGCAGTCTGTGCATATTTGCAGCAGCGCGGCGCCGTGATTCTTGACCGGAATTATACGATCCGCGGCGGAGAAATTGACATCATCGCGCAGCAGGGCGAATGGCTCCTGATCGTTGAGGTCAAGACGCGCCGTCCGGGTGCGATGCAGTCAGGTGCGGCGGCCGTTGATGCGAGAAAGCAGCAGCATATCATCCGCGCAGCCGAGCGGTATCTGCTCGAACATCCGCTTGATTTACAGCCGCGCTTTGATGTGGCTGAGGTCGAATATTCCGGCGCTTTCGTCCGGCATATCGAATATATTGAAAACGCATTCGACGCGACAGGATATTGAGGAATACGTTATGGCAGTCAAAAAGCTAAAAAATCTGAGCTGCCCGTTCTGCGGCGGCACGGATTTTGTCAAAGGCAGAATATCAGAAGACGTATATAATTTTCAGCGGATCATACCGCTGAAAACCCATGCATTCAGAATACGGGATCAGATCGAGATTCGCGTTTACTGCAAAAACTGCGGCAGTCTTGTCCGAACATATATCCAGCATCCTGAAATGCTGGAAAACAATCAGGAATAATATGCGGTACGGCAAAACCGTATCCGTAGTATCATAAGCAGGAGGATTCACTATGATCTACCACAGCACAAGAAACAAGGCGCTGACAGTCAGCAGCGCCGAGGCGATCGCACAGGGCATCGCCGCCGACGGCGGTCTGTTTGTTCCGGGCTCGATTCCGGAGCTGACAGCAGCAGATTTCAACTCTCTGAAGGGCTTGCCGTATGCAGAGCGTGCAGCGCGTCTCTTCAAGCTCTACCTGACGGATTTTACCGATGAAGAGCTGCGCGAATGCACAAAAGCAGCCTATGAATCCGGCAGCTTTGAAACGCCGAATGTGCAGGAGATCACAACGCTTGCAGATGGCTCGATGCTGCTTGAACTCTGGCACGGCCCGACCTGCGCATTCAAGGATATGGCGCTGCAGATTCTGCCGCATTTCCTGACACGCGCGATCCGCAAGACCGGCATTGACAAGGAAGTCGTCATCCTGACGGCAACATCCGGCGATACGGGCAAGGCTGCACTCGCAGGCTTCAAGGATGTCCCCGGCACGAAGATCATGGTCTTCTATCCGGAGGACGGCGTCAGCTCGATGCAGAAGCGTCAGATGCAGACACAGGAGGGCAAGAATGTCCGTGTCTGCGCGGTCAAGGGCAATTTCGATGACTGCCAGAACGGCGTCAAGGCGATTTTCACCGATCCGGCGATGCAGGAGGCACTTGCTGCAAACGGTATGCAGTTCTCCAGCGCGAACAGCATCAACTGGGGACGCCTCGTTCCGCAGATCATCTACTATGTTTCAGCATATGTCACGCTGCTGGAAAACGGCACCCTCAAGGACGGCGACCGCTTCAACATCACCGTTCCGACCGGCAACTTCGGCAATATTCTCGCTGCATGGTATGCAAAGCAGATGGGCGTGCCGATCCAGCATCTGGTCTGCGCATCCAATATCAACAAGGTCCTGACGGACTTCATCGACACCGGTATCTACGACCGCAAGCGCGATTTCCATGCAACGGTCTCCCCGTCGATGGATATTCTGATTTCCAGCAATCTTGAACGTCTGCTCTATCATATGACCGGTGAGGATGATGCACAGATCCGCGAGTGGTTCGGTGCACTCAAATCCGAGGGCAAATATCAGATCCCGCTGGAGCTGACGCACCGCATTCAGGCAGAATTCTCCGGCAGCTTCTGGGATGATGCAGCAACGAAAGCAATGATCGGCAAGGTCTTCTCCGAGAACGGCTACCTCAGCGATACGCATACGGCTGTCGGTATCTGCGCAGCACGCGATTATCAGGCAAAGGCTGCTGACAAATATCCGATGCTGATTGCTTCGACCGCAAATCCGTATAAATTCGGCGCGGCTGTGCTGGAAGCAATCGGCGGCGATACGAATGCCGATGAATATGAGATCCTGGATCGCCTCGCAGCAAAATCCGGCATGAAGATTCCGGCTGCGCTGGCAGAGCTGAAGACGAAGGCTGTCCGTTTCAAGGACGTCGTTGCACAGGATGAGATGCCGGCATTCGTCAAGAGTGCGCTGGGCATTCAATGAGCTTATATGTAATCGGGGATACGCATCTCTCCTTCGGCACCGAAAAGCCGATGGATATTTTCGCCGGCTGGGAGAATCATACTGCGATTTTGCAGGATGCATGGTACAGAAGCGTAGCGCCGGAGGATACGGTCGTGCTGGCGGGGGATATCTCCTGGGGCATGAATATGCAGGAGGCGCTGCCGGATTTCCAGTGGCTGAATGCGCTCCCCGGGAAAGAAAAGATCATCTTAAAAGGCAACCACGATTACTGGTGGAGCACGATGAAAAAGATGCAGGAGTTCTTTGCTGCAAACGGTCTGGATACATTCCGGATCCTGCACAATAACTGCTATGCATACGGGGAATACGGCATCTGCGGAACACGCGGCTGGGTGAATATGGAGCCGGAAACCGCAAGTCCCGATGATGCAAAAGTCAGCGCAAGAGAAGCGCAGCGGCTGGAGGTTTCGCTGAAAGCGGCCGTGCAGCAGGCGCTGAAACCGATCGTGTTCCTGCATTATCCGCCGGTTTACGGCGTCAGCTGCAATTACCCGATGCTGGAAACGCTGTGGAAGTATCCGGTCACGGATTGCTGGTACGGGCATGTTCACGGCAAATCACAGCACCGTTATGCGATCAACGGGATGCGTGACGGCATCAATTACCATCTGATTGCGGGTGATTTTGTGCAGTTTACCCCACAAAAAGTGCTGTAAACTGTGAAAATGGAAGAAAGAGGGAAAACCTCTGGAAATATCCCATTGTTTGTGTTATAATAAAGTGTATCTGTCAATATGCAGAATTCAGATGCGGACAAGATTCTGCCGCATTATGAGAAAACGAAATTTGGAGGAACTGTTATGAGCCTGATTTCCGATGTCAAAACCGATGTAAATATGAGAGAAGTTACCTTCTCAATCACCGCTGAGGATCTTGAAGCAGCCTGCGAGCGCGTTTATCAGCGCCAGAAGAAGGATATTGCCGTCAAGGGTTTCCGCAAGGGCAAGGTCCCGCGCAAGATGGTTGAAAAGCTCTACGGCGAAGAGGTCTTCTTTGAGGATGCTGTCAACATGATCATCCCGGGCGAGCTGGATGCAATCCTGCGCGATAAGGAGATCACGATCATTGACCGTCCCTCTGTCGAGCTGGTTTCCTGCTCCAAGGGAGAGGGCGCTGTCTGCAAGGCAACGCTGATCACCAAGCCGGAGGTTACCGTTGCAGAGTACAAGGGCATCCACGCACCGATGGTCGTTCGCGAGGTCACCGATGAGGATATCGACCAGCAGATCGAAATGCTCCGTCAGCGTCAGGCTCGTATGATCGACGTTGAGGACCGCGCTGCTGAGAACGGCGACGAGGTCAAGATCAACTTTGAAGGCTTCATCGACGATGTCGCATTCGAGGGCGGCAAGGGCGAGAATTATCCGCTCCGTCTGGGCAGCGGTCAGTTCATCCCGGGCTTTGAGGATCAGATCGTCGGCAAGAACATCGGCGATAAGTTCGATGTGGAAGTGACCTTCCCGGAGGAGTACGGCGACGAGCGTTATGCAGGTAAGGCTGCTGTCTTCAAGACCGAGCTGCTCGGTATCTCCACCCAGGAGCTGCCGGAGATCGACGATGAGCTCGCAAAGGATATTTCCGAGTTTGATACGATCGCAGAGCTCCGTGCTGACATTGAGAAGAAGCTGAAGGAGTCCGCAGAGCAGTCTGCACAGACCCAGTTTGAGAATGCTGTCTTCGATACGATCGTTGCAGGTACCGATGCCATCATTCCGCAGGTTCTCTATGACCGCCGCATCGACCAGCGTATCCGCGAGTTTGAGAACCAGCTGCAGCAGCAGTACGGCGACCTCAAGATCGAGGAGTATCTCCAGCTGACCGGCATGACCATGGAGCAGCTGCGTGATGAGTATGAGCCGCAGGCAAAGAAGGAAGTCACACTCCGCCTTGCACTCGAAAAGATCGCTGATACTGAGGATATTCAGGTTACCGATGAGGAGCTTGATGAGGCACTGACACAGTTCGCAGCAGAGCTGAATGCTCCGGTTGAATTCGTCAAGTCCCGCATCCCGGTTGAGGATTACAGAACCGATATGCGTGTCCAGAAGGCTGTTGAGTTGATCAAGAACAACGCTGTCGTGGACAACGAAGCTGCAAAGGAAGAAGCAGCAGAAGCTCCGGCTGAGGAAGCAAAGGCTGACGAGGAAGCCAAGGACGCTGAATAATCAAGGATAAACAATCAGAAATATACCGGTTCCTGCCCGCAGAGTCTATCCCGCGGCGCAGGAACCGGAAATCTGCTTTATTGCGAAATGTGCGTAATTTCGCAATTTTTATGAAGATAGGCCGAAAGGAAGGTACCCTATATGAACAACATGCATATGAGTCTGGTCCCGACTGTCATTGAGCAGACGAACCGCGGCGAGCGTGCGTATGATATCTATTCGCGCCTGCTCAACGACCGTATCATCATGCTCTCCGAGGATGTCAACGATGTGACGGCAAGCCTTGTTGTCGCGCAGCTGCTGTTTCTGGAAAGTCAGGATCCGGAGAAGGATATCTCGCTTTATATCAACAGCCCCGGCGGTTCCGTAACAGCCGGTATGGCGATCTACGATACCATGCAGTATATCAAGTGCGATGTGGCCACGATCTGCATCGGTCTTGCGGCGTCCATGGGTGCGCTGCTGCTTTCTTCCGGCGCAAAGGGCAAGCGTATGGCGCTGCCGAACAGCGAGATCATGATTCACCAGCCGCTGATTATGGGCGGCGGCATCTCCGGTCAGGCGACCGATATCAAGATCCGCACAGACAATCTGCTGCGTACAAAGAGCAATCTGAACCGGATCCTCGCTGAGAATACCGGCAAGGAGCTTGCACAGATCGAGCGCGATGTCGAGCGTGATTACTTCATGACTGCCGAGGAAGCGCTGAATTACGGCCTCATCGACAAGGTTGTCACCAAGCGCTGAGCGCCCCCGTAATTGAAACAGAAAGAAAACCGATCCGAACCCCATGCAACATACAGGAGAAAGAGCTATGCCTGAAAAAGGATTGAGAACCTGTAATTTCTGCGGTAAGCCGGAGACAAAGGTGCAGAGCATGTTTTCTGCCGGCGCGAACAATATCTGTGATGAATGCGTCACATATTGTTACGAGCTGCTGTACGGCGACCGCGATTCCAGACCGCAGTCTGCAAAGGAAAAGAGCGGAAAAACTTCCGCGAAGAAGATCAATCTGCTGAAACCCGCAGAGATCAAAAAAGTCCTCGATGAATATGTCATCGGCCAGGACAGCGCCAAGATTTCCCTTGCCGTATCGGTCTATAATCACTATAAACGCATCCTGAGCGCCGATGACGGCGACGATGTGGAGATTCAGAAGAGTAATGTGCTGCTGCTCGGTCCGACCGGCGTCGGAAAGACCTATCTTGCACAGACGCTCGCGAAGATTCTCGATGTCCCGTTTGCGATCGCGGATGCAACAACGATCACAGAGGCCGGCTATGTCGGCGATGACGTTGAAAATGTGCTGCTGCGACTGATCCAGGCTGCAAACTTCGATGTGGAAGCAGCCGAGCGCGGCATCATCTATATTGATGAGATCGACAAGATCGCGCGCAAATCCGAAAACACCTCTCTGACGCGTGATGTCAGCGGCGAAGGCGTGCAGCAGGCGCTGCTGAAGATCATTGAGGGCACGGTCTCGAATGTTCCCCCGCAGGGCGGCAGAAAGCACCCGAATCAGGAGTTTATTCACATCAATACGAAGAATATCCTCTTTATCTGCGGCGGCGCATTTGACGGCCTTGAGAAGCACATTGTCAGCCGGACCGAATCTTCCGGACTGGGCTTCGGGGCACAGGTGCTCTCCAAGAAAGAGAAAACTGAAAACATCTTCCGCAAGGTCATTCCGCAGGATCTCGTGAAATTCGGTATCGTGCCGGAGCTGGTCGGCCGACTCCCGATCATCACGACGCTCGATGAAATGGATGAGGATTCGCTCGTCCGGATCCTGACAGAGCCGAAAAATGCGCTGCTGAAGCAATATTCCAAGCTCTTCCGTTATGACAATATTGAGCTGGAGATTGAGCATGATGCGCTCATTGGAATTGCCAAGCGTGCATTGGAGCAGAAAACAGGTGCCCGCGGTCTCCGCGCAATCCTGGAAGGCATCCTGATGCAGACGATGTTTGATGCGCCCTCGCGCAAGAGTGTCAGAAAGGTTGTTGTGACGGCAGCCTGCGTGGAGAATCATACCGCGCCGCTGCTGCTGGATGACAGCGGACAGGAAGTTTCCGCTGCCTGATCGCTGCGTAAAGTCTATGCCGAATCTCCTGCGGTGATTTGCCGCGGGAGATTCTGTTATCTTTATGGCAAAAATTTCATCTCTCTTTCACAAATTTCCGCAATTTTCAGCTTGATTCTTTGCACATTATCATGTATAATAGAGCAAAGAGTCCTATACACAGCATTTTAGTCTCCGTACCGGCTGCGCACGGTCAGGAGAGGGTTCTTCGCCGCGCAGGGCAGATTGGAAAAGACAATGCAAGAGAAAGAACGCACAGACGAAATCATGGAAATTCAGGGAACGGAAGAAAATTTGATTCCGGTCGTCGCATTGCGCGGGCTCGTTGCGTTCCCGCATATGGTAATAGATTTTGAAGTCGGCAGAGCAGAATCGCGCAAGGCGGTTGACGCTTCGCTGGATCGCGACCGCAAGATTCTCCTGATTGCGCAGCGTGAGCAGACGGTTCTCGAACCGAAGGTGCGTGATCTGTTCCGCATCGGCGTGGTCTGTGAGGTGCGTCAGGTCATGCGCAGCCGTGAGGGAACCCGCGTTCTCGTCGAAGGTCTGGCGCGTGCAAAGGCGATCAAGCTGCTGGCACCGGATGATGAAACCGAATACTGGCGCGCGGATTTCAAGCCGCTGCCGACTTACTCCCGCAGCAAATCGAATCCGATCGAGATGCAGGCGATTATCAATTCCGTCAAGGATCAGTATGCGCTGAACTGCAAGCTCTCGCACCGCACACCGCGCGAATTCGCGGAAATGGTGCTTGCGGAGGAGGATGCAAAGCAGCTCTTTGAGGCTGTCTGGTCAAATCTGGATATGGATTACCACGACCGCCAGATGATGCTGGAGGAGGGGAGCCTCTTCCTGCGCCTTACGATGCTCTATGCCGTTCTGATCCGCGAAAACGAGATCCTCAAGGTCGAGGCGGAACTGCAAAACGGCGTCCAGATGCATATTGACCAGAGCCAGCGCGAGCTCTATCTCCGGGAGCAGCAGCGGATCATCAGCGAGGAGCTCGGTGAAAATGACGACACCGATACCGCTTCCTATATGAAGAAAATTGACAAGCTGGAAGCGAGCGAAGAGGTCAAGACGAAGCTGCGCCATGAGGCACAGCAGCTTTCGCGGATGCCTTCCGGCTCGCAGGAGGCTTATGTCATCAGCAATTACCTCGATGTCGCGCTCTCGCTTCCGTGGGGCGTTACAACGAAGGAGAAGCTCGATATCCCGAAGGCAGCGGCCTTGCTGGATAAAGAACACTATGGCTTAAAGCGCGTCAAGGAGCGCGTTCTGGAGGCTATGAGCGTGCATGTGCTTCAGCCGAAGCTGACAGGACAGATCATCTGCCTGGTCGGCCCGCCCGGTGTCGGTAAGACGTCGATTGCGCAGTCTGTTGCCAAGGCGCTCGGCAGAAGCTATGTCCGTGTCTCGCTCGGCGGCGTGCGCGATGAAAGCGAGATCCGCGGTCACCGCAAGACCTATGTCGCCGCAATGCCCGGCAGAATCATTGATGCGATGCGGCAGGCAAAGAGCATGAATCCGCTGATTCTGCTGGATGAGATCGACAAGCTATCCGGCGATTTCAAGGGCGATCCGGCGGCGGCGCTGCTTGAAGTGCTTGACAGCGCGCAGAACCATGCCTTCCGCGATCACTTCCTGGAAGTTCCGTTTGATCTGTCGCAGGTCATGTTCCTGACGACGGCGAACAATGCGGATATGATTCCCGCACCGCTCTATGACCGTATGGATGTCATTGAGGTCAATTCCTATACGCGGGAGGAAAAATTCCATATCGCGAAGGAGCATCTGGTCAAGAAGCAGGTCAAGGCAAACGGCCTGAAGGCATCGCAGATTAAGATTACCGATACGGCGATCTACGATCTGATTGACTACTATACCCGTGAGGCGGGTGTCCGTACGCTGGAGCGGCGGATTGCATCGCTCTGCCGGAAATGCGCCAAAACCCTGCTGACTGACGAAGTGAAAAAGGTGCAGTATACGCCCGAAACGCTGGAAGCAGCGCTCGGACCGCATAAGTATACCGGCGATTACTATGCAAAATCGGATTCCGTCGGAATCGTCAACGGGCTTGCATGGACAAGTGTCGGCGGCGTGCTGATGCCGCTGGAAGTTCTGACGATGCCCGGCAAGGGTGAGATTCAGGTTACGGGTTCGCTCGGTGATGTGATGAAGGAAAGCGCAAAGCTTGCTGTTTCCTATACGCGTGCCCACGCCAAGGCCTATGACATCAATCCGGAGCTTTTCAAGACGAAAGATATCCACATTCACGCACCGGAAGGCGCTGTTCCGAAGGACGGCCCGAGTGCCGGTGTCACGATGCTGACGGCGCTTGTCTCGGCATTGAGCGGTATTCCTGTCCGCCATGATATTGCAATGACCGGCGAGATCACGCTGCACGGCAAGGTCCTGCCGATCGGCGGTCTGGTTGAAAAATCCATGGCTGCGTATAAAAACGGCATCCGCACCGTGCTGATCCCGGAAGCAAATCTCCCGGATCTTGCGGAACTGGATGAAACGGTACGCGAGGCGATTCACTTCATCCCGTGTGAAAGCGTGGAAACGGTGCTGGAAACGGCGCTGATCCCGCCGCATTACGATACGAAGCTGGAGCCGCTGCATGAGGATGATCTGCAAAAGCTGACACTCCCGCCGATGCCCGCACCGCGCAAGCGTCCGAACAAGACCGCGCAGTAAGGGGGCGCATATGAACTGGAATACAGCGGAATTTACGTCCGCATACGGTACCGCATCGCAGCTCCCGAAGTGCCGGACGCCGGAGATCGCCTTTGCAGGCAGATCGAATGTCGGCAAGTCCACGCTGATCAATAAGCTGTTTCAGCGGAAGAATCTCGCGCGCGTCAGCTCGGTTCCGGGCAAGACCGCAACGATCAATTTCTATCACTGTGACGGTGTGACCTTTGCGGATCTGCCGGGCTACGGCTATGCGAAGCGCTCCAAATCAGAGCTGAAACGCTGGCAGGATCTCATCAACGGCTATCTTCAGGATGAGCGCGATCTGCGTGCGGTGCTGCTGCTAATCGACATGCGTCATCCGCCGACAAAGAATGATTTGCAAATGGTCAATTTCCTGATTGACACGGAGATGCCGTTCGCGATCGTCCTGACGAAAGCGGATAAGCTCAACAAAACGGAACGGACTGCGCGGCTTGCAGCATTGCCGCAGGAACTGCCGCAGTTTGAAGATCTGAACGTTACGATTTTCTCGTCTGTGACCGGTGAGGGTGTGGAATCCCTGCGCGGCCTGATTGAGGAAATCACGGTTGACGACAGCGAAACAGATGCATAAAAAAACCGCCTTTCCGGGCAGATCCGGAGAGGCGGTTTCTCATATATACTGGGTTTGATCAGTCTTTTTTCTGCGGAACAATCAGCTGTTCCCAATCGGTTTTGATATGGGAGAGCGTATTCTGCGTATAGTATTGCAGGATGATCTGCGCATCGGCAGAGGTAACCTGACCGTCCTGATCGACATCAGCTGCGGCATCGGCCTCTTTGCTGAGCGGCGTCGGTGCGCCTGCAAGCAGCATCGCATAAGCGGTCAGCGTGACCTGCGCATCACCGCTGCTGACAGCGCCGTCGCCGTCAACGTCGCCTCTGATCTGCGGAACAGCCGGTGCTGCGGTCGTAGAGACCGTTGTAGTCGGCGTGGTTTCAGAGGTGGTCGGTGTTGTCGTGGTGGTCGTCGTGGTTGTGGTAGTTGTTGTGGTGGTCGTGGTTGTAGTGGTAGTCGTGGTTGTTGTGGTGGTAGTCGTAGTGGTAGTGGTTTCAGAAGTGGTTGTAGTAGTGGTGGTCTCAGAGGTTGTGGTGGTGGATGTAGTTTCCGAGGTTGTAGTCGTTGTCGGCGTGGTGGTTACGGCTTCCTTCAGCAGCTTAAACTGATAGCCGTATTTTTTCGCAAACTGCTCTGCGGTCGAATTCTCATAGCCGAAGATAATCGTATCGTATACATTATAGCTGTTGCAGAAGAGATACGGATCTGCTGCAAACGTGCACTTTGCATTCGGAACTGTGACAGAAGCGAGCACGGTGCAGTACCAGAATGTGCCGTCACCGATGTCCGTAATGGTATCCGGCAGCTTGACAGTCGTCAGCGCCTTGCAGCCGTAGAATGCCTGCTTGCCAATGGTCTTGAGCGTGTCGGAAAGCTTGATATCCTTGAGGGCGATGCAGCCTGTGAAAGCATTTTCACCGATTTCCGTGACGGTATTCGGCAGCGTAACAGATTCAAGCGCGCTGCAATCACGGAAAGCATGTGCCGTGATCTGCTTCAGGCCGGAACCGAGGGTCAGATTTTTGAGTGCACCGCATTTCTGGAATGCAGAATCGCGGATGACGCTGACACCGTCGCCGATTTTCACATCGCGCAGGCCGGTGCATTCATAGAACGCATAGGTCTCGATGGTCTTGACGCTTGCGGGAATATCGACTGTTTCGATTTTCGGGCAGGCGCTGAATGCAGAAACAGGGATTGCTTCCAGCGCAGCGGAGAGCTTGAGCTTTGTCAGACTGCCGCAGCCGCTGAAGCATTCATTTCCGATCTCTTTGACCTTATCAGCCATTGAGATTTCGCTGATTGCGCGGCACTCGCGGAAGGCGCCTGCACCGATCTTTGTCAGCGCATCCGGCAGATTGACAGAACTGAGATAATGGCACATTGCAAAGGTCTGGTTGCCGATCTCTTTGATGCCCTTGCCGAGCGTTGCCTTGGTGAGCGCGGAGCATCTGCGGAAAGCGCCCGAGCCGAGCAGCGTGACGGCATCCGGAATATTGATCTCCTTGAGCGCAGAGCAGCCTTCAAACGCATATGCATTGATTTCGGTAATCGAATCCGGAAGCGCAATGGTCTCCAGCGAGGTACAATTTTCAAAGGCTCTTGCCGGCAGCGCGGTGAGTTTTTTCGGAAGCTGGACCTTCTTGAGCTTCGAGCAGCCGGAGACAGCGCCCATATTCATATACAGCACCGAATCCGGGATGACCAGCTCTGTCATCTCGGTACAGTCAAGGAATGCTTCCTTGCCGATGACCGTGACCGGCAGTCCCTCGAGTTTTGCAGGAATCTCGACTCTTCCGACAGGCGATGTGCTGACGGATTCGATCTCAATGTATTTCGGATATTTTAAATAGGTGTAGATGCCGGAGTGCCCGGAAACGGGCTTCTCTTCCTCTCTGACTGCCGCCGCACTCGCCGACAGCGAAAGCGGGGCATTTGCGGGCAGCACGGCGCCGCTGACAGCGGTCAGCGCAACGACGGCAGCCAGCATGGCTGTGAATGCATTTCGTTTCATTTTTTATTTTTCCCTTCCCACTTGTTTTCCCGAAACCGGGACATTTTTTATTATAGCACAACCCTGCTTGTATATGCAAGCAGATCAAAATTCTTTGGCTGCTTGCATAAAAATCATGTGTTCAGAGCGCGGAATCCTAATCACAAGAGCAAAGCTTTTTGTATAATTTTGCGCTGCTTATACTATCAGTCGCAGAGAGAATCTGCCGGTTTTTTGGCTCTCCGTCTGCCGAATCCTGAAATTTATGGTAAGATTTCAGCGCGTTTGTACGGAACGCACAAAAACGATTTTTCAATTTCAGCGTTTTACATCTATCAAATCCAGCCGAATTATGTTATAATAATCTTGCAGACGATGTATAAAATGCGTTTATCCGTACCCGCCCTGCTTGTTTCGGAGGTGTGAAATATGAAAACCCTGTTGAAGAAAATGACAGCCGGATTGCTCTCCGCCTGTATGCTGACAGGAATGCTGCCGCCGCTGCTCTCTGCATCCGCTGCGGAGACGGAAGCCTCGGTGCGCGATACTTTCCGCAGTCTGATCTACAGCGCATGGGAAAATCATCAGTCACAGATTTCTGTCCGATCGCTCCGTCTGTCGCTTGACACAGCCGCGAATCTGTATTATGAGATGCTTTATACGGATGCGGAATGGTTCTATGTCGGTTCTGCATTCAAATATTCAACTGTGAATTCATGGCCGTCACCTTATGTCGGGACGATCCAGATCGAGTATAATTATGATGTCAGTCAGCTCGATGCAATGGAGGCAGAATTTGAAGCGAAGGTCTCGGAGATTCTCAGCGGCGTGCAGCCGGAATGGACCGATGCCGAAAAAGTCCTGTATCTGCATGATTATCTGGCAGATCATGCTGCCTATGATCTGACCTTTACGAATAATGATGCATATTCTGCACTGATCGGCGGTTCAACGGTCTGTCAGGGCTATTCGCTGGCGATGTGCGTGCTTTGCCGGCGCCTGAATATCCCCTGCTATGCGATTACGAGTGACGAGCTGAATCATATGTGGAATGTCGTGAAGATTGACGGCAGCTGGTATCATTGCGATGCGACATACGATGACGGCGCGCCGGATATGCTCGGGCACGGCACGCATAACTATGTGCTGGTTTCCGATGCATATATGAAGGCAGATTCGCATCACGCGGCAAGCGACTGGAATTATTTTTCTGAGGGCAATGTCATTACCTGTGATTCCGATGCTTACAGCGGTGCATTCTGGTACGGCGCATTGGATACGGTCACGCCGATGCCGGACGGCTCCTGGTACTATGCAAAGGCAGCTGATCCGTCAACGATCCGCTTTGAGAATCAGGTTACGGCAACCTTCTGCCGCAGCCGCCTGATGAATGAAACAGAGACATTCGGTACCGTCAAGGCTGCATGGCCGACGCCGAACGGCACGGTTTATTCTATTTGTTATGTTTCCTCGCAGATGTATGACGGCACCGTTTATTATCACGATGCAAACAGCATTTATGCGATGTCGCCGGAGAGCGGCAGCACGAGTGCGGCAAAGATCTATACGCTGACGGACGCGGAGAAGGCGCTGGGCAGCATTTACGGAATCAGCATTGACAATGAAGGCACGCTGACCTATCAGATTATGGCATCCCCGGCATTTGAGAGCGAGGATAATCTGACAATGGATGTGACCTATCACACGCTTCAGCTGACACCGCAGCAGACGTTCCCGACATCTGAAACAACGACCACCACGACGACGACTACAACTACCACCACCACTACTGCAACTACCACCACAACGACCACGACGCGCCCGACGACCACAACCACGACAACGACCACCACGACACGCCCGACCACCACTACAACGACCACGACCACGACACGCCCGACCACTGCAACAACAACGACCACGACCACGACACGCCCGACCACTGCAACAACAACGACCACGTCGTATGGTCTGAATCGTTATGATGGCTACCGTTTCCGTACATTCTACTCC
>CAMNFV010000071.1 GCA_946537515.1 uncultured Ruminococcus sp. | reverse complement strand
AGAAATTGCGGTGTCCGCTGCGCGGACGATTTTAAAAGATAGGAGTTAGGAGTGAGAAGTGAGGAGATTCGGTATCGCTTCGCGATAGTTTTGAAAAATGAAAATAGGCAGAGGTTAGATGAGAGCATTGCAGCATCCGTTGCAGTTGACCTACTGGAGAACTTTAGTTCAATTCAACCGGGCGTTGCCCGGCGCTTCGCGATGATTTTATAGAATAGCTGGTTGAGAGAATATCGGCTTCTGCCGCAGTTAACTTTCTGGAGCGCTTTAGATCAATTCAACCGGGCGTTGCCCGGAAAAAAAGAACCGACACGGTTCATAATTCCATGTCGGTTTGATATATATACGCGCAGATATCCCTGAATCCTGCGCTGTCAAAGGGCAGCATGTGCGGCGATGCGGTAAATCTCCGTGATATCAGCCGCCGTCAGCGAAACAAAACCGCCGGTCTTTCCGTCGCCGATGCCGAATTTCTCAACAAGCTTCGGAATATCCTCTTCCTTCGCGCCAAGCTCCGCAAAATTGATCGGCATTCCGATGCTGTGCAGGAACCGGCGGAAGCGGCGGATTCCCTCGCGGGCAGTTTCCTCCGGATTTGCAAAATTCATCTGGCAGCCCCAGAGCCGGACGGCAATCTGGGCAAAACGCATGACATCGTGCTGACAGACATATTCCATCCATGCGGGCATGATGACGGCCAGACCGGCACCGTGCGCACAGTCATAGAGCGCGGAAAGCTCGTGCTCTATGCCGTGGCTGTTCCAATCCTGCTCTCTGCCGACACCGACAATATTGGTATGTGCAACGGTGCCCGCCCACATGATATTTGCGCGTGCTTCGTACAGGTCAGGCTGTGCAATGACGCGCGGAGTCTCCTTGACCATTGTCAGGAGAACGGCCTCGCAGAGACGGTCCGTAATCTCGACCTCCTGCGTATTCGTAAAATAGCGTTCAAAAACATGTGCCATGATATCCGTCGCGCCGCACGCTGTCTGATACGCAGGCAGCGTGCAGGTGAGCTCCGGATTCAGGATTGAGAACCGCGGACGGATCAGATCAGAGCCCGTACCTCTTTTCAGACCGTCTGCCTCTTTTGTGACCACAGAATCGCCGGAGCCCTCACTTCCGGCTGCCGCTATGGTCAGGACGGTTCCGACGGGAAGCGCAGCTTGGAGGATTGCCTTCCCTGCGTAGAAGTCCCAAAAATCGCCCTCATAGGGTACGCCCATTGCAATCGCTTTAGACGAATCAATCGAAGAGCCGCCGCCGATTGCGAGAATGAAATCCACGCCCTCTGCGCGGCAAATCGAAATGCCCTCATAAACAAGCGTATCACGCGGATTCGGCTTGACGCCGCCAAGCTCGACATATTTGATGCCGGCTGCTTCCAGCGAACGCTTTACGCGGTCCAGAACGCCGCTCCGGACGGCAGAGCCGCCGCCGTAATGCAGCAGAACTTTCGTACCGCCGTGTTTTTTGACATAGGTTCCTGCTTCATTTTCTGTTCCCTTGCCGAATACAAATTCGGTCGGGCTGTAAAACTGAAAATTATTCACGGAGCAAGCTCCCCTTTCAATCCTTCAAATGCCGCGATCACACGATCACACCATGCATCAAATTCCGGATCAGGCGTTTGCAGTTCCGGATGCGCAAGAATATGCTGCACGGTCTGCCGGATACCCTGATCCGCACGGATATCTGCCCGGAATTCCGGTACTGCGCGCTTGATCTTCGTATTATCAAAATTCACAGTACACGCCTTATCTCCGATCAGACTGCCCTCAAAATCATAATCGCTGATCGCAGCGAGAAAATCCGAGGAGATATGACATGCTTTCAGCGGAACGCCGAGCGTATCCGCGATGCATTGATAAATCTGATTCCAGGTCACACGCTCATCCGAGGTGATGTGATAGGCCTGCCCGATCGCATGGATATTGCCGACCAGGCCGCAGTAACCCTTCGCAAAATCGCTGTTGTGCGTGATCGTCCAGAGCGATGTGCCGTCCCCGTGAATGATGACCGGCTTGCCTTCCATGATCCTGCGGACAACCTGCCAGCTGCCGTTTTTGCCGTGGACACCCAGCGGCACAGAGCGCTCGTCATAGGTGTGGCTCGGGCGGATAATCGTCACAGGGAAACCATTTTCACGGTACTGCTGCATCAGATATTCTTCACACGCGATCTTGTCGCGGGAATATTGCCAATAGGGATTGCAGAGCGGCGTGCTCTCTGTGATCACGCTCTCCGAAAGCGGCTTCTGATAGGCCGAGGCAGAGCTGATATAGAGATACTGCCGCGTTTTGCCGGAAAAGAGGCGCACATCGCGCTGCACCTGATCCGGCGTAAAACCAATAAACTCTCCGACTGCGTCAAACTGCATTCCGTCGAGCAGCTTTGCAGTCTCTGCTTCGCTGCTGATATCGCCGCGAAGCACCGTGACAGATTCCGGCAGTCCGGCGCTACGCGTGCCGCGGTTGAGCAGAAAGACCTCATGTCCCTGCGCAGCCAGGCGCCGCGTAACCGCCATACTAATCGTGCCGGTCCCGCCTATGAGTAAAATCTTCAAAGGCATCAGGAATTCCCCTTTTTTCATATTGCCTGTGATTGTTTCGTTGAATTCCCGGAATCTGCCGGAAACGTTCCCCCTCTCATGGCACGTCTCCGGCAGCGGGATACATATGATAAAGCCGACGGTCATGACTTCTGTACTTCATACCGGCGGCGGAGATCGCTCCGATGCGGGACATATGCAGTTATCGCAATCTGATTGCGCACCGCATTTGTCCCTCATTGACCTCATTATAGCACAGAGGCGCAAAAAAAAGAATAGGATATGTTATTGAGTTTTTAACATATCCTATTCTTTTATCATTTTTTATCATCTGCTTTTCCGGTTTTCCGCCATTGCAGCGGGGATACGCCGAAATGCTTCTTGAATTGCCGCGAGAAGTGTACGCCGCTGCTGTAGCCGCAGGCATACGCAATCTCCTCGATCGTCATGCCGGGATTATTGAGATACTGCTGCGCCTGCTCCATGCGGCTCTCAATCACGTCCGCCGTACAGGTCACGCCGAATGCCTTACGATAAAGCGCGTGCAGATACGGCATACTGATATTGAGCATCTGCGCCATTTGCTCCATACTCCAGTTCTTTGCAGGCTGCGCGTAGATCTTGCGCCGCAAATCAAGCAACTCCCGGTAATGCGGAAGCTCGGCCGCCTCGGGACGCTCTGTTTTGGAGAAGATTTCCGAGAGCATCGCACGGATCAGCAGACCGGCTGTCTGGGCATCGGTTCCGCGGTAATAGCAATCTGCAATCAGCTGAAAATACTGCGTCAGATTGATCTGTTCACCGATATAAACCGGTGTATCAAACCGGATATCAATATCGGAATTGATTGTCTCCGTACAGTCAAAGAGCATCCAGTCATTGACATATGCACCGCCTGCCGCGCCGTAATAGAGCGGCGAATTGCGGTTGTAGATGATAAATGTCTCCGGCTCGACGGTTTTCTCTTCGCCGCCGATACGGAAGAATGCGCGTGTTTTCACGTAGAGCATCAGATAACCGTCAAAGCCCTGCGGCAGATCAAAGATAAAGCTGCTGTCATGGCGGCAGGAACAGCCCATCCGCTGAATCTCGAACATTCCCGGTTCATCCTTTCCGCTATATTTATAGTTTCCGAATTCATTATAGCAGAAATGCAGCCGATTGTCAATGTGCGGCTTCACTATTGGTATATCATATAACAATTATATTATTCGGGTACTTCTTCCTTATATCGTTTAGAAAGATTCGCCGCGATTTCTGCAAGCTCCATACGAAGCGATTCCGGCGATAATACCGTGACATATTTGCCGTATTGCAGCGCCCAATGCTGCATCGCTGTCGGATGAACCTGCACGGTAATCCGCAGCAAATTCGGCCGCATAGCCGGCTCAATCCGGATTTCGCTGCCGAACCAATCCAGCACATCGCTTAAAATACAGCTGTCAGCAAGAAAACAAACTTCCTCTGTATTTCCGCTGTACATATAAAGCTGCTCTGCAAGCTGCTGCGGATATGCAGTCTTTGATTCCAGTTCCTCCAACGGAAGACGCGTAAAATCCTCATGAATCTGCATTTCCATCATGCGGTCAATGCGATAATTTGAGCAGGAACGGTAAGGCTCCTTGCAGCAAATCAGATAATACCTGCCATGTGAAACGACGATCTCATACGGGCTGACAAGATACTCGCGAACAGCGCCGTCCTCTCTGACACGCGGCTTCAGTTCCGGCGTTCCGTCAGCATTCAGCGCATAGCTTCCGTACTGAAAACTGACCATGCAATTCCGGCGCATCGCTTCACAGAGTAATTCAACCGAGAACATCATCTGCTGCGCGGGGAGTGTGTGCAGATAGGTGATCGGCTGCTGCATCTGCGTCCGCGGAAAGCTCGGCGGTGCAAAGCGAATCAGCTTTTCCGTCAGGGAATCACGCTGCACAGCCGGGACAGCGGGCATTCCGTTCAGAAGATCGCAGAGCAGGCGAAGCTCGCTGATTTCAAACTGCGGTTCCAGATACCAGTCCGTCTGCAAGGTTTCCTCGGAGCCGTCGGGGAGTATTCGCTGCCGTTTGGATGTATTCAGCGGGAATCCGGCTTCGATCAGGTCATCCAGATAGGCCTTGAGCGTACGGCGGTTCAGCTTAACGCCATAGCGGGCGAGCATCCGATCGGAGAGCGCCTGCTGGGATAATCTGTGCTGATCGTCGGTTTCCTCCCGCAGAATTGTCAGGAGCTGGAAAATCGCCGTTCCCTTCATGAAATCGCCTCCTCAGAAGCGGTCGGTTCCGGAGCCGGAGCATCGTGAATTGTTTTCAGATAAAGCTGCAAATTCGCATCGAAATCCACAGCAAGAACCATCTGCCCGTCCGGCGCTGTCTGATCAGAATAGGTTCCGTCCGCCGGGAGGCGCAGCTTCTGCATATCATAACCGATCAGTTTCACCGGAACCTCCAGCGAAAGCAGATACAGCTGACCGGTTGTCATATTCGTTTTTAATTCCGGAACAGCCTTCGACAGGATTTTCGGGATTGCGGTCGGGCTCGGATGCTTCAACTTGGAAAGCATCAGATCAAGAACCTTCCGCTGGCGTTCGGTTCGCTCAAAATCCGCATTTCCGACATAGCGGATTCGCGCATAAGCAAGTGCCTGCTTGCCATTGAGCAAAAATGTTCCGCCGCTCGGCAGGAAATCATCCATTGGATCATCGCCCATAATCTGATTGACTTCACTTTGCAGAATCACGTTGATTGCCTCTGCCTCACGGTCAGAGATTTCAACCTTCAGTCCGCCGAGTGCATCTGCAATATGAACAAATGCGCGGAAATTCACGCAGATATAATCATCGACCGGAATGCCGAAATTGCTTGTAATCGTATCCATCAGCAGCGTTGCGCCGCCATATGCATAAGCCGCATTCAGCTTGTCCGTGCCATGATTCGGAATATTTACATACGAATCACGCATCAGCGAGGTCATTGTGACCGTGTGGTTATGCTTACTAAAGCTCAGCAAAATGACCGTATCAGCTCTTCCGCGCTCATCCTCGCGGTTATCCGTGCCGATCAAAAGCACATTACGCACATCGGCATCCGGTTCCGCAGCAGTTGCTGCAATCGCACGCGTACCGGTTTCCTCGTATTCCAGCCGCTTAATCGCAAGCAGCGCAGCGCCGGAATAGAGTGCAAAAAGCACAATAACCAATGACAGTAGGGAAGTAATAATCTTCCGCAGGCAGCTGTGGCGGCGGCGCTTTCTGCGTTTCTTCTTTTTGGGCGCTGGTTCACGGATTTCATCGTCATATTCCGGCGGATAATAGGGCTGCTGCGGCTGCTGATAATGCAGAATCTGATCTTCTTCCGGCATTTGCCCCTGATAGGACGCACGTCTGATCGGCGCATGCGGGCGCTGGGGGCTTCCCGCCTGATTTGCACGCTGGCGCGGGACCTGCTGGGGGGTTCTTTGCGGCGAAGATTCTCCGCTGCTGTAACCATTCTGCCGCGCGTCAGCCGCGCCGTTCAATCTTCGCCGGGTTGCTGCGCCGTTTGATGATTGCCCGTTCGGATATGATGCCCTGCGCGGCGCGCCGTACCCGGATTGCCCGCTTGACTGATCTGTTCTGCGCGGTCCGCCGTATCCTGATTGGCCGCTGGTGCGCGCAGTTCTTCGCGAAGCGCCGCTCTGATTCGATCCGTCAGAATATGACGGCCTGCGCGGAGGCGTTGCAAACGGATCCGGATAGTCCGGTTCCTGCGGTATCGGCAGCTCTGTTGTATCTGAAAAGCGATCGTTATTCATGTTGTATATTCCTTTCTGTTTCTCGGCCCTTTCTGACACTTTCTCTCTATTATATTATATCGTTTTCAGGGCTGAAAGTCAACCGAATTTCCAAACTGTATACATTTGCAATCGCTTTGTTACCGCTTCCCGCGAGAAACTTCATAAAGCTTTTAGAATTGCGTTTATTCTGCATAGTTCTACAAAAAAGGAATGTTCCACGTGGAACATTCCTTTGAGATTAAAGTGGACTGCGCTTCATTTTTGCGTATCTGCGCGGATATTGAGCAGGTGTATCAGCGTCTTTCCGAAGTACAATCAGATATTTATCCTCATCCTCAAGCCGATAGGATATTTCGTCTTCAACCGTCATCCCAAGCGCTTCAGCGGCTTCATGAAACCGCTCCTGTTCACGGTCATACTGTCGGCCTTTCATAGCAACCAGCTTACCGCCAATTTTCAAAAAACGCGCAGAAAGTTCTGTCAGCATCGAGCCGTTCGCCATTGCCCGCGACACAACATAGTCAAACTGTGAATCATATTCAGGTGAACGTGATAATTCTTCTGCGCGCCCGCAAATTGCCGTCGCATGAATGCCTAACAAGTCTATCACTTTCTTACAAAATTCAATTTTTCGCAATTCACTGTCAAGCATTGTGACATCCAGATTCCTGTTCATAATTGCAAGCGGAATTGCCGGGATTCCGCCGCCTGTTCCCAAATCGAGGACCTTTCCCTGAGGTAAATACTGCAATAAAAACGCAGAATCGAGAAAATGTCTGTTCCAAATCTCAGAAAGTGTACGAACTGCGGTCACATTCTGATTTTCAGACTCAGCAATCAGCTGTTCTGCATATCGCTCCAGCAGTTCATGCGCTGACTGTTTGAGCAACAGTTGATTACGCTCAAACAAAGCTGCGCAAGCAGAATAAAGCATTTCATTCGCCATGATAACCTCCCGCTTTGAGCCATGTCATCAAGATAGAAACATCCGAGGGAGAAACGCCGGAAATGCGGGATGCCTGAGACAAGTTTTCAGGTTTTTGCTTTGAAAGCTTCTCAATCGCCTCTGATGAAAGTCCGTGTACGGCTTTATAATCCACATCTTTCGGTAATTTCACCTTTTCAAGATGCTCAAGATGCGCGTTTTGCTGTTCCTGGCGTGCAATATACTGCTCATACTTAATTCTGTGGCTGATTTCAGCCGCTTCCTCGCCCTGTAAATCAAAGTCTATGTGCAATTCGCGAAGAATATCAGAGCAATCAACCTGCTGACGGCGCATCAGAGCATCCAAACGGACACTTTGTGTAATCGGAGATGTCCCGACACGCTCTAAATATGCATTCACAGCATCAGGTCTAACACTCGTCGCTTTAATTGTCTCAATACCGGACTCAATCCGATGCATTTTCGCCTGAAAATCAGCCCATCGAGCATCTGAAATCAATCCATATTTTCGGCCGATCGCTGTCAATCGGGCATCCGCATTGGAATGCCGCAGCGAAAGTCTATATTCGCTTCTCGCTGTCATCATGCGATAAGGATCTTCCGTACCTTTGGTTACGAGGTCGTCAATCAACGTTCCGATATAGGAGCTTTTCCGCGATAATTCAAGCATTTCTTCGCTTTTCACAAAAGCAGAAGCATTAATTCCGGCGATTAAGCCCTGTGCAGCCGCTTCCTCATATCCTGATGTTCCGTTGAATTGCCCCGCTGCAAAGAGTCCATGGAAGCCGCGGAATGCCAGAGAATGCGTCAGACAAAGCGGGTTGATGCAATCATATTCAATCGCATAGGCAGATCGCATGATTTCAACATGTTCGAGGCCTTTGATGCTGCGATACATCTGAATCTGAACATGCTCCGGGAGCGAAGTGCTGAAGCCTTGCATATACATCTCTTCGGTATCCAGGCCTGTCGGCTCAACGAAAATCTGATGTCGCTCGCGGCTCGGAAAACGGATCACCTTATCTTCAATCGACGGGCAATAGCGCGGCCCGACTCCGTGAATCATACCGGAATACAGCGGAGATTCCTGGATATTATCGCGGATTATTTGATGCGTTATTTCGTTTGTGTTCGCAATATAGCACACAGCATCATTACGATAAACGCGTGCCTGCGGCGAAAACGAAAACGGCTGTGGATTCGGATCACCGTACTGCGGCTGCAATACGGAATAATCAATGCTGCGGCGATGTACCCGACAAGGCGTACCCGTCTTAAACCGGCGCAGAGTGATATGATGCGCGGCTAATTTCGCAGACAGCGACCGTGCCGGAAGACATGCATCCGGTCCGCTTTCAATCCCGCTTTTCCCGATATAGACCATTCCGTTCAGAAATGTTCCCGTGCACAGGACAACCGCTTTGCATGGGTATTTCGCGCCAAATATATTTATGACAGACTTTACATTTTGCTCGTCATCAATTTCAATATCAGCAATTTCAGTTTGAATGATCTGCAAATTCGGCGTATTTTCGCACAATTTCTTAATATATGTATGATACATGCGGCGATCAGCTTGTGCACGAGGACTGTGAACCGAAACACCCTTGCTCAAATTCAGCATTCGCATTTGGATACAGCATGTATCGCCCGCCTCACCCATCACGCCGCCGAGTGCGTCTATTTCCCGCACCAAATGTCCCTTTGCACTTCCTCCAATGGATGGATTGCAGGGCATATTACCGATCTGATCAAGTGATATCGTAAATAACGCTGTTTTACATCCGCGCCGTGCCGATGCAATCGCCGCTTCGACGCCTGCATGCCCTGCGCCGATTACAGCCACATCAAAAGGAATAATTTCCGGCATATTTATACTCCTTTAATGTTCCACGTGGAACATTGTATTTTCGTGATTGTTCCACGTGGAACATTATTTTCCGACACAAAATTTTGAAAAGACACCATCAAGGACATCATCAGTCACGTCAGAGCCGTCTATTTCACGCAGCGCCTGCGCAGCATCTTCCAAATCAGAATAGATCATATCAAGTTCTGCATCCTGGCGCAGCAAATCACAGCAGGCTTGAATCCTGGCATCGGCACGTTGAATCAAAGCATTCTGCCGTTCATTCATAATAGAAGGCTGATCTGAAAACGCATAGCCGGCAAAAAGCTTTGACAGTTCTTCTTCAAGCGGCGCAAACGAATCCGCATGAAGTGCAGAAATCGTTAAAACAGGAACATCCATCTGAGGCGGCGCTGCATCCGTCAAATCCGTTTTATTCCAGATCACAAGCAGCGGGCGGTCATGACAAGACGCAATGATTTCATTATCATCCGGCTGCATTCCAACAGATGCGTCGATCACATACAGAACAAAATCCGCTGTATCAAGTGCCTGATACGCTTGCGAAATACCAATCGTTTCAATCGCATTGTCT
Source organism: uncultured Ruminococcus sp. (assembly GCA_946537515.1). Taxonomy (GTDB): domain Bacteria; phylum Bacillota; class Clostridia; order Oscillospirales; family Ruminococcaceae; genus Firm-04. The sequence goes on along the minus strand of CAMNFV010000071.1, from coordinate 4,138 downwards.
GTCTCCCGCAGTCCGGCAGTATCGGATAAAAGCAGCGTAAATTCGCCGATTTTCACCTGCTCGGTAATGACATCGCGTGTTGTTCCTGCGAATTCCGTTACAATACTGCGCTGCATACCGCAGAGCCAGTTCATCACAGAGGATTTTCCTGCATTCGGTCGGCCAAGCAGAACAGTACGGATTCCGTCGCGCAAAATTCTGCCGTTTTGGTAATCCGCAGACATCTGCGAAAGATTGGATGATATCGAATTCAATTCCTGCAACAGCGTATCACGGTCAAGCTCCGGCGGCATTTCTTCCGCATCATCCAGCCAATAAGCGAATGCTGACATCATATCAACGAGCCGTTCACTAATAGAGAACATGCGTTCGTGCAATTTACCTTGCTTTGCAAGATTTGCCTGCCGCAAAGAGGCTGCACCGTCAGCGCGAATCACATCCATGACAGCTTCCGCCTGTGAAAGCGATAGTTTTCCGTTCAGGAACGCACGCTTTGTAAATTCGCCGGGTCCCGCAGGTTCACAGCCATTCCGATACAGCAGCGACAGAATCTGCTTTGAAAGGAACAGCCCGCCGTGACATGTGATCTCAACAGTATCTTCCCCGGTATAACTATGCGGCGCACGAAAAAGAGTCAGCACCACATCATCCAGGCGCTGCCCGTTATCTTCAATCCAGCCATAGGAGCATGTATACCCGCGCATCTCCGTGATTTTTGTATCACCCGCCGGGATAAAAATGTGTGACGCAGCCTCGATTGCATGATTGCCGGAAATCCGGATCATCGCAATGCCGCCGACTGCATTCGGAGTTGAAATCGCAGCAATCGTATTCATATCCACCTCAAAAAAGAAGGGCGGCTTTGCTGCCGCCCTTGTGGTTCAGATATCAATTTTACCGTAAACACCGGCATTCAGCGCATCCTCCGGCTTCGGGCGCTTATAATCCTTTTCAAAGCTCGTAGAGAGGTCAAGCTTGCGCGGGCCTTCACCGCTCGGGCGGCGATCTCTTCGCTCGCCGCGGTCATTGCGTCTGCCGCCTCTGCCGCCGCGGCGGTCATTGCGGTTGAACTTGCCGTTCTCACGGATGCCGCGTGCATTGCGGTCGTCACGCTTGTATTCCGGTGCGGAATCATTTGTGATAATAACCTTACGATTTGGCTCTTCACCGGACGAATGCGAGGAAACGCCCTCAATCTCGGTCACAGCGGAGTGAATAATGCGGCGCTCATACGGATTCATCGGCTCCAGCGCAACGCTTCTGCCGGTACGGAGCACGCTCTTGCTGATACGCTGTGCAAGCTCCTGAAGTGCTTTTCTGCGCTTCTCGCGATAGCCGCAGGTATCAATCGTCAGGCGAACATAGTCTTTATCGCCGCGGTTTGCGACCATGGAAGTCAGATACTGAAGCGCATCGAGTGTATCGCCGCGTCTGCCGATCAGGCTGCCGGCACCGTTGCCCTCCAGCGAGAACGAAATGCCGTTTTCCAGGCGGCCTGTGCACTTGACCTCCGGTGCAAGCTGTGCGAGCACCTGTTCCAGATACGCAGCACCGATCTGCATTTTTTCAAGCTGGATTTCCTCCGGAACCTCCGGCTTTTCAGTCTCTTCTGCGGATTCCTCCGCTTCAGCAGCAGCCTCTTCGATTTCTTCGACAGCAGGCGCAGCTACCGGTTCCGCAGCAACAGGAGCGGGTGCTTCCGCAGGTGCTTCGACCGGCTCAGAGACAGCAGCAGTATAGCTTGCCTCTACGCGATATTCTTCTTTTTTGCCAAAGAGGCCGCCGAGCAGAGAACGCTTCGGCTCCTCCAGAACCTGAAATGTGATCTCAGAAACAGCCACGCCGAACGCTTCGGCTGCCTTCTGCTTCGCTTCCTCTAAGGTTGAAGCGGTAAAGATTTCGGTCATTTCAGTCTGATCTCCCTTCATCATAGATTTTTCGGAGCATCATTCCGGATCAGAGCTTTGGCCCTCCGGAACATCATCTCCGTATTTCAAAGCAGCGCGTTTTCTCGCCGCTTCTATCAGCGTTTTTTCATATTCCGCGCGCTCCTTGCGGGACATGCCGTCATCGCCGTCCATATAGCGAGTACGGTTGCCGTTGCCGGAGCCGCCGTTCATGGCCTCCTGCTCTGCAAGCTGCTGCTGGGATTGCTCCATCATGCGCTGCATCCAGGTCGGGCCCTTCGCGATTTGCTTTTGCTTTTCGCGCTCATTGATTGCAACAAGACGTTCGCCGGAAAGATACTTATAAAGTCCAAGCTGAACGAGCAGAGAAATCACAGAGCTGACGAGCCAGTAGAAGCTCATACCGGCCGGAACGGACATACCGATCCAGAGCGTCATCAGAGGGGACATATAAAGCATGAGGTTCATACCGCCCATAGACTGCGCTGCTGCCGGGTTGGTTTTCTTGCTGTGGCGCTGTGTAATAACGGTCATGACAAGCTGTGCAATCGTTGCAAGGACAGGCAGAAGCACGAGCATAACTGCCGTAAAGCTCCAGCCGTTTTCCGGGTGCAGGCTCGGCACACCTGCAAGGTCAAAGCCGAGGAAGTGATTATTGAAGCCCGAGAGTTTGTCCGTAAAACCATTCAGAGAGCTGAAAATCTCCGGATTGGTCTTGACATATTTCAGCAAAATCAGCTCCGGTCTGCCGTTGAGATATTTCTCCGTAATGTTCTGGGTTTCGAGCCATTTTGTCAGCAGATCCTTTGCCTCAGTGATCTGCTCCGGTGCAAGCCGCAGAACATAGGTCAGCGGACGCATAACAACCTGATAAACACCGAGCAGCAGGATCATCGTCAGGATCGAGCCGAGGCAGCCTGCGGTCTGGTTGATACCCTCTTCCTGGAAGAGCTTATTCTGCTCCTCCTGCATCCGCTGCGGATTATTTGCAAAGGATTTGCGCAGTTTCTCAAGCTTCGGTGCAAGAAGTCCCTGCCGCGCCGAATTGACCTGCATCTTGTAGGTATTCGGGAGCGTCAGCAGCTTGATGACGAATGTAAACAAAATAATAGAAATGCCGTAACTGGGGATGATCTGATAAATCAGATACATGATCCAGCCGAGCAGCTTTGCGATAAGATTCAAAAGTGTTGCCTCCGTTCAATGGAACAAAAAAGTTCTTTTCTGTCATTTCAGCGCAGCATTTTTACTGCACCATTTCTTTCGGTTTGCCAAGTGAATATCATATTCCAGCGCATGCTGCTGTGCCTTTGAAAGCGGATCCGGCTGCGGAACCTTATGGCGCCCGAGCAGATCAAACTGAAGCGGGACAGGATCCCAGCCGCCTCTTGAAAAGGGATTGCAGCGCAGGATCCGGAGCATCCCGAGCCATGTGCCGCGGATGATGCCGAAGCGTTCGATCGCACCGAGGGCATAAGTCGAACAGGTCGGCCGGAAGCGGCAGACTGCCGGAAACAACGGCGAAATAAACCGCCGGTAAAAGCGGATCGGCGCGGAATAGATACGCCGCAGCAGCTTCATGACTGCTTCGCGGCAGGATGTTTGCCGCGCGGTTTCTGATATTTCGGATTTGGTGTGCAGGGGATCTCCCCGCTGCTGACACCGCAGCAATGCTTGACACCGCTTGTCAGAAAGCGCTCTGTCAGGACAGTCGCGGACTGCTCCGGCAGGGAGCTTCTTGCAACGACGACCAGGTCGAGCCCGATCGGAAGCAGCGGCTCCGCAGCGCGGTAGGCTTCGCGGATGATCCGCTTCGCACGGTTGCGCCGGACGGCATTGCCGATCTTTTTGCCCGCGGTGATACCGAGGCGATTATAGGGCAGCTGATTCGGTCTGACATAGATCAGCGCGCTGCCCAGAGAGCAGAACGCACCGGAGCGGTAAAGCCGCTGAAAATCGGCGTTCTGATTGAGTTTCTGCGTAAAAAGCATAAGTGTTCTCCCCCGGGGAGCGTAGACATTTCGCATAGTAAAAAAGGACCACAATATCTTGTGGCCCTCTTACTTGCGTATCGGATCAGTAGGTCAGCTTTGCACGACCCTTTGCACGGCGGCGAGCCAGAACCTTGCGACCGTTTGCGGTTGCCATACGCTTCCGGAAGCCATGCTCCATCTTACGGTGCCGCTTCTTCGGCTGATATGTTCTCTTCATGGAAATCGTCACTCCTTTTC
>CAMNFV010000070.1 GCA_946537515.1 uncultured Ruminococcus sp. | reverse complement strand
GCGAAGATCTTTACCAAGATCGGCAGAGAGATGATGGTCGTCATCAAAGAGGGCGGCCCGGATCCGAACAATAACAGCAAGCTGCGCGATCTGATCGCAAAGGCAAAGGCGAATAATGTCCCGAATGACAATATCGACCGCCTGATCAAAAAGGCAGCCGGCGACAGCGATAAGAATAACTACGAATCGCTGACCTACGAGGGCTACGGCCCGAACGGCGTTGCAGTCATCGTCGAGTGCCTGACCGATAACAAGAACCGTACCGCGGGCAATATCCGCCATTATTTCGATAAGTTCGGCGGCAATCTCGGCACGACCGGCTGCGTTTCGTATCTGTTCTCGACCAAGGGCATTGTCGTGATCGAGCATGAGGGTGAACTCGATGAGGATACCGTCATGGAGGATGTCATGGAGCTCGGCGGCGATGATATGACCTACTCCGAGGAGAGCATTGAGATCGTCTGCGATCCGACGGCTGTCGGCGCGCTGCGTGAAGGCCTGACCGCGAAGGGCTATCTGGTCGCATCCGCAGAGGCAGAGGAAGTCCCGAGCACCTATGTCACCCTGACCGAGGAGGAGTCGCTCCGCAAAATGGGCCTGCTGCTCGAACATCTCGAGGATGACGATGACGTTCAGAACGTCTGGCATAACTGGGATATGCCGGAAGAGGAATAATGGATCATCCATCATTTCTGCATAAAATAAGCCGCTCCGTTTGACCGGGGCGGCTTTCTTATATTCAAGGACTTGTTATTTCTTCGCCGGGGATGCCGGATCCTTCCTGCTCATCATGCGGATGCACCAGAGGACACCGGCCATCAGGAGCAGGCTGGCGCCGAGTACCACAAACACATTCTGCACAAAGCCCGCGAGCAGATACCCGACAGCACAGACAGCCGCAACCGTAAATGCATAGGGCAGCTGCGTGGATACATGGTTGACATGGTCGCATTGTGCGCCGGTCGAGGCCATGATCGTCGTATCAGAGATCGGGGAGCAATGGTCGCCGCAGACTGCGCCTGCGAGACAGGCCGAGATGCAGATAATGACCATAGGCGGGATGACGCCGGTTTCTGCGGTCTCTGCGAGCTGCCCGGAGAATACGCCCGTGACGATCGGAATGAGAATACCGAATGTGCCCCAGGAAGTGCCCGTTGCGAATGCGAGCCCGACAGCGACAATGAACAGAATCATCGGGAGCAGAATCTGCACGCTGCGTGCGCCTTCAACGACGCCGGAGACAAATTCACCGGCTGCGAGCAGGCCCGTCATGGTCTTGAGCGTCCATGCAAAGGTGAGGATCAGAATTGCCGGAACCATTTGCTTGAAGCCGTCCGCGATCGAATCCATGCACTCGGTAAAGCTCAGGACACGGCGGCCGAGGAAATAGAGAATGATGATGATCAGCGCGCCGAGCGAGCCGATTGCAAGGCCGAACGATGCATCGCAATCCGCGAAGGCATCCATGAGATTGACACCGTCAAAGAAGCCGCCGGTATAGATCATGCCGATGACGCAGAGCGTAATCAGCAGCACGACCGGCAGAATCAGGTCGATGACCTTGCCGCGGGTATGCGTGGGCTGTGCATCCTCGGGATAGACCTTGCTGCGCGTGGTAAAGAGATCGCCTTTTTTCGCGTTATCCTCATGCGTTTTCATCGGGCCGTAATCGACATCGCTGAGCGCAATGAAAATGACCATGAGCAGCGTGAGCAGCGCGTAGAGATTATAGGGAATCGTCCGGATAAACAGCGAAATGCCGTTGACACCGTCAACAGTTCCGGCTACTGCTGCCGCCCATGAGGAGATCGGGGCAATGATGCAGACCGGTGCTGCCGTTGCGTCGATCAGGTAGGCGAGCTTGGAGCGCGAGACCTGATGCTTGTCCGTGACGGGGCGCATGACCGAGCCGACCGTCAGACAGTTGAAATAGTCATCGACGAAGATCAGGACACCGAGCAGGAATGTCGAAAGACATGCACCTGCGCGTGTTTTGATGTGTGCAGAAGCCCATTCTCCGTATGCGCGGCTGCCGCCTGCCTTATTCATCAGGACGACGATGATGCCGAGCACGACCAGGAATACCAGAATGCCGACATTGTAAGAATCTGCGATATTCGCGATGATGCCGTCCTGTACGACCGCTGTAAACATGCCGGTGAATCCGCCGCCGGTTGCTGCGGAATAGATCACGCCGCCGGTCAGGATGCCGATGAACAGCGAGGAATAGACCTCTTTCGTGATGAGCGCCAGTCCGATCGCGACAATCGGCGGGAGCAGCGACCAGAGCGAACCGATCGCACCGCTGAGCGGCGCCTGAATCATGCAGCAGATGACAAAGACGACAACGATCAGCGCAAAGATGATTTTGCTGAGATACTTGTTCTTTTTCATGATGATTCCTTCCTGTCTGATGGATTTGATGCGTGCGCTGTCAGGAGCTGCGCTGCAATGACGGCTGCGAAAACGAGCGCACAGCCGGTAAATTCCGATGCGCTGAGATGCTCATGCAGAATCAGCCAGCCGGAGAGCGCCGCAAAGACCGATTCCAGGCTCATCAGCAGCGTGGCGAGCGCCGGGGGCGTTTCGCGCTGACCGAGAATCTGGAATGTATAGGCGACGCCGCTGGACATGATGCCGGCATAGAGGATCGTGCCCTTCGCTGCAAATATATCCGGCAGCTCCGGATGCTCAAAAATCAGCATCACCGCCGTCATCAGTATCCCCGCTGTGAAAAACTGAATACACGCCATGACCATGCCGTCGGCCTGCTGCGCGCAGAAGTGATCGACAGTCATGATATGGATTGCGAAGAACAGCGCACAGCCGAGCATCAGCAGATCGCCGCGGTTGATCGTGAATCCGCCGTGTACGCAGAGCAGCCAGAATCCTGCAACCGCCGCCGCAACACAGAACCAGATCGCTTTCGGCGGTTTGCGGTGCAGAAAGACCGCCAGCAGCGGCACGATGACAACATAAAGCGCGGTGACAAATCCCGCTTTGCCCGCAGTTGTCAGCACGATCCCGCATTGCTGCAATGAGCTCGCGATGAACAGTACGATGCCGCAGCAGATGCCGCCGAGGACGGTTGCTTTCCGGCTGGATGCGGGCGGTCCTGCGGCGCTGTGTCTGCGGCCGAACCGGAACATGAGAATCACCGGAATGAGAATGATCCCGCCGATCAGCGTGCGGATCGCGTTATAGGTAAACGGCTCGACATAGTTCATGCCCTCGCTCTGTGCGACAAAGGCGGTGCCCCAGATGATTGCGGCGGTCAGCAGCAGCAGACTGCCGCGCAGTTGTTTTAGCATAAATGCAGCTCCTGTCAGCCTGCCGGATCAGCCCGATCCGACAGAATTCGATTATCTATATTTTAACATAATCCCGGATGAAAGGCAAGCTATCACAATGATTTTCGCATGATATACAAATTGCGGGCCGCAGATTTGGATAATATGACAAAACAAAAAGCCACAGCATCTCTGACAGAAACGCAGAAATGCCGCGGCTTGACCATTCAATTTGTATCACCCGCAGAAGCCTGGGCTTATGCGTGCTTGATGAGCTCGATCAGGATGCTTGTGACGGTCTCAATGCCGAGCTTGCCGGTATTAAGGATCAGGTGATAATTGGAACTTGCGCCCCATTCCAGACCGGTGTAGTAATTATAGTGGCGGCGGCGCTGCTTATCATGCCGGCTGACGATCGAATAGGCCTTTTCCGGCGGGACATCGTACTCCTCGATGGCGCGCTTGACGCGGAAATCCATATCCGCGGTGATAAACACGCTGAACAGGCTCGGATGATCGCGCAGGATATAATCCGCACAGCGTCCGACAAACACAGCGGAAGGGTTCTCGTTCGCGAGTTTTGTGATAATCTTGCTCTGCGTCAGGAAAACATAATCCTGCGGAAGTGCCTCTGTTTCGACAAAGGGGGAGTAGGGGCCTGCGACCGCAATATTATACAGGAACGAATTGGTCATGCGCTCCTCATTTTCCTGGATGAATTTCGTGGAATAGCCGCATTGATCGGCCGTCATGTCAATGAGCTTGCGGTCAAAAACAGGGAGCTCCAGACGCTCGGAAATATTCTGGGCGATTTCTCTGCCGCCGCTGCCGTATTCACGGCTGATGGAGATCAGCATCGGTTTCATAAGAATCCCTCTTTTCTGCATACGAATCTTTGTTTGCCTGTATGCTGCCTTTATTATAACAGAGGAATGCTGATTTGTCAATAGAAATATGATACGCAGCCTATCAATTATTGTCATCTTCTGTCCGGATTCGCAGAATCACAGAAAAATTTGCGATTTGCTCTTGACAAATCTGCGGTTTTCTGATAAAATAGTAAGGTACGGTTTGCCCGTACCAAGCGGCGAAAGCCGATTCCTTGTCCGCCCGGTCTGAACGGACGGGCTTTATCCAGAAGGAGGTGTATCAAACATGGCGAAGAAATCTGCAAGCTACGAACTGATGGTTGTAATCAGCCTCAGCAAGGGTGAGGAGGCAGTTCAGAACATCTGGACCAAGATCAAGTCCCTCATCGAAAAGAATGCAGAACTCGGCGAGGTTGATGAGTGGGGTAAGCGTAAGCTCGCGTATCCGATCAACTACGAGACCGATGCATACTACATCGTGGCAGGCTTCACGTCCACTCCGGATTTCCCGGCAGAGCTGGATCGTGTCCTGAACATCACGGACGGTGTGCTGCGCTCCATGATCACGGTCACGGAGTAAGATTCCAAGATCAAAGGAGGTTCGCTTTATGCTGAACAAGGTTATTTTGATGGGACGTCTGACCAGAGATCCCGAGTTCCGGCAGACGACCTCCGGTGTTCCGGTTTGCCGCTTCTCCATTGCGATCAATCGTCAGTTTGCAAATAAGCAGACAGGCGAGCGCGAGACCGATTTTATCGACTGCGACGCATGGAGAAATACCGCAGAGTTTGTTTCCCGTTATTTCAATAAGGGCAGCATGATTCTCGTGGAAGGGCAGCTCCGGAACAACAACTATACCGATAACAATGGCGTGAAGCATTACAGTATGCGTGTGCTCGTTGACAATGTCAGCTTCTGCGAGTCCAAGGGACAGGGCGGCGGCGATTATGCCGGCGGTCAGCAGGGCGGCTACGGCGGCGGTTATCAGCAGCAGAACGGCGGCTATCAGCAGCAGGGCGGTTATGCACCGCAGGGCGGCTATCAGAATGCCCCGGCAGCTTCTGCACCGCGTCCGGCAGCACCGGCACAGGATGCGCTTTCCATTGGTGAGATCGGTGAATTTGAAGAAATCCTCAGCGACGGAGAAGTTCCGTTCTAAATTGATTTCCTGAAAAGGAGGGAAATATATCATGCCTATGGATCATGAGAGACCGCAGCGCGGCGGCAAGAGACCGCGCAGAAAGGTTTGCATGTTCTGCGCTGATAAGGTCCAGAACATCGACTACAAGGATATCAACCGTCTGAAGAAGTGCATGACTGAGCGTGCAAAGATTCTGCCCCGCAGAGTCACCGGCACCTGTGCATATCATCAGCGTCAGCTGACAACCGCAATCAAGCGCTCCAGATACGTTGCGCTGATTCCGTACACCGCTGACTAATCATCGGTTCAGAATGCCCCTGATCTTCGGATCGGGGGTGTTTTTTATGTCAGTATAATGTTCCGAATCCAAATAAAACAGCCGGAGATTTGTCCTCTCCGGCTTTTTTTACTTGAATCAAAATCTGCAAGTATCGCGGCAGATCACGGTTCAATCGTATAGAGCGCTGCAGCTTCTTCCTTCTTGACGACTTCGGAAATCGCTGCAACACGTACCTTCATTGTCCTCTGCCCGAAGGCAATCTCAATCGAATCCCCGATTTTTACATCATATGAGGCACGCGCAGGCTTTCCGTTGACAAAGACTCTTCCGGCGTCACATGCTTCATTTGCGACGGTCCGGCGCTTCATCAGGCGGGAAACCTTGAGATATTTGTCCAGTCTCATTATTTGTTAACAGCTTCCTTTAATGCTTTTGAGGCTCTGAAAGCGGGTGCTTTCTTCGCCGGAGTGGTCATGGGTTTGCCGGTGCGCGGGTTTTTGGTTTCCTTCGCTTTTCTCTCGTGGATCTCGAATGTACCGAGACCGGTCAGGTGGACTTTTTCACCTGCGATCAGCGAATCGACGATGACAGATGTGACGAGTGCGAGTGCATCATCTGCCTCTTTTCTGGTACAGTTACCCTTCTGCGCCAGCGCAGTAATCAGTTCAATTTTGGTCATTGTTAGATCCTCCACATTGCATCTCTTTTTTGGGTTATTTTACAGCAGCGTTGGTTTGATACGCGCTTGTAAAACAGATTATTCGGACGCGGCAAGATTTTTCTTTGCCTGTGCCCAATACTCATCCAGAGTTTCAATTTCCAAAGATGCCATTTCTTTTTTGTCTGCGAGGACAAGCTTTTCTGTTTCCGCGAATCTGCGGCGGAATTTCTCCGCAGCATCCCGCATGGCAGTTTCCGCATCAATATGCAGATGCCGCGCCGTATTGACGCACGAGAACAGCAGGTCGCCGAGTTCCTCCTCGATCTGTTTGCTGTCTCCGCTCTGCATTGCGGCTTCCAGTTCATCCGTTTCCTTGCGGATATACCGGAATGCATCTTCCGCGTTTCTCCAGTCCATACCGGCTCTGCCGGCACGTTTGCCGAGCTTCTGCGCGTACATCAGGGCGGGGAGTGCCTTACAGACGCCGTCGAGTGTATCCGCGGCGGTCTGCTGATGTTTTGTCTCCTGCTTGATGCTGTCCCAGTTTTTGAGGACTTCTTCGCTGCCGGAGACCTCGGTCGATCCGAATACATGCGGATGCCGGATGACGAGTTTTCTGCACAGTTCATCGCAGATGTCGTCAAATGTGAAATGCGACTGCTCGGTTTCGATCTGGCAATGAAAGACGACCTGCAGCAGGACATCGCCGAGCTCCTCGCGCATCATCGGGACGCTGTCAAGGTCGATTGCCTCAACGGCCTCATAGCATTCCTCGAGGAAGTCCTGGCGGATGCTCTGATGCGTCTGCTCTTTGTCCCACGGACAGCCGTTTTCGCTGCGCAGAACCTGCATGATCTGCAGCAGCTCCGCGATGCCGTAGTGCGGGCAGTTTCGGAGCGCTGCAAGGGTTTCTTCGCTTGTTCTCATATGGTTTTATTTTACCTCTATTTGCAACAAAAAGCAAGCTTTTTTTCAGAATTTTTGAAAATTTCATCATACATCCAAAAGGGATGTGCGCTTTTTGCCGGATTTTAGTGATTTACACGGCGAATTTTTGTGAACCGCCGGACTTACAGTCTGTCGATGAAGCCGACACGGCGATAAACCTTGCGAATCAGCTTGGAAGTCAGGTGATAGGCCTGCTGTGCGCCGTTCGTCATGCACTCGGTCAGATAGGCTTTATCTGCGATCAGGCGCGCAAACTCGGAGCGGACAGGTTCCAGGTGATCTGCGACTGCTTCGCCGACCGCGATCTTGAAGTCGCCGTAGCCCTTGCCGGCAAACTCTGCGGTAATCTCATCCATCGTCTTGCCGGTGACGGCGCCGTAGATTGTCATGAGATTGTTGATGCCGTCCTTGCCCTCTTTGTAGCAGACTTCGGTATCGGAATCGGTGACGGCGCGCTTGAATTTGCGGAGAATGGTATCCTTATCGTCGAGGATGTAGACGCAGCCGTTTGCATTCTCATCGGACTTGGACATCTTCTTGGTCGGATCCTGCAAAGACATCAGTCTTGCGCCCTGCTTCGGGAAGTAGCCGTCCGGGACGGTGAATGTCTCACCGAAGCGCTGATTGAAGCGCTGCGCGATGTTGCGTGCGAGCTCCAGATGCTGCTTCTGATCCGCGCCGATCGGGACGAGATCCGCATTATAAGCGAGGATATCGGCCGCCATGAGAACCGGATAGGTAAACAGTCCGGCGTTGATATTGTCGGCGTGGCGCTGGCTCTTATCCTTGAACTGCGTCATGCGGCTCAGCTCACCGAACATGGTCGAGCAGGAGAGCACCCAGCTCAGCTCTGCATGATGCGGGTTCTGGCTCTGTACGAAGGTGATGCTGCGCTTGGGATCCATGCCGCAGGCGAGCATCAGCGCGAAGGCCTGCATCGTATTTTTGCGCAGCTCTGCCGGCTCCTGCATGACGGTAATCGCATGGAGATCGGCGATCGCATAGATGCATTCATATTCTTCCTGAAGGGTATCCCAGTTGCGGACAGCGCCGATGTAATTGCCGAGCGTAAAGACGCCGGTCGGCTGGATTGCGCTGAAGATGCGCTGCTTCTTGGGCTGTGTGTTCTGTGCTTCCATGAATTTGCTCCTTTTCGGGTAATCAGCGGGTTGCGACGAGGGTCTCTGAGAGATCCAGACCGTTAGCCTTATCCTTGAGCTGTGCGGTATGGAGCTCGCCCATGACGCGCTGATAGAGGCTCAGGAATACACGCTCTTCAGGCGTCTGCTGACCCTGAATCGGGTTGATTTCGAGGCGATGAATGCCCTTGGTCGTGAGGATATAAGCGTAATGCGATCTGCTGTTGGGCAGCTCCAGCGTATTGACGCGGTTGTCATCGCTGATGAAGCGTGCAGCATTGTTCACGAAGATGCGGGTTGCCTGGACAACGCCCGGATAGCGCTGTGCTGCGCCGGAATAATCGTGACCGTTGCTGAAATAGAGATTCGCAGCGCCGTTGACATAACATGCCAGCGTGGTCATGACGGTCGGAGCCATCGGCATATCGACGACAACGCCGTAGACGGTGCTTTTATCCATGAACTGGGTGAAATTGGACGGAGAGAGGCGGAGCGCCTGATTTCTGGTGACCAGATAAGGCTTGCTGACGGGGACTCTCTTCATAAAGCTCGGATTGTTGTTAGCCATTTTATGGGTTTCCTTTCTATCCCGCAGATGCGGTGTAATAACCGGGAAAAGACCCGGGAACATGCAGATGCATGAACTGTGTACGGATAGTCGTACTTTTACATTATAGCATAAAATGCCGAAAAGTTCAAGGGGAGAGAGAAAAATTGTTGGTCACTCCACAGAAACGTGCGCCATGTGCATCTGCGTTTCTCTGATTCATAATGCGCAGGCTGGCAGCATATTTTGTAGGGATCGGATGAAAGGGGGCAACCGGATGAAACAGCAATCTGTTCTGCGCGGCTCGGTCTGGCTGATCGGCTCGGCGCTGCTTGCGAAATGTCTCGGGGCAGTATTCCGCATCCCGCTGACTGCGATGCTCGGCGGAACCGGCATGGGATATTTTTCCTGTGCCTACGGGCTTTTCCTGCCGGTATTCGCGCTGTCTGTCACGGGGATGAATACGGCTGTCTCGGCTGTAACGGCGCGATCATACGCGAAGCTGGATCCGGATTCCGCGGCACGGACGGGGAGACTGGCCGCCCGGATGTTCGGGCTCGGGGGCGCAGTCTGTACGCTTTTTCTGCTGCTGATTTCGAGGCCGCTCTGCGAGAATTTGCTGCATAATCCGCGGGCTGTGGCTGCTGTCCGGATGTTTGCACCGGCGGTGTTCTGCTGCTGCCTGAATGCGGTGCTGCGCGGGGTGCATGAGGGCAGTCAGAATATGGTCCCGACGGCGGTCTCGCAGGTGACAGAGGGCATCGGGCGGGTGGCCTGCGGGCTGCTGCTCTGCGGAATGGTTCTGCGGCATTGGGCGCAGATCGGGCCGTATCTGCCGGACGGGACAACGCTGCCGGAAGCCGCTGCTGCGGCTGCAATTCTCGGCGTGACGCTCTCAACGGCGGTCGGGCTGCTGACGCTGCTTTGCTTTCCGAAGCCGCACCGGGGCGACGCTGCGCCGGTTTATCAGCCGCCCTCTGACCGTGCACTGCGGCGTGCGCTGCTGCGGATTCTGATTCCGGTTGCCGCGGCATCGCTGGTCACAAATCTGACAACGCTGATCGACCTTGCGACCGGCCTGCGCCTGCTGGAGCATGTGATTCTTGCCGCGCCCGCATCCTTCGGGCTGAAGCCGGATCTCACGCAGGCGGATGCTGCGGACTGTGCCAATTTCCAGTTCGGCGCATTTTCCGGCATGGCGGTGACGGTATTCAATCTGCTCCCTGCTGTAACAAATATGCTCGGAAAGGGCGTATTTCCTGCATTTGCCGCAAGCTTTGTGCAGCATCGGCATGATGAATCGGCGGCACATGCACGCCATGTGATGCAGCGGACGGCCTTCCTTGCGATTCCGGCCGGATGCGGGATGACAGCGCTTGCAGAGCCGATTCTGCGCTTCCTGTTTCCGTCGCGAATGCAGGAGATTGCGGCGGCTGCGGGGCCGCTTGCATATCTCGGGATCGCGGTGATCTTCGCGGCGCTGAGTTATCCGGTGTTCAGTATGTTACAGGCGGCGGGTCATGCAGGCGATACGGTTACAGTCATGCTCTGCGGCGCGGCCGTCAAGCTGACCGGCAATCTGCTGCTGATTCCGCGGCTCGGACTCTCCGGTACGGCACTCTCAACCGGACTTTGCTATGCCGTGATTCTGCTGCTCGGACTGCGGCAGCTCCGTCTGCGAACAGGAATCCGGCTGCATTTGCTGCGCGAATCTGCTGGGATGCTCTCCGGCGGGATTCTCTGTGCTGTGGCGGCCGCTGCTGTCTACCGGCATCTGCTGCCATTGCTTCCGCAGCGTCTGGCGCTTCCTGCGGCGGTCGGGTGCGGTGCTGCTGTCTATCTCATCCGGATGCTGCTTGCCGTATCCGGACAGAGAAAAGCCGCGGAACCGGTTTGAAGCGGCTCCGCGGCTCTTGTTCAGATATCAGAGATATCAGCTGTGTGCATTAGTTTTCCGGTGCATTCGGGTTCTTGGTGACAGAACGCCATGTGGTGGAATCCAGACCGGAGACAACCTTATCGACATAATAATTCAGAATCATCTGTGCGTCAGTGATATCTGCAACGCCGTCGCCGCTGACATCTGCGATCTTCTGCTGATCAGCAGTCAGCGGGGAAGGATTCTCTGCCATGACCTCAACGTAGTGATTCAGCGTGAGCTGTGCATCAGCGGAAGAGATTTCGCCGTTCTGGTCAACGTCGCCGAAGAGGCCGCCGACCTTGACGGTTGCAGTGTAGGCCGTACCGTTGTTGGTAGCAGTAATCGTTGCAGTGCCCTTGCCGACGGTCTTGACAAAGCCGTTGCTGTCAACGGTTGCGACTGCCGGGTCAGAGGATGTCCAGGTGACATCGCCGGTCGCATTGAAGAGATTGAGGTTTGTGGTCTGGCCGATTTCAGTCAGGTTGACTGCTTTGCGGTTCAGCGCGGTCTTGTTGTCGGTCACAACGGTAACGGAGCCGTTATAGAAGGTAACAGGCAGCTTTTCGCCGTTGTAGTCGATGACCTTGAGCGGGGAACTGGTGTCATCATGGAACTGAATATCATAGACATCGCCGTCCGATGCGCTGCTCGGGATCATGACTTTCAGCAGCGTCAGGATGGAACCGTCCTCAGCCTTGTAGTTACGGGTTCTTGCGAAGGTATAGGTTGCGGGTCTGGATTCCGTCTTGGTCTGCGGGGTGCTGCTGTATGCGCGCTTATCCTTCGGCTCTTCGTATGCTTCCAGAGACAGCTTGCTGTCCAGATCAAAATAAACCTGAACGCCTGCTGTACCGCTGTCGCCGAAGACATAAACCGGAACAGCTACAGTCTCGCCCGGCTTGCCGCATACATCACCGATGATGTAATAGTGGCCGCCGTTATCAATCTTGTAGGTATCTTCCCAGGTATTCGCCTTGACAGTATCCTCAACGGTGACAGTCAGCGGAACAGACTTGAAATCAAGTGCGCTCTCGGACTCTGCGCCGGTGCAGGAAGAAACGGAATACTTCGGTGTGCCGGATTCTGCGCTTCTTGCATTGATGTACTTATCCTTGCGGATATTGAACTGATAGGTGCCTGCCGGAGTGCCCTTCGGGATGACGAGATTTGCCTTTGCAAACGGATTGGAATATGCCCATGCAACGGAAGTGTCCCATGCGGTCGTATCCGCCTGGACAGCAGCGTCTGCATTCTGCTTGGGATCCTGGGAGAAGACCCAGCTGACATTCATATCCTTGCTGTTGAAGGTCTGTGCAATCGAGGCGGTAACATCGCCCTTGCTTGCGCTGTCGAAGCAGAACGGGGAACAGAATGCGGCATCATTGAGATAGAGGCCGTAGTTGCCGAATTTGCCGTTCTTGTCAACCTGGCCGTCATTGACCTGGAGCTTCAGGTTGATAGCGTTGACACCGGGATTTTCCGGGATATAGATATCGACCGGAACGGTGAAATCGCCGGCTGCAATCTGCTCAGCAGAGACCTTGATCTCATTCTTTCCGCCGGAGCGGAGATCAAAGGTCAGAGTCTTTTTCTCAGCAGCGGAAGCCTGAAGAGCGCCGGTGCCGAGCATTGCGGTGGCTGTCAGGATCATTGCGGTGACAGCAGACAAGATTTTTTTAGTACGCATAACACTAATCCTTTCTGTTCGTTGATAGGGATGCGCTGATATCTGAAGCCGCAGATTCCTCTGCGGAATCATTCAGGGTTTCATGTGCCAGACCATAGGTCAGCGTGAGAAGACTGTCTGCGAGATGAACATTTTCAACGAGAATCGCGGGATCCGCAAAATGGAGATCGCCGTGGCTGAAATTCCAGAATGCCCGGACGCCGAGTGCAACGAGCTTTTCAGCGAGGACGGGCGCGGCATTTTCCGGTACACAGAGGATCGCGAGCTCCGGATGCTCCTGATGACAGAAGCCCGAGAGCGTATCCGCATGGTGTACAGGCATACCCTCAATGTCTTTTCCGGCGACAAACGGATTGGAATCGAACAGCCCGATCAGCTCACAGCCGCATTCCGGGAAGCTGACATGGCTTGCGATGGCTCTGCCGAGATTGCCCAGCCCGATCAGAATGGTGCGCCTGTGGGCAGAGATTCCGAGGATCTGGCCGATTTCGTCGCGCAGCGCCCGGACATTATAGCCGTAGCCCTGCTGCCCGAAGCCGCCGAAGCAGTTGAGATCCTGCCGGATCTGTGAGGCCGTCATGCCCATTTGACGGGAAAGCTCTTTGGATGAGATCCGGACGGTTCCCTGTTCAGCCAGCTCTCCGAGAAAGCGGTGATAGCGGGGCAGTCTGCGGATAACAGAGGGCGAGATCTCCTGCTTTGACATGTACCGCGCCTCCTTACTGCAGCTTTGCAGCAAGGCGGGTACCGATCTCCTCGAGGAACTGTCTGGAGTTGACCTTCTGCTTATTCTCAAGCGAGGAGAGCAGATAGAGGTCGCCGGTCATGATGCCGTCTTCGATGGTCTGGATGGTTGCTGCCTCAAGCTGATCCGCGAAATTGCAGAGTGCGGGGATATTGTCCAGCTCGCCGCGCTTGCGGAGTGCGCCCGACCATGCGAAAATGGTCGCGACGGAGTTGGTCGAGGTTTCCTCGCCCTTGAGGTGCTTATAGTAGTGGCGCTGCACGGTGCCGTGCGCAGCCTCATATTCATATACGCCGGTCGGAGAGACCAGAACAGAGGTCATCATTGCGAGCGAGCCGTAAGCAGTCGAGACCATATCGGACATGACGTCGCCGTCATAGTTCTTGCAGGCCCAGATGTAACCGCCGTTGGAGCGGATGACACGCGCAACTGCATCGTCGATCAGCGTATAGAAATATTCGATGCCGGCAGCCTCAAATTTTTCCTTATAATCATTTTCGTAGATTTCGCTGAAAATATCCTTAAATCTGTGATCGTACAGCTTGGAAATGGTATCCTTTGTTGCGAACCAGAGATCCTGCTTGCGGTCGAGCGCATAATTGAAGCAGGAGCGTGCAAAGCCTGCGATCGAATTGTCGCGGTTATGCAGACCCTGGATGATGCCGTCGTCGGTGAATTCATGGATCAGCTGACGGGTTTCCTTGCCGTTTTTATCGGTCCAGACGAGCTCTGCCTTGCCGCCGCCCTTGACCTGCATCTCGGTGTTCT
>CAMNFV010000069.1 GCA_946537515.1 uncultured Ruminococcus sp. | reverse complement strand
GATGTCTCTGATGCGGTGCTGCTCGCACGCTTTGCCGCAGAGGATACCGAAGCCAACATCTCCGCAGAGGGCAAAAAGCTCGCTGACGTCAATCAAGACGGCGGCATCACATCCGATGATACGATTCTGATTCTCCAGTTCATCGCAAAGCTGATTCCGGCGCTCGGCCCTTCCGGCGAGGTCACAAATGACTATAAGACCGTCAATCTCATGGAAGGCATTGAAGCCGGTCAGGCAGAGTCCAAACCCGTCGATGCAGCCTTTACCGGCAGCCAGTATGCCTTTGCAGTCAATCTGCTCAAACAGACCAGCCAGGAAAATACCGAGCAGAAAAACCTTCTGATCTCGCCGCTCTCAGTCTCCATGGCGCTCTCCATGACCGCAAACGGTGCAAAGGAACAGACGCTCTCCGAAATGGAAAAAGTACTCGGCGGCGATCTCAAAATCGCAGATCTCAACGCATATTATGCCGATCTGCTCAATACGCTTCCGAACAACAGATTTTCAGCGCTTTATCCGGCTAATTCGATCTGGATCCGGAATGATGAAAACGCGATCGGTGAAGTACCGCAGGAATTCCTGCAAACCAACGCAGATTACTACGGCGCGGATGCCTTCAAGACCGCATTCAATCAGCAAATGGTCGAGGATGTCAACAGCTGGGTCAATGAGAATACACACAAAATGATCCCGAAGCTGCTCGATCAGACACCCAACGACAATACATTCATGTATCTGATCAATGCGCTGGCATTTGAGGCGGACTGGGCCGCTCCTTACGATGAATATCATATCCGCGAATATGATTTCACGCCCTATCAGGCGGATCCGATCAAAACCGAGATGCTCTTCAGCGCAGAAAACTCCTATCTGGAAGATGAATACGCAACCGGCTTCATCAAGGATTATAAGGGCGGTGATTACAGCTTCGCCGCCATCCTGCCGAACGAATCGGAAAGCGTGACGGTTTCTGACTACATCGGCATGATGACACCGGAATCGCTGCAAAAGCTGCTCAGCACAAAGCAGAGATGCAAGGTGCAGACCATGACGCCGAAATTCAAGTTCGACTACAATACCGAACTCAGGAATGCACTCATCGAGCTCGGAATGCCGACTGCATTCGATGACAAACTATCAAACTTTACCGGGCTCTATACGGCTGACGGCTACATCAGCGGCGTCAAGCACAAGACCTTCATTCAGGTGGATGAAAAGGGCACAAAGGCAGGCGCTGTGACAGCAGTCGAAATGGCGACGAAACAATCGGTTGAACAGAATCCGAAATATGTCTATCTGAACCGCCCGTTCATCTTTATGATTCTGGATAATCAGCACAATATTCCGGTATTTATCGGCTATGTCATGAATCCGGCAGGAACCTGATTTCACAAAGCAAAACGCCCGAGGGTACAGCACCTTCGGGCGTTTTTTGATTCAGATAATATAGTACCAGCTGTCGTCGGTATCGAGGTCGGTTGCGGGGGCAAGCGTCTTGGAATCGTAATGATAGCGCAGCTCCTGATTCTTGATGCTGACCTTTGCGCCTTCCGGAATGGAGCGCGTAATGAACGCATTTGCGCCGATTACGGCACCCTTGCCGATCACCGTATCGCCGCCCAGGATCGACGCACCGGAATAGATCGTCACATTGTCGCAGATCGTCGGATGACGCTTCTTCGATTTCAGTGACTGCCCGCCGCGTGTGGAAAGCGCACCGAGCGTCACGCCCTGATAGACCTTGACATTGTCACCGATCTCGGTCGTTTCACCGATTACAATGCCCGTACCGTGGTCGATGAAGAAGTAATAGCCGAGCGTTGCGCCGGGATGAATATCAATACCGGTCATGCTGTGCGCATATTCCGTCATGATACGCGGGATCAGCGGCACACCGAGCAGATGCAGCTCATGCGCGATGCGGTTGACGACGATCGCAAGCAGTCCCGGATACGAATAGATGATCTCATCCTTATTATAAGCGGCCGGGTCACCGTCAAAGGTCGCCTGCACATCCGTTTCCACATAAGCACGAATCTGCGGGATTTTCTCAATAAATGCAAAGGTGATCTCCTCTGCTCGCTTTGTGATTGCATCACGGCCGGCTTCCTTCAGTTCGGGGATATATTCCAGCACAATCGCGATCTGACGGTTCAGATTGAAGATCACATCTTCGAGCAGCATGGTCGTCTGATTCCGCATTGTATAAACCCGATAGGAATGCGCGCGAAAATAGCCCGGGAAAATCAGCTTGCGGAGCTTCTGTAAAATATCAATGACGATTTCCTTATTCGGCTGATCGAATGCGATCACCGCGTCAATGGTCCGGTCGCCCTGATAATCCGCGAGCAGCGTATCCACAAAACTGCCGATTTTCTGATTGAATGTATCCTGCATATCATAGCCCTCCGTGCGCTGTATTTTCTTCTATTATAATATAGATACGTGAAAAAGTCAATGCATTCCGGTGCAATTTGACATAGCCTATATATTTGGTATGCAAAGAGCTGCTATTTTTGAACATTGTCAGAATATGCAATTCGTTCACAATTTGTCTATCTTTTCTTTGTGCAAGATGTACGGTTTTGTTTTTCGGGTATCCCCGGATTTTTGATTACAAAATGGAAAATCCTGTAATCGAGTTGTAAACTTTTCTAAAGTATGTTATAATAATTCTCGTACGCAGGAGAAGTTTATCTATTTGCGCACAACACTACACAGTATCTTTTTACGAAAGGATGAGTTGATGAGAAAAGGGAAGGTTGCAGCAGCAATCCTGTGTCTCTTTTGCAGCGCCGGTATGCTCGGGGGAGTTACCTTCAACGGTAATGAGCTTTCCGTCGCAAGAGCCGATCAGAGCGATCAGCTTCTTGAGATCACCGGAGTGACTGTTACTACCGCAACTTCGATCGAGACCACTACCCTCGTAAGCACAACCACAGCGACGTCTACCAAAGCGAAGACCGTGACGACCGCAGCAACAACCAGAAAAACAACCGCTGCGACGACAACCGATACATCTGCAACGAAAAAAACAGAGACAACAACAACGGAAACCGAAACCACCGCAGCCCCTGCGGAAACTACCTCCGAAACTGTCCCCGTTGCAACAGAGGCACCGGTTCAGACCACGAGTACCGTAACGGAAGCGACTGTCACCGAGACAGAAGCGCCGCAGACCGATGCCGCATCCCAATATCATGATTCCTTTGCAGTTTCCGTCACCGACCGCGAGTATATCATGCTCTGCAATGTCGTCGGCCATGAATACGGCTCCGACTGGGTGCCGGCAGAGGAAAAAGCACTGGTTGCCGAAGTCATCATGAACCGCGTGAATTCCCCGCAGTTCCCGAACAGCATCTATGAGGTACTGACACAGCAGAATCAGTTCGCCGGCCTGGAGTACCTGATCGAGATGGATCACATGTCATCCTATGTCACGCAGAGTGTGCGCGATGCCGTTGACCTGTATCTCTCCAATCCCGGACAGTTCCAGCACGGTTACCTGTTCTTCAACGGGGACGGCTATCGGAATTATTTCCGCGCAACTGTGTGATTGGGCAATGTGTCTGATTGAATGAACCGCATATCACCGGAAAGCCGGAGCAACGAAAGCTGCTTCCGGCTTTTTTTCGTGCAAATCCGCCTGAATGATTGACTTTCACGCGATTTTATGGTATGATATATAAGTAAAAATATAGAGAGCAGGATATCCTGCGCAGGAGGTTACCAATGAAATTTGCGGACGGCTTCTGGCTGAATCAGCGCGGCTATACCGTTGATTACGCTGTCCAGCCATACGAGATTCAGGTCAGTAAAAAAGCGGTCCGGATTCTGGCAACATCCCAGACAATCTATCACCGCGGTATGACGCTCGGCGGCGTGACGCTGACGATCGAATATACCGCAGTCAGAGAGAATATCATCCGTGTGCGGATCGTGCACCATAAGGGCGCTGTCGATCATGCGCCGAAATTTGAGCTCAATGAGGACGCCGGATTCTGCCCGGTGATTACCGAAACAGAGGATGCCGTCACGCTCTGCGCCGGCAAAACCGCTGTCACAATCACCAGAGGCTGCGAGTGGAATGTCCGCTTTACATATGACGGCAGACTGCTCACAGGCTGCGGCTGGCGCTCAGCATCCTATATTCAGGAGAATGCCTACGTTACCGAAAACCGGATGCGCGCTGCGATGGACAGCAGCTTCTGGAGTGTACCGGTCAACCGCAGCGGCGCCTATCTCCGCGAGCAGCTCTCGCTCTCTGTCGGGGAATATATCTACGGCTTCGGCGAGAAATTCACGCCGTTTGTCAAGAACGGCCAGACCGTCGAGATCTGGAATTCGGACGGCGGCACCTGCTCCGATCAGAGCTATAAATGCGTGCCCTTCTATCTCAGCTCCCGCGGCTACGGCGTTTTCACCAATCAGACAGGACATGTCAGCTATGAGGTCGCATCCGATACGGTATCAAAGGTCAGCATGACGGTCGCCGGTGAATCGCTGGAATATGAGGTCATCGGCGGCGAAAGCTGTGCCGATGTTCTGAAAAACTATACCGATCTGACCGGCAAGCCTGCGCTGACACCGGCAAAATCACTCGGTCTCTGGCTCTCAACATCCTTCACAACGGATTACGATGAAGAGACTGTCACAGAATTTCTCGACGGCATGACGGAACGAAAGATCCCGCTGCAAATGTTCCATTTCGACTGCTTCTGGATGAAAGCATTCACCTGGACCAGCTTTGACTGGGATGAAACCATGTTCCCGGAGCCGAAGGAAATGCTCCGCCGCATCAAGCAGAAATACAACGTCGGCATCTGCGCCTGGATTAACCCGTATATCGCGCAGGAATCCGCATTGTTTGATGAGGGCGCAGAGAAGGGCTACTTCCTGCATACGAAAGACGGCAGCATCTTCCAGACCGATATGTGGCAGCCGGGCATGGCGATCGTGGACTTTACTAATCCCGATGCCTGCAAATGGTTCGCGGACGGCATCCGGAAGCTCTGTGCGGACGGCGTGGATGCGATCAAAACCGATTTCGGTGAACGCATCCCGACCGATGTTGTCTACTATGACGGCTCCGATCCCGCTGCGATGCATAATTATTATACATACCTTTATAATAAGGTTGTCTTTGAGGCACTTGAAGGCTGCAAGGGCAGGGACAGGGCCGTTCTCTTTGCAAGAAGCGCGACGGCCGGCGGACAGAAATTCCCCGTCCATTGGGGCGGCGACTGCGCTGCGGAGTATTCTGCCATGGCAGAAACGCTGCGCGGCGGACTTTCGCTCTGCGCCTCGGGATTCGGCTTCTTCAGCCACGATATCGGCGGCTTTGAGCAGACTGCCTCTGCCGATGTCTATAAACGCTGGGTCGCATTCGGACTCATGAGCACACACAGCCGGCTGCATGGCTCTACCTCTTACCGCGTTCCGTGGAAATATGAGGAGGATGATCCGCAGGATCCGGAGAATGCATGTGCCGTCCTGCGGTTCTTTACCAACCTCAAGGGCAGACTGATGCCCTACCTCTGGGCACAGGCCAATCTGACACATCAGACCGGTATCCCGATGATGCGCGCAATGGTCATAGATTACGCAGACGATCCCGCCTGCCTGACGCTCGACCGGCAGTATATGCTCGGCGGAAGCCTGCTCTGCGCACCGGTCTTTGATGAGAGCGGCATTGCGGAATTCTATCTGCCGGAGGGTGAATGGTTCAACCTGCTCGGTGCTGTGAATGCGCCGCTGACAAAGGGCGGAAGGTGGTATCGCAGAAGATGCAGCTATCTGGAAATGCCGGTCTATGTCAAACCGGGTTCGATCATTGTATGTGGTGATTTCAAAGGAGATGTCTGCTATGATTATCTCCAAAATGCCTCCGTACTGATCTGCGGACTGCAAGACGGTCAGACTGCATCCTGCACAATCTATCGCGCAGAAGGCGGCATTGACCTCACAATCACCGCAAAACGCGAAGCAAACCGCATTACCGTTACCTATCCCGCAACAGACCGCAAATTCATGATCGAGGTCGCGGGTACAAACAGAAATGTGCAGGCAGAAGCCGGCGGCATGACCGTCATCAGCCTGTAAAACATAATTCAACAGAATGGAGTGATCTGCATGAGCAAGAAAAAGGAAATTGATTATATCTGGCAGGACAGAAAGCGCACGATCTTCGGTCTTCCCTGGACATTTACCAAATATTTCCTGACAGATACGAAATTTATCACAAGAACCGGCCTCTTTAATCTGGATGAGGATGAGCTCGATCTCTATAAGGTCACCGATAAAAAGCTCAAACTCCCCTTCTGGCAGCGCCTTGTCGGCTGCGGTACTGTCATCATCTATGTACGCGATACCGATACGCCGGAAAAGGAAGTTCACTGCATCAAGAATCCGCGTGATTTTCTCGCGAAGCTTGACAAGCAGATCAATGCTGAACGCGATCGCTATAACACCAGAGGCAGAGATCTCTATGCGATCACCGGCGGCATGGGCGGCGGTCATGCGCATCACAATGATGATATGATAGATCATTCACAGGCTGATGCCGCGGACTGTGACTGCGACTGCCACGATCACGAATAATCTCACGAAGGGACTTGACTGAAATGCTTCAGTTTGTTACAGAAAAAATATCCGTCTGGGAGCGCCTGAAGGCCGAAACACGCCCGATCTACCTCTATGGTATGGGCGACGGCGCTGTCAGGATCCTCGCGGCAATGCGTACCTACGGCATCAAGGCAGCCGGCATTTTCGCGAGCGATGAGTTTGTCCGCGGCCATGATTTTGCAGGATATCCGGTCCGGAAGCTCTCCGAGCTGGAAGCGGAGCTCGATGATTTTGTCGTCGTTCTGGCATTTGCCGTCTGCTCCCCTGCGATGATCGACCGCATCCGGACGCTCGGTGAAAAATATCAGCTCTATGTGCCGGATGTTCCGGTCGTCGGCGGCGGACTCTTTACGCCGGAATACTGCACCGAGCATGAAGAAGAGATCCAGGCTGTCTATCAGTCACTGGCCGATGAACGCTCCCGTCAGATCTATGCCAATATCATCAACTTCAAGATCAGCGGCAATCCGGCCTATCTGATCGACCAGGTGGACAGCAAGGATGAGATCTGGAACCGCGTCCTCAAGCCGACCAATCATGAAATCTATGTCGATCTCGGCGCCTATAACGGCGATACGATCCGCGAAATGCTCGAATATACCCGCGGCAAATATCACCGCATCATCGCGGTTGAACCGGATAAGAAGAATTATAAAAAGCTTGTCAAATTTGTCGGAGATACGCCCTCTGTGCAATGCTATCAATGCACGGCATGGTGCGTGGATACTGAGCTGCCCTTCGGCGCAAAGGCCGGCAGACAATCCGCGATTGCGATGGAAGGCGCGATGACGCCCGCAAGAGCCGTTGACAATCTGCTCGCAGGCAATCCGGTCACGCTCCTGAAAATGGACGTTGAGGGCGCAGAGCGTGAAGCACTCTGGGGCGCCAGTCGCTCGATCGCGCGCTATGCACCGAAGCTGATGATCTCGCTCTATCACCGCAATGAGGATATTTTTGAGCTGCCGCTGCTGGTCAAGCGCATCAATCCGCGCTATCGCCTGTTCATCCGGCATCTGCCCTATATCCCGGCCTGGGAGACCAATCTCTACGCAGTCTGCGAGGACAACGGAAACACCCAATACGGCGAATAATCGAATCACAATTCATTCGATACCCCCGCTTCTCTGGACGGGGGTATCTGACTGAATACAGTTTCAGTACGAAAGGAATCAAACAATGAACAGCGAATCTACACCGAAAAAGAAGCACATAGTCCTCAGAACCATTCTCAAAATCCTCGGAATCATCCTGCTGATTATTCTGCTGCTGGTCGCAGTTCTCGCAATCCGGCACAGAATTTGCAGCAAAAAAGACCGTGCATTCGCAGCAAATGCCTATGGCGAATATTACACAACCGCAGACGGCGTGAAAATGAACTACACGATCATTGACAACGGTCTGGAAGATACGGCTGTCATTCTGCCGGGCTACGGCTGCCCGACCGTCCGCTACGAATTTGATTCGTTTATCACGGAACTGCGCGATCAATATAACTTCGTGCTGGTTGAGCCGCTTGGATACGGCCTCAGCGACGGTGCCGTCACCGAACGCAGCGTCAAAAACTACTGCGAGGAGCTGCACAGTCTGCTTGATTTCATCGACCGCAGCAAATGCACGCTGATCGCGCATTCAATCGGCGGCCTCTATGCGCTGAACTATGCAAATATGTATCCGGATGAAGTGCAGGGCTTCATCGGCATAGATGCATCCGTGCCGCGTCAGGGCGATATGGACAACGCGACATCCAAACCTGAGAATGTCTATAAGCTTTACAAAATCATGCGCCCCCTGCTCTACGACTCGGGCATCAACCGCGTACTCTGTGAGCTCAGCTTTGAACAGACTGCCGCGCAGGTCCCGACACTCAAGGGCGAGGATCTCCAAAAGGCAAAGGCGCTCTACTGCATGGCAGGCATCAATGATACGCTGATGGATGAGATGCGGATGCTCGGAACGAATTTCAAAACCTGTCACGATATGAAATTCCCGGAGAGCGTGCCGGTGCTCTATGTTCTGGCAAAAAGCAACTGCGACATGATGCCGGAATGGGAAGGACTCCACAAGGAGATTGTCACAAATCCGGAGAGTAAAGTTGTCGTCATCGAAGGCGAACATTATCTGCACTTTACCAGTCTCCAAAAGCTGGTATCGGAAATCACAGCCTGGCATAACCGATAAAAAGAACGCGGAATCACAGTTTTTGCTGCGATTCCGCGTTTTTTACTGAAGCAAAAGCTCCTGCATCAGCGTGCGCTCCAGAATGCCGGTGCATTCCGCGAGTGTGACGCCGTAATTTGTGAACGGGATCCCCTGCGCGCAGGCTGTCCGCATCCGCCAGCGCATTTCGCGCTCTGTCCGCATACATCCGCCGCAATGAATCACGAGATCATAGCCGGAAAGATCGGCCGGGAACGTGCCGCCGGAGCTGTACGACAATTCAAATTTTCTGCCGGTATATTTTTCAATCGCACGCGGCAGCTTCACGGTTCCGATGTCATTGCACTGCCGGTGATGCGTACATCCCTCTGCAATGAGTATCTTTGCGCCGTCCGGGAGCGTTTTCAGCGCTCTGGCACCCGCAACAGCCGTTTTCAGAAAGCCCTTATACCGCGCCATGAGTATCGAGAACGATGTCAGCGGCACATCCTGCGGCACGATTCCCGCAACCGCGCCGAACGCCTGACTGTCCGTCACAACCATCCGCGGCGGCTCACGCAGTCCCCGCAGCAAACCGGCAAGCTCCTCCGGCTGAACAAGCAGCGCATTGGCATGTGCATCGAGCACCTCACGCAGCGTCTGCTGCTGCGGCAGAATCAAACGGCCTTTCGGCGCAGATTCGTCAATCGGCGTAACGAGGATCACCATATCTCCCGGTTCGATCAGATCCCGGATGATAAAACGCTCCGGCGCATCGGTTTTCGCCAGCGCACCGAGCATTTCCTTGAGCGCCGTGATGCCCTCACCGGTGACGCTGCTCGTCAGAACGGCATGTTCCGGCAGCACCGCGGGGCGCTCCTCAAGCGTATCGCATTTATTCAGCGCGATCAGATACGGTGTATGCTCCTGTGCAAACAGTTTGAGCAAAGCCTGCTCTGTTTCCGAAAACGGCTTCGCCGCATCCGCAACCAGCACCGCAAGATCCGTCCGGAAGAGCTCGCGCTTTGTCTTTTCGATGCGCTGTGCACCGAGCTGTGCATCGTCATCGTCATAGCCTGCGGTATCGGTCAGTACGACCGGACCGAGCGGCAGAAGCTCCATGCTCTTCATGACGGCGTCTGTTGTTGTGCCGGCGACCGCAGATACGATCGAGACTTCCTGTCCGGTCAGCGCATTGACCAGACTCGATTTTCCGGCATTCCGTGCGCCGAAAAATCCGATGTGAATGCGCTCCGATGCAGGTACCTGTTCAAGACTCATAGCGTCCTCCCATACAGCATGACAGGCGGCAAGAAAGGTGCCGCCTGTCTTTGATTTTGTTTACTTTTTCGGCGCAAGCTCTTCATCCGAAATCAGCTTCGAGATATTCTTCAGAATCTTGAGCACATCATCGCCGGTGAGGTTGCCGTCACCGTCAACATCGGCATTTACTTTGCCCGCCGATGTAATACTCGCCTCCGAATCCTCAGCGACAAAGCGGCTGAGCAGAACAGCATCGGAAACATCAACAGCTTTATCGCAGTTGACATCGCCCCATTTGGTGTTTTGGGGATCCCTCCCGGATTCCGATTCAGAAGACTCTGTTGTTTTCGGCGTCGTGACCGAGGAAGAAGTCGTCGTTTCAGAAGTCGTTGTGCTTTCGGTTGTGCTCGTGGTCGTATCCTTGGTTGTTTCGGTTGTCGAAACCGTTGTCGGGCGTGTACCGGAGATACCGCCGCCGTAATACTCACTCAGAGACTGACCGTTTGCGCCGAGCGGAATCTCATGATCCAGACCGATGAATACGCCTTTGTCATCCTGCCAGAGTGCCTTTTCGACAAATGCATATTTATCCTCATCCCACTTGCCGAAATCATCATAGACAAGTCCGCCGGTATCGCCGGAGTTCTCATTGAAGCACCAGAATGTATGGTGGATGTGCTTGTCGATCATGTAATCGCGCAGCTCCTGCATCCAATGCTTATTTTCGCCGGTCGGATCGTGCTCCTTGTCGATAAAGCCGCCCCACTCGCCCATGAGCAGCGGATACATATTGTCCTCAACGAGATAGGCCCATGTGTCGCGCCAGTAATCATCGAGCAGCGTTTCACGGCTGAAGGTCTTGGAATCATCATCCATGTAGAACCACTTCTGCTTCCAGACCAGCGGGCCGTAATCATGCGGCGAATAGACGATCTGCTTCTTGAATTCACCGATATCGACCGGATGATCCTTGACACCGCGGAGATTGCCGCCCCACCATGCGCCGAAGATCTTGGACGGCTCATCATAGTGTGCGTAGTCAACGGCAGGAGTCGTCCAGTCAGCGCCCTTTTCAAAATCCGGATAGCACTCAATGCCTTCGATCATGATCAGCAGATTCGGATTCTGATTGAGGCAGGCCATTGCGCCCTTTTCAGCGGCATACTTCCAGTTGTTTGCGTCCTTGGAATCATCCCACTTGGCAAATGTACCTTCCTCCGGCTTGCCGTGCGGCTCATTTTTGAGGTCGATCGCAATGATCGTATCATCATCCTTGTAATAATCGGCAAACCATTCCAGCGCTTCAAGCCAATCCTTCTCAGAGAAGTTATCGTCATACCAGAGCGGTTTCTGGTGGCCCATTGCCGCGGTGGTTGCGCTGTGGATATCGACCATGATCTTCATGCCGTTTTCGCGGCACCAGTCAACTGCCATATTCCAGATATCAAAGCTGTATTTCAGCTCATACTGACCGGCACCGTCCACGCCGCCGCCGACTGTCAGCTCCGGATTCTCATAGGGGTTGACCATCATGTTGACTT
This sequence comes from uncultured Ruminococcus sp., assembly GCA_946537515.1. Classification (GTDB taxonomy): domain Bacteria; phylum Bacillota; class Clostridia; order Oscillospirales; family Ruminococcaceae; genus Firm-04. The sequence goes on along the minus strand of CAMNFV010000069.1, from coordinate 2,489 downwards.
CACCGACACCGCTGCCGGTATCCGGCTTTTTGTTTTTCCATTGCAGAATGATCTGTGTGGACATCGGAACACGCAGCAGATTGAAGCCGTGATCAGCGATCTGATTGAGCATACTGTGCATGTTCTTTGACCAGACGCCGTCGAAGACCTGCCGTCCTGCGTTATAGCCGAACCAGTTGACGCCGGTCATCCAGACTTCCTTGCCGTCTTTATCGACGACCTTGCCGTTTTCGACATGCAGCCAGTCATCCTGCGTGTCGCCCGCAGCAGAAACGGCAATCTGCGCCGTCGGCAGAACCGAGCCGTTCATTGCGAGCATGGCGGCAGCAGCCAGAACTGCTGTCAGACGTTTCATCCTTTTCATTAGAATCCCCTCTTCTTTCAGAATAATATGCAGACTGATCCCCGCAGATCAGTAACTGAACTGTTTGGATTTGCGCCAGGAAACGATCGTGAGCACCAGGAACACAATGCCGAGCACCGCGCTGACTGCGCCGACAATAATCATCCGCAGGAAGCGACTGAAATCAGCATAGGTCAGCATGACAGTCTCACATTCCTGATCAAAGCCCTCGCCGTACCACTCCCGGAAGATCGCGCTGAGATCATCCGGAATCTCTTCGACAACCGCGGTGAAATCCATTGTTGTCTGCGGCTGGACGATCCCGGAAGCATCGCCGGATCCTTCCTCGCCGTAAACAGCATCCAGAGAATCAAAATAGACTTCGCATTCCTTCGCGAGCTTGTCAAGTGTCTGGTACTGCTCCTGATTTCCTGTCTGGTACAGAATATAATTCCCGTTATACATATAGACCGCATAATACTGCGATGTTGTGCGCTTTGAGGTCTCAATACCGAATGTCGAATTGGTTTCCTCATTTTCGGCAATGGCACCCTCTGTGATATCAATCGTACCCTGCACCAGGTCGCCTTTTTTCAGCTCTCCGGCCTGCACGGTCGCATAATCCTTGATATCGCCCTTCTGATACTTCAGAAATTTCGGCAGATCCGTCAGAAGCGCCGCACCGAAGCAGAAGCAGATGATTGTCAGTATTCCGAGAAATTTTGTTTTATTCATATATGATAACCTTTTTCCGATTCTGCATTTTAATCTTTCATAGAGGATACGCGCAGACGGTTCAGCGCACGCTTGAGTTTCATCTCCGCATACTGAAGCTCCTGCTGATCCTTGCTGTTTTCCTTGCGGCGGAGCGCATCCTGCTCGGAGCGCTTTGCCCAGTCAACATCAATATCCTCTGCCCATTCGACCGCGTTCGCAAGGATCGCCGTCATCGACGGAGATACCTTTACCGCACCGCCGGAGAGCGCCGCAAGACGCTCTGTTCCATCCGGCATCGTAATTTTGACCGGCCCGGACGGAAGCGCAGCAACATATTTTTCGTGCTTTGCGAGAATACCGACATCACCCTCTGTGGTACGGACGATCACGCGCTGCACCTCACCCTCAAAGAAAATCTTTTCCGGTGTAATGATCTGCAAAGAGAAGGTGCTCATTCCGCATCCTCCTCCAGCGTCTTTGCCTTTTCAAGCACATCGTCGATCGTTCCTGCAAAGAGGAATGCAGATTCCGGAATATCGTCATGCTCGCCGTCAATGATCTCACGGAAGCCGCGGATTGTTTCAGCGATCGGGACATATTTGCCCTCCATACCGGTAAACTGCTCTGCGACAGAAAACGGCTGACTCAGGAAGCGCTGCACCTTACGGGCTCTGGAAACCGTCAGCTTATCCTCATCGGAAAGCTCATCCATACCCATGATCGCGATAATATCCTGAAGCTCGGTATAGCGCTGCAGAATGGTCTGCACCTGCCGTGCGACGCGATAATGCTCTTCACCGACGATCTCCGGCGAAAGGATACGCGAGCTCGATTCCAGCGGATCAACTGCCGGATAGATACCGAGCGAAGCGATCTGACGGGAAAGAACCGTGGTCGCATCCAGATGCGCGAAAGTCGTTGCAGGTGCCGGGTCAGTCAGGTCATCGGCAGGCACATAAACCGCCTGAACGGATGTGATCGAGCCCTTGCCGGTCGATGTGATACGCTCCTGGAGCGCACCCATTTCGGTTGCAAGCGTCGGCTGATAGCCAACGGCAGAAGGCATACGACCGAGCAGCGCGGAAACCTCCGAGCCTGCCTGCGTGAAACGGAAGATATTGTCGATAAACAGCAGAACGTCCTGTCCCTCGGTATCGCGGAAGTATTCCGCCATCGTCAGGCCGGAAAGCGCAACACGCATTCTTGCCCCGGGCGGCTCATTCATCTGACCGTAGACAAGGCAGGTCTTTTCGAGAACGCCGCTGTCCTTCATTTCGTGATAGAGGTCATTGCCCTCACGGGTACGCTCGCCGACACCGGTGAAAACCGAGATGCCGCCGTGCTGGTTCGCAACATTGTTGATCAGCTCCTGGATCAGAACGGTCTTGCCGACGCCCGCGCCGCCGAACAGACCGATCTTGCCGCCCTT
>CAMNFV010000068.1 GCA_946537515.1 uncultured Ruminococcus sp. | reverse complement strand
ATCAACGAATGCAGGCATGGCCTGCTGCCCGCCCGGATGAAAAAACCGCCCTTCGTGTAAAGGCGGTTTTATTCAATATACATTATTCAGCAGCGGATTCAGAAGATTCCTCGCTGCTCTCCGCAGAAGTTTCCGCTTCAGCCGGAGCCTCTTCGGCAGCCTCTGCACCGGTCTCCTCCGCAGCATCCGCGTGGATCACCGGCATGGAATTGCCGTCCTTGTCATAGAAAGTCAGGTTGTCGATGTAAATATCAACATCATTCTTCTGTTTCCAGCGCATGATGACGAGCGAGGCGCCTTCATCGTTTGCAGCATAGCCGTTTGCGGGCAGATTTTTGAACGGAATAACCGTCTCGCAGCGCCAGGAGCCCTCGCTGTGTTCCCAGTCCTGATAGGAAAAATCGGTCTGTGCCCAGGTATTCTGGATGAGATTGTCCTCTTCATCATACCCTTTTTCTGAAGCAATGCTTCCGCCGACTGTGCCGAGGAAGTTGCCGACAACCAGCGATTCGCTGCCGTCATCATTGATCCAGGTGCCGTTTGCGATACAGGTAAAATCAACGCTGATTTTTCCGATATTTCCAACATTCTCCAGCCCGAGCATCTGAGGCAGATTAAACACAAGCTTCACAACGCCGTATTCGGCATCCGTATCCGCTTTCAAGGGATGCAACTTGAGCTTTTTGTCGCCGTCCAGATCGACGATCGACAGCTCAATATCGCATTCATCGTTGCCGTCGCCCATCTGATGTGCGGTACACATATCATCGTCGTCAAAGGTGATCGCATTGGCATCGACCGGGCCGACATCTCTCGGCAGCGGATCAGAAACAGAGGATTCCTCTTCGCTGCTCTCTTCTGATGTTTCCGCAGCGGTCGTTTCCGGTACAGAAGTCTCTGCGGCGGAGCTGCTGTCCGCGGTATCCTTTCCGCAGGAACCGAGCACACCGAGCATCGCAACGGCAGAAAGCATTGCAAGCATTTTTTTCAGTTTCATGGTTCTTTCCTCCATATCAAAACAATTTGTTTCATGACGAATGCCCCCTACAAATCAGCAGAGGGCATTCGGAAACGTTCAATTATCCGCGCTTCTGCGCGTTTTTTATAGATTAGTCCTTCTTGCGTGCAACAAAAGCAGCAGCAGATGCGAGGCCGAGAGCTGCAACAGCAACGCCGACACCTGCATCACCGGTCTTAGCGGAATCGGTCTTCTTGGTATCCTTCGCGGTTGTTGTAGTGGTCACAGCAGCGCCGGACTTCTCAGTCGTTGTGGTCGTAGCCTGTGTTTCGGTCTTGGTCAGCTCATTGCCGTCCTTATCGAGCAGCTTGACGCTGTTGACCTGTGCAGTACCGTCGGACTCATTACCGTCAGCATCCTTCTTCGGCTCTACCCACCAGAGCTGAACCTGAAGGCCGTCCTTGACAGTACCTGCAAGGCCGTCTTTTTCCCAATTCTGTTCAATCACGCCGGATTCAATTTCAGATTTGAACTCATGCTGAACCCATTTGCCATCGACATCATTGTAACCGATGCAGCCGTTCGTCTTCGTAGAATCGCAGGAAACCTCTGCAACGATCTTATCAAGCTTGGAAAGATCGAGACCGTCAACCGGAACCATGTAGATTTCAGCATTCTTTTCATTGCCGACCTTCTTCAGTACTTCAGCGGAAGCAGAGACAGCCAGCGCAGAAACTGCGATAGCGCTTGCAGCGAGTGCTGCGATCATAGACTTGATCTTCATGTTACTATTCCTCCATACATCAAGAGTGCCGACCTGGAACGGCACCTATTTATAGCCCCATTATAACACTTTTGCACAAAAAAAGTCCATTCGCTTCTACGCCAAAGATGTGGAAAGATACCCGCGAAGTATTCGACACATTGCACAAACCGAAGCCGTTTTTTACGTATTTTCAGCCCGATTTTCGGCATTCTTCTCAAATATTGCGATAACATCCCGCATCAGATCGACGGAAAGCTCTCCTTTTTTGACGCGCACGGCGACATAATACGGCGCAGTCTTATCGTTGAAGGCAATGCGGTCGTAATACTGCATCATCAGCGCCTGAAGCTGTTTTGCATTCGGCTGCGTGACGAAGAAGAAGAGCGCGCCGCGCTTCTGTGAGATTTCGGTAATGCCGAGCCGTCCGGCGGTATTGCGGAGCAGCGAGGCCCCGATGAGATTGAGCAGACTCTTCGGCGGATCACCGAAGCGGTCGATCAGCTCATCAATGAGGTCGGTCTGATCGGCTTCTGTCTCGACAAGCGCGATTCTGCGGTAAATTTCGAGCCGCGAGGTCATGCTGGAGATATAGTCCTCCGGGATATGTGCCTCGACCTGGATATCGACCGTACAGGCCGGCGCCTTGACCGGCTCGCCCTTTTCCTCTGCGATCGCCTCATTGAGCATTTTGAGGTACATCTCATAGCCGACCTGCTCCATCTGGCCGTGCTGCTGACCGCCGAGAATGCTGCCCGCGCCGCGGATCTCAAGGTCGCGCATCGCGATCCGGAAGCCGCTGCCGAACTGTGTGAATTCGCGCATTGCATCAAGCCGCTTCTCCGCGACTTCCGTCAGCGAGCGGTTCTTCTGATAGGTAAAATACGCATAGGCACGCCGGTTGGAGCGCCCGACTCTGCCGCGGAGCTGATAGAGCTGCGAGAGGCCGAAGCGATCCGCCTGCTCCAGGATCAGCGTATTGACATTCGGCACATCGACGCCGGTTTCGATGATTGTCGTGCAGACAAGGATATCAATTTCATGTTCGACAAGCCGGTTCCAGATCTCGCTGATTTCGAGCTCGGTCATTTTGCCGTGTGCATAGCCGATGCGCGCATCCGGGAGCATCTCCTGCAATTTGCCTGCGCATTGCCGGATCGTTTCCACGCGGTTATGAATATAGTAGACCTGGCCGCCGCGCTTGAGCTCGCGCTGGATCGCCTGGACGATCAGTCCCGCATCGTATTCAAGGACGAAGCTCTGCACAGGATATCTGTCCTGCGGCGGCTCCTCAATGACGCTCATATCGCGGATGCCGGAGAGTGCCATATTCAGCGTGCGCGGGATCGGCGTCGCGGAGAGCGTCAGGATATCAATGCCGTTGAATACTTCCTTGAAGCGCTCCTTATGCGCAACACCGAAGCGCTGCTCCTCGTCGATGATCGCCAGTCCGAGCGATGCAAATTTCACATCCTTGGAGAGCAGACGGTGCGTGCCGATCAGCAGATCAATCGTGCCGTTCGCGGTCTTTTTGAGAATCTCGGTCTGCTGTTTTTTGGTGCGGAACCGCGAGAGTAATTCGATATTGACCGGGACCGATTCAAACCGCCGCAGCGCCGTCTCGTAGTGCTGATGCGCGAGAACGGTCGTCGGTGCGAGGATGACGCATTGCTTGCCGGAGAGAATGCATTTGAGCGCCGCACGGAATGCGACCTCGGTCTTGCCGAATCCGACGTCACCGCAGAGCAGCCGGTCCATAGGCCGGTCACGCTCCATGTCCTTCTTGATCTCCTCGACGCTGCGGAGCTGATCGGCCGTTTCGATATACGGGAAACGCTCCTCAAAATCGCGCTGAATCTCATCATCGGCATCGAAGCGAAATCCGACTGCCTTTTCGCGTGCGGCATAGAGCCGGATCAGCTGCGCCGCCATATCCTTGACTGCTTTTTTGACGTTGGTACGTGTTTTCTGCCATTCCTGCGAGCCGAGCTTATTGAGTTTGACTGCGACATCGTCCTTGCCGCCGATATAGCGCGAAACAAGGTCAAGCTGCGTCACAGGGACGAAAAGCTCATCGCCGCCGAGATATTCGATTGTGATATAATCCTTGGTGATGCCGTCCATATCGAGCTTTTTGATGCCCTTGAACCGGCCGATGCCGTGTGCCGCATGAACCACAACATCCCCCTCGGAAATCTCGGAAAGCGCACGGATCTCCTGACCTTTTTTGAAACGCCGTTTTTTGAGTACGGTGCTCTGCGCCTTGCTCTGCGCGATGCAGGCATATTTGATCGCCGGATATTCAAAGCCCGCCGAGAGACCGCTGCGCATCAGCAAAACCTTGCCCGCCTCGGAAGCAGAATCCTCATCCGCGATCGCACAGTCAATGCCGCTCTCCTGCAAATCCTGCATGAGAATCGGGAGCGTTTTTTCAGTTCCGCCGCAGACCATGACGCGATAGCCGCGCTTGCAGAGTTCCTGCAAATCCTCGGTCAGGATGCGCGTACTGCCGCCCCAGGGTGCATTCTGTGTCGCCTCAACGGAGAGCATCTTCTGATAATTGAAGCTGCTCGTACTGCTGAGAAATGCGTTCATGCAGATCAGCGGATGCGCCTTTGCTTCTGTCAGAACCGTATTCATATCCAGGTAATATCCCGCGAGCTGCCGGCACATCTTGCCGTCTTCGAGCATCAGCTTGACATCTTCATTATACCGCGCTTGCAGTCCCTGCAGCGCATCGGTCAGCGCACTCGTTTCGCAGAGGACAATGCTGCCGCTGAAATAGTCAAAGACCGTCGCCTGCTGCGGATAGATCAGCGGGAAATACAGATCAATATTGAGCAGCGACACACCGCTTTCAAGCTTCTCTGCATCGCCTGTGAGCTGCGCCTTCAGTTCGGCTGCGTGCTTGCCGCGGATGAGCTTTGCCGTTTCGCGGATGCGTTCCGCAAGCGATGCAGCATCCGGGAGTGCTTCGGCCGCCGGAATGATCTCCGCCTCATCGAGAATATCGGTGCGGCGCTGTGTCTCCGGCTCAAACCATGCCATGCTGTCGATCTCATCGCCCCAGAATTCAGTACGCACCGGCAGCGGATTCTGCGGCGAAAAGATATCCACGATCGAGCCGCGGACAGAGAACTGCCCGGGCGCATCGACCTGCTCACAGCGCAGATAGCCGAGTGCGGTGAGCGCATCCGTCAGCGCATCATGTTCATAGCTGCCGCCGATCCGGAGATGCAGCGTGCGCGCTTCGAGAATCTCCCGCGGCAGCGTATACTGCATGACTGCTTCGGCAGAGGCGGCAATGACGCGGCATTCCCCGCTGCAAAGCGCAGTCAGCGCGCTGAGCCGGAGCTGCTCATATTCGCGGGAAATGCCGGCAGCTTCGAGAAAATTCAGTTCCTTCGCAGGATACGGCCTTGCAATGCGCTTTCCCGCCATAAAATTGATATCCTCACAGATCTGCCGGACAGCGGATTCATCGGGCAGAACGGCAAGCAGCGGCTGCTCCTGCGAAAGCGTCAGCAGAATCTGCGCCTTATGGATCTGTGAAACACCTGTCAGCGAAATCGGGGAAAGCTTTTTGCTGCACGCAGCTCTGAGCTCCCTGAGAACGGGCAGCTGACCGGCTGCTTCGGTAAAGAATTGCATAGAGATCTCCTTTTTGGATATGCAAGGGTTTCAGGGGATATCCGAGCGGATACCCCCTGTGACAAGATTCGATTTATTTGGATTTCTGCTTCTCCGGCGTAAATTTGTCAGTCTCTGCAAAATGATAGCTGAACTTCTTTGCAAATTTCTCGACCTTTGAATCCGGATCGCCGTATATCGTACCGCGGAAATAATCCTTATCGCCGGTGTTCTTCTTATTACTGAAGGTGGATGTATCCGCATAGATTTCGCAGTCCGGATTCTTGATGACGACCGATTTCAGCTGCGGGCAATCCCGGAATGCACATCGCCCGACCGACTGCACATTTTCCGGCAGAACGACTGCCGTGATCTCCGGACAGGAATAAAATGCATAATCTGCAACGGAAACCACATAGTCCGGTACAATGATCTCGCCGGTGCAGCGCTTTCCGGCATCATAGAGTCTGCCGTTGAAGATGATGAGATCGCGGTGGAAGAGCAGATCATCGTACCACGGTGTCTGCGCAAATGCGTTATCCCCGATCGTATCAATTCCGGAAGGGACCGTCAGCGAAACCAGCGAGGAGCACATTGCAAAAGCCCGCCGTCCGATATGCATAACGCTTTCCGGCACTTCGATCTCCCGCAGATTCTTACATCCGTAGAATGCATAATCTCCGATCTCATACAAGCCGTCCGGAATCGTGACCTTCGAGAGCGTAAAGCAGCTGTAAAAGCCGCCGTCATTTTCCGCTTCAAATTTATTGGTATCGGAAACCGGAACGGAAACGATTTTCGTGACCGGCAGCCCGCCGATCGTCTCCGGGATCACAAGCTCCTCGGCATCAAAATCATCGGTATGCCCGGTGATTTCGGCGTGTTCCTGATAGAGCGTATACCGGATGCCCTCATCGGTTGTGCCGTCGCGGTCTTTTTTCTTGTCATCGACATAGGGATCAGGCTGCGGTTCCAGCACCTCCTGTGAGAGATAGAGGCCGTCCTCATAAGTCGCCTTGCCGAATTCATCCTCCTGTGCCGGCTCAATGCCGAGCCAGAGACCGGAGCCGCTGCTCTCATCATTTCCGCTGCCGGCGCTGCATCCGGTCGCTGCGATCCAGCAGACAGCAAGCAGGCAGGCAGCAAATTGTTTCAACTGCATGTTCCGCCCTCCTCACTCTGCTGTGCAGGTGCATCGGATTTCGGTGCTTTTGCTTTTTTCTGTTTTCCGGTATTATAGCGGTTCATCGCAAGATCGGTCTGATCCTTCACCATGAGCGCAAGAGCCTCGCTGACTGTATTTGCAGTCTCTGCGAGTATGTCGCGTTCCGCAGGTGAGAATGCCGAGAGCACCCAGTCCGCGAGATCATAATCCGGATGCGGTTTCTGTCCGATGCCGACGCGGATTCTCGGGAAGTTATCCGCACCGGAAAGATAGATGATATTCTTCATACCGTTGTGGCCGCCGTCGCTGCCCTTCTTGCGGATGCGCAGCTCTCCGACGCCGAGATTGATGTCATCATAGATGACAATGACATGCTCCGGCGGGATCTGATAGAACTGCATCGCCTCGGTGACCGCCTGCCCGCTGAGGTTCATGAAGGTATCGGGCTTGAGCAGCAGGCAGCGGACGCCGCCGCATTCTGCCATTGCGGTATTCGATTTGAACTGATGCTTGCCGAATTTTGCGCCGTGCTTTTCGGCGAAGGCGTCGATCATCATAAATCCGGCATTATGTCGGGTATTCTGATATTTCTCACCGATATTGCCGAGTCCCGCGATGATATATTCCGGGGGACCGGTGACTGTCGGTGTCTGGGATTCAATTTGCTTAAAGAGGTCAAAAATGCTCACAGTTTCTTGCTTCCTTTGTATATGGAATTACTTTGCATAAACAGCCTTGATGCAGGCATTGTTCGGTGCGAAATCGAGCTTCAGCGCATCGGCGGTTTCCTTCAGCGAAAGATCCGCCCATTTGCCGTCGAGCAGCACAAAGGACTGTCCCGCCTCTGCACCTGCCTGATACGAGAGAAATTCATTGGAGAAGCCTTCGCCCTCGACAGGTGCATCGCCCGCAAACCGCAGCACGACCGAATAATCGCTGACATCCTGCGGTATTTCGAGATCGGTCAGGTGATAGCCCTTGACCGCATATTCCGCTTCCTGCGTATAGAGGACATTTTCCATTGCAGCATCGCGGATTTCTATGGTAAACTTCTGCCCGTCGGTGATCGTATATGTACCGACCGCGGTCAGCTTGCCCGGATGATGAAAGACGTTCGCGACTGCGGTTTCATCGTCAGTGCCGATATGATTTTCCTTACCGCCGTCATACGAGACGACCTCGCCGTAATCCTCGGAGATATCAAAGCTGTAAGGCGAGAGGAATTCTGTATCGTAAGAGAGCCAGTAATAGGCATATTTTTCGGAGAGACTGTTCTGGATCAGCCATGCGCCGTCCTGCGAAGCCTTGTTGCGGAAATAGCTTTTCGGGAAATGGTCATCCCAGCCGACGATCGTGACAACATGGTCATAGTGATCGGGTTTTGCATCGGGATCATTGACCGTCTGATAATCGCCGAAGAAGCCTTTCGCGCTCTGTCTGTCCGGCACGCTGATGCTGATTGCGCCGTTCGTCCGGATCATCTGCTGAAGCTGCTCCCGCGGACAGTTTTCAAAGTCATTGGTCTCGGTAAGGAGAATTTCCCCGATCCCGTCTGCGGCAGCCTCGGTGACCATCCAGCCCCAGCCGCCGAACTCCTCAGCCGTCAGATTCTCTGCAAGATGCCAGCCCTCGGCCGTTCTGTCACCGTTCTGATCCTTATGGTAGTAGACGGCGCCGAGCAGATCGAGCGCATCGACAGCGATTGTTTTGCCGTGTCTGACCAGCGCACCGGATTCCATTGCAGTCGAAGCGGAAACGGCCCAGCAGGTACCGGCCGTCTGCAATTTCACCGGGGTTCCGAGCCCGGAAGCCGGCAGCGAAAAATAGCCTTCTTCGCCGTGGATATAGTCATAGACCGGCTCCTGCTTTTCGGTTTCTGCTGATTTCTCTTCAGCTGATTCAGCCGGTTCGGTTTCCGCAGATCCGGATTCCGCGGTTGTCTGCGCAGCGGAATCTGACACAGATTCAGAAATGTTTTGTGAAGCACCGCAGGCCGTGCCGCTGCATACAGTCAGCAGGCAGAGCGCCGCGCAGAGGAACGTTTTTCTGTGATTCATAGTGCGATTCTCCGTATTTCGTGTTTATCGAACCAGCAGAGTTCCGTAAAGCCGACTGCACGCGCCATATCTTCGAGCAGATCGACACCGAAGCCGAGATATTTCGTATCATGCGCATCGGTACTGATCGTGAGGTTTCTGCCGCCGAGATCGTAATAGCGGCGAATGAGCGCGAGATCCGGGTCAATATAGGGCTGCGGCTTGCGCAGTCCGGAGCCGTTGAGCTCGATCGCCTTCTTCTTTGCAATGACCGTTGTGAGGATCGCGTCGATCAGTTCCAGGTGCGGTGTCAGATCATAGGCTCTGCGGTCGGGCAGATAGCGCAGCCCGTAGGTCAGATGCCCGAGAATATCCCAGCAGTCGGTCTGCGCCAGCCGCAGAACTTCCTCAAAATACGCTGTCACAAGCGCCGGAATATCCTCTTTGTCATAATCGAGAAAATAGAAATCCGGTCTTCCGGGCAGCTCATGCACCGAACCGATGACCAGATCTGTGCGCGGATCATTGTAGATCAGCGCAGATTTTTCAACATCCTGCGGGATCTGTCCGATCTCAGAGCCGCAGAGCAGCGTGAGCGGACCGCAGTTTGCCTGCGCCGCAGTAATTTCGGCAGCCGATCGTGCAAACACACCGCCGCCGTCATAGAAATACTCCTCTGATTCCTCTGCATGGTAGTAGGATGCCGGATAGTAGCGGTTGATCTCGACATGGTCTGTCACCGCCATGAAGCGCAGACCGAGCTGATTGGCCGCGCTGACGCGTTCGGCAACGGTGTGCTGCGCATCCGGAGAGTGGTGCGTATGGGTATGCAGATTCATGATCATGGATGATACTTCCCCTTTCAGTACCCGCGAAACCGGATACAGATGTAATTATACCATACTATTGCGAAAAACGCAATGGGCGATATACCAAAAAAACGCCCCCTTGAGCCGGAGAAATTAGGCGGGAGAAAGCAGGAGTGAGAAGAATTCAGCTAATGACGGCCAGTCAGCGCAGAACAGCCCTGCTGACGCTTGACAAAAGTTTTTGCAAATGATATACTATGTAATAATATATCCTGAATCGTACATCGAGGTGACTTTACATGAGAATTGACCAGATACTCGGCAATGATCCGTCAGAAGAAATATTGTGGGATTATACAAAACATGAACAAACGGAAACTGATTACGCAAAAATCGGTGCGGCATGGATACCGTCGATCATGTCAGCCCTGCTCGGAATCACAGCGTTCAGTGCATACTGCTTTTCAGACGGTTTTTTTACATCGCTGTTTTCTCCGGTTGGTATGATCGGTTTCCTGCTCTCGCTTCCGCTGATCAAGCGGATTGCCAAATTAAAAAAGGCAAAATCGCACCTGGAGTGTACCCGTTATATGCTTACAAACAAAGGCATTTATGTCCAGACAGGCAAGGAATACAATGAAGAAACATTGTATATCCCGCTGGATAAGGTGCACAAAGTCACAGCCAGCGGCAGCACATTCGGCACCGACAATACATTTGGCTCTGTATTTGTCAGCTACTCCAAAAACAGCGGCATGCAGGTCTGCAATATTACCAACATTCCGGATTTCGGGAAGGTCATGGATCTGATCCAGAAGTCATCCGAACAGCGCAAGGATGAGCTGGAAGAGCGGAAACGGCTGACAGGCGGTATCAGCGATGCAGAAAAATACCGTGAGCCGACACCGCTGACCGCATGGCGGAAAAAAGATGATGACACCCATACCGATCCGCTGATCGAGCTGCGAACCATGCTGACACTTGCCAAGGAACAGAAACTGCCGAGAGAAGAACTGGAAGAATCCGTATCGAATTCAGCCAGATCGCTTCAGACAAATAACGCAGCAAAGGCAGAAAAGAAAAAGTCCGTGCGGAACCAATCCGCAGGGCTGGTCGGTGATCCGCAGGCAGCCTTCTTCGGAGATGTCCGCAGCATGATGCCCGGCCCCGGTGAAGAACCGACATTTCTTGACCCGGATGCTGCAACGGATGAAGAACTGCTCGCGATGCTCTCAGACGACTCCGTCTCCGATTTGCAGGCAGAGCTTTTCGGCGCAAGTGCAAAGCTCAGCGGTGCGTTTCCCGATCCGACGGTCAATCCGCTGCCGGAATGGAAGGCGCCGGAAGATCCGTTCTTCAGCCAGACAAAACCGGAAGGAACCGGCAAAGTCCCCGATCCTTCCGACAGGGATCAGGCATCCCGGGAGCAGGAAGCGCAGGGGACATTTTATCAGCAGGGTTCATGACCGTATATCATCGACAATTCAGTTTTCATTCTTTTGACAGAAGGAAGGGGTATTGATATGATAATCGAAGAGATGCTGAAAGGCAATGAGGAGATTCTCTGGTCCGGAACGAAAGATGAAAAAAGCTCGATCTGGGAATTCATCTTCAGTCCGCTGCTTCCGATTGCTTTGCTCTGGTTCTTATTTGATTTTTTCTTTATCACTTCAATCGGCATTGTAAACGCCCTGATTTCCGGTCAATTCTTATTCTTTCTGGTTCATCTTTTGCCGGTGTGGATATATATCATCGGGATTCTGACCGCCAAAAAAAGCGCACGCAATACGCGCTACGCAGTCACAACAAAGGGGATTTATATTCAGTATACCAGCAAGATCGCAGGGCATGATGTGAAATTTTATTCCTTCGATAATATTCGCAATGCCGACACCAAACAAGGTATATTTGACCGGAAATTTCATGTGGGCGATATCGTATGCAATTTTGTCACGCCGATCGTAACACGCACCAGTAAAGGCAACATTCACAGACCTAGTTTTACAATTAACAATATCACAAATTATCAGCAGATTGCAATGCTCATCAATCGGCAGGTTCTGCAGTATACGCAGGCATCGGAATCTTCGCCGCATGCGGCTGCAGCCGAACGGAATGTCCTGACCGAAAGAAACATTCCGGCATCCTACGGACAGATACAGAACAATCCGCCGGAAATCCCGAAGCCGAAGCGTACAGCCGATGCACAGACTGTCGTGGATCCGCAGGCGGCATTCTTCGGTCAGCCGGCAGATCCGCTCTATCCGTCGGCAGCTCCCGGTGAATTTCTCAATACGATGTCAGAGGAACAGGAGGCATTTCTGGAAGCGCTGCCGGATGAATCCGTCTCAGATTTGCAGGCAGAGCTTTTCGGCGCGGATGCAAAGCTCAGCGAAGCATTTCCCGATCCGACGGTCAATCCGCTTCCGGCATTTCAGGAGGATGCAGCACCGGTATTTCCGCAGAAAACAGCCCCGCTGTTTCCGGATTATCAGAACAGTGCGAGCCCCTATGCGCTCCCGCAGGATCAGCCGGCGCCCTGGAGCCAGCCCCGGGAACCGGAAATGGAATCCCTGTTTCCCGATGAACAAAAAGACGAAAATACGGATAATTTCTTTTTCCGCAGCAGTCTGTAAGAAAGTGAATTGAACAATATGCAAAACAAGATTGATCCCCAGGAGATGTTGAAAGGAAAATTATTTTTCTCACAGGCGGAAGGTGATTATCCGACGTTTTATAAGAAACTGTTCCGGCTTCCCTGGCTTTATCTGCTGCTTGCCAGCCTGGGCTGTCTGTGCTGGTTTCCGTATCGTCTCGTGACAGAGCCCCGGCTCATATGGCTGCAGCTGTCAGGTATTTCGCTGGTGCTCGGAATCGCATTTTTTGTGCAGCTTGCTCTGAAATGGCCGGAGCTGCCGTGTACGCGCTTTTTTGTGAACGAGCGCTGCATCCGCATTGAACGTGAGGATACCGATAACGACGGCACAGAATATATCTTCTATGAAGATATCCAGTCTGTCAAGCCGGTCTCGCACGGACTGAAAGAGAAGGGTGACATCGTCTGTTCATATTTCTCACGCTCTGCCGGAACAGTCCGGGAATTTACGATGCACGAAGTACCGGATTATTACAACCTCTGTATGACGATCCGGGATCAGCGTGCGCTGCATATGAAGGATCTGTCAGAAGCAGTATTTGATCCGGATGCGCTCCCGAAAGAGAGCGTCACAGATATTCAGACAGAATTGTTCGGTGCAGATCCGGAGCTGACGGGCGCATTCCCCGATCCGACTGTCAATCCGCTGCCGGAATTGCCGGAAGATTCAGACAATCCGTTTATGCAGCAGAACAACTAAATAAGGAACACGAAATGACAATCAAAGATTTATGTAAAGAAAAAAGTCTCTGGCGCGGCAAGCCCGATCCAATGGCCGCAATGAAGTACAAGCTGTTCAGCCCATTAACAGCATTTCTGCTGTTCGGACTGCTGCCCGCAATCCCGCTGCTGATGTCCAAACACATAAAGGCATTCACTATAGGTGTTATGTTGGTTGTGTTTCTGATTGCCCGGATCGTACAGATTATCATGTCCTATTTCGCAGCAAAAAACACGCATTATTGCATCTCGGAGAAAAATATTTATATTCAGACCGGTATAGACGGCGGAGAGGAGACAATTTGCAGACCGATCGAATACTTCCATACCATTGAGATAGAGGAATTAAAATACAATCTCGGTACCGTGATCTGCGGTTACGGTAAGGATTCCGGCTATCAGTCCTACAAGCTGGAACTCCTTCCGGATTATCAGACCGCTTATGATCTCATTCAGCAGATCCGGGATCATCAGCCCATGAGCGAAGCAACAGAGCAAAAGGAACCTGTGCGGTCTGAGGTACCGTCTTTTCCGGAGGATTTGCTGATTCAGCGAATCCCGCCGCCGCCCCCTTCAGGCCGCACCCCGGATGACGTTTTTTTCGGGAATATGGATCAGTCCTATCTGCGGCGAAAAAAACGCGGCAAGTTTCTCAATCCGAACTATGTAGGGGAATACGAATTTCCGGATGACCTGCCGCAGGAATCCGTCGCCGATCTCCAGGCGGAGCTGTTCGGTGCAAATTCGGAGCTGACGGGCGCATTCCCCGATCCGACTGTCAATCCGCTGCCGGAATTCCCGGAAGATTCAGACGATCAGTTTATGCAGCAGGAACAGTAACCGCCGCTTCAGAAAAGGAGTACAGCAATGGAAATCGACAAGAAGCAGAATCCGGGCGAAAAGGTTTACTATCAGGGCAAAACCGATTCATCCGTGAATCTCCGGAATGCGCTGTTTCCGGAAGACTATGGCCTTTTGAGAGGAATAATGATTATATTATTTCTCGGCCTTTTTGAAATATTAGCCCCTGTAATGGAGAGTTTTTTTTCGTTGATTTTATGCGCACCGATCCAGCTTCTCCTGATCTTCTTTTATCTGCGGGGAATCTGGAGAGCAATCACCGGGAAAAGCGAAGTGGAATATTATATCACTGACGCGGGCATTTACACGCGGACGAAAAAAGAGAAATCCTTCACGCTCGCAAGATTTGACTGTATTGACAGCGTAAACTACAGGATGAAAAAAAGAATGATCGGTTCGATTGACCTGAAGATGGATTTCACAAGAAGCACCAAAGAATATATACGCCTGCCGTTCATTGATAACTGCGAGGAAGTGTACCGATTCATCTTTGAACAGCGGAAAGCACAGCTGAACAGATTACAGCAGCTCTCCCCGCAGATGCCCCTGTCACGCGGAGATGTGAAAGAATCGCAGCGGAAATTTTTCAGCGATTCGCCGGATAAAAAAGACGACATGATTCCCGACGGATATTTCCTCAAGGATATGGTATCAGAAGCGGAATTGATGCAAATACTCGGGAAGGGCGATGTGCAGGATCTGCAAGCGGAACTGTTCGGCGCAGATCCGGAGCTGAC